>DASXXQ010000308.1:0-34750 GCA_036502985.1 Buttiauxella sp.
ATGGCGATGGATCTTAAAGAAGAGCCCATATATTTATGGGCTCTTTCTCTGAAGCCTCATTAATTCTACTGAAGATACCCTGAAGGGAAAGGGAGTGGCTTGTGAACTTATTTATCGCCATGCTGAATTTAACATAATATAGCTTGCGCGAAGACGGGTAGAAATTTACCCGTTTAGCGTGGGGCTATATGGTTAACAGTAACTTACAAATAAGTGATAATCAGAGGGTAGGGGAGGCGCGCAAGGCGCTAAACCAAATTTTCCAAAAAGCTTATCAATCAGCAGCTAACGGCAAGCCTTTCGCATACATCATCGACTATGGTTTTTTGCATGTTTCACATGACGAACTTTGCCGAGATACTCCTCGTTTAGTGCGTGATGTTCTGGTTGGCTTATTCCGATACAACATCAGGCACAAAATCACCTCGCGCGGGTTACGCGTATCTATCCCGAACTTTTGGACTCCTTCGCTTGATTCAAGGGGGAGAGCATGAGCGCCACGCCACTTAATACGGACATCACAACGCAAGATATAGTTAACGTGATGCTGGGCCGCAAATTGCGCACGCTTGATGTCATTGCCGAGCTTGAAAACGAGTTTGGGGACTGTGACCGCAAGCTAATTAGAAATCGCATAGACAACATGCGCGCATCTAAAAGCGTGGATATTGAAGTTATTGAAAAAGAAGACTGTGACGGCAGAGTCAAATACTGGTATCTGAAGAGCGTCAGCAAATCTTATTTCCGCCAATCCTCACTAACTCGACATATGCGTCGGGGTCTGCCTGCAATAGTTAAGCAGCGCAAAAAACGTGTCTATCCCCGTCCTAAATTCACCCCTGATGAAATTAATGCATGCAGATTAGCGAGGGCGGCGCACGTCTTGTGGTCTACGGGTGTTTGGGTTGCACCAAAGCTGGTGTCAACAGGCAGAAAAGGCGACAAAAACAACGCGCAGCCCGTCACGGTGTATGCGCCGCGGTATTCAAACAATCATTTTTTTAATAATAGGGCTCCGCAATGGAACACAATTTAAAAATAGCACCTATTCATTTTGCACCGGTTGCAGATGGCCTGAAGCATGCAGAATTACGTATAAATGACCGTGATTATAAGTGCGGCGATAAAATAACCCTCAATGAATATCAGGGTGGATTCACGGGAGAGTTTGTTGACGTTGTTATCACGCATGTTGCGGACGTTGGCTCATTCGTTCCGGGGTATGTCTTATTAAGCATCGAATTGATAAATAAAGAAATAACAGGAGAAGCCACGCAAGGGGCTTAAATAAAATGAATACTGAGCAGCTAAAGCAGCACATTGAAGATACTGATGATACAGCGCTTGATTTACTGCTGGACGCAATGCCGCGCGGGGCAAGTCGCTTTGTTAGCATAACCAATAATCTCGCCAAATATCTTGCAGAGGTAAAGCAGCATTACCCGGAAGCGCGGTTTTACACGTCTGGTGGTGATGGATTTGCGTTGATTCTGGGGGATACGCATAGCGGCAAAGGTGAAAACCCAAATAACGAGCTTATGGCAATTCAAGCGCCAAAATTGCGCGTCATGGGCGGGGACTGGTAAATGACCAATAGCAACCTAACAGCTGGCTGGGCGCGGCCCCTTAATTCACGTAAGCACCACTTCTTCAAAGAGGGTGAGGCGGTAAGTATTTGCGGAAAGTGGATGCTGGTTAATCCGGTGAGGGAACCAGACACCTTTGAAAGTCCTGATGATTGCCTGGCTTGCCGCCGCAAACTTACTAAGGAGCAGGCCAAATGATTAGCTCACTTGAAGAGCGTAAAAAAGGCGTGAATCTTTTAAGCGATGGCGCAACGTTCCGTATGCACGCCCGCCAGCTTATTTTATCCCGCAATGATATGGACATCGACTCAATGCGCGAAACCCTGGGCGATATCTTTGCTGGCTCGGATATCTCCCCGCAGTACGTCGAGCTTTTCAGGATGGTGTGTGACCTTGAATTTGTTGAGGCTGCTGGTTCAGCAATGGTCGATTGTTACTATTCGGGACGTGAATGATGACTGAATCGGTTATCAATTTCCGGTGTGACCGCGCCACACATGAGCGCGCTAAAGCGCGCTTGTCAGTGGGCGCGGTCAAGTTACCAGACATCCTGCGCCTTGCTGTTAAGTCTGTCGCTGACGATAGCGCCACGGTGCTTAATGAAGTGCTAAAAGAATGCGGTAAAGAGTATGCGGTCGGCATCAACTCTGCCTGGCTATATTACAAGGCGCATGAGCTTTTCACTTATGACGAGGGCGTCTTATATCGGAATAGTAACAAGGGCGCTGGTGTCCGTGGTGCTGCTGTTGACATTGTTAACCGGGCCGGGGTGTCATGCGTTGTAATTAATGGTGAATATTATCCGGTAAAAGATGTTATCTGGTTAATGTTCTATGGCCATGTATCGGGCGATGTCGTTTGTGTGGAAGGTGATAGCCTTAAAATAAGCAATCTCATCGCGGAGGATGAGAGCGCACCTATAGCGAAAATTGAACATAATATATCTAGCGAAGAGAAAGACTTAATTAAATCAGGAAAAATGCGGGCGCTAGTCATTGAGACTAACGAGAGCGAACGCAGGAAACGTGGTTGTGTTGAGCTCCTTTGTAATACCGGTGAAACATTCTATTTAATGTTGAGTGATGAAAAGGGCTGGTGTGGTACTCGCAGCGCAATACACGCACAGAGATTAGAGTTAAATAAATTTGTAATTAGTATTTCATAGGGTAGAAAGCTACCCGTACCGATTCATAATTGATAATATGGGGGTCTTCAGATGGGGCTTCTTACTATGATTAACGATGCTGTAAAAAAACTGCAAAAAGAAAAGCGCGTTTTGACGTTGGGTCAGCTTGTTGACGCTGTTTGCAGCGGTGACCTTCGCAACGAATGCGGGCTAGACCGTCACGCCTTCGCAGAGCTGGTGGGCTCAACTCGAAAAACAATCCGTGGCTATGAAGCATGGGAAGCCGCACCGCGCATGGGTGACCTGTTTAATATTGCCACGTCTTTAAATATCAAGTTGCAGATGCCGGGGGCTCACGATGGAAGCAATTGAAGCCGAAACTGGAACCGGCACCGGGCTTGCAGCTGAAGTGTTGGCGATAGCTGAAGCGCGCGCGATAGCTGAAGGGCTGCAAAGCAATACGCTGTCAAGGCATCGAAGCGCAATTAATGCCCTGGCTGATACGCTAAACGGATCCGCCGTGCGTCTTGTGCGTCCGGGGCGCTGGGTGTCGCTGTATGCGCGGGAACCATCCACCAGCACGTTAACTTCTAATATGAAGTTTCTTGCATCGATTCTGGAATGGACGGAGTCGCAGGGCTACGAAAAGTCAGGCCAGTATATCCGCATTGCGCACGCAATCCGCCAGGCGTTAGCGGTGAAGGCATGATAACGGAGGTCTTACTCAGGATGGCAGAGCGGCGCGGCAAAGACCGCGCCTTGTGTCCTGACACAATTACCCGCGAATGCCACGCAATACGCAGCACTAACCCTGTGCTGCGTCTCGGCGTCCGTGCTGCGTCTCATCCTGATTACTGGAAGCGACACGCAGAAAACCGCATTAATGAAGGGCGCGCCGCTACGACAGTCCGCGCCGAACTCAATTACACCGCAGGCGTGCTGGAGTGGACGGTTAAGGGCGATATTGACATGAAAGTCATGACGCCAGCGTCAGCGACGGCCATTTCAAAAGCCATACGCAAGACAGCGCAACAGGTAAGTAAGCGGGTAAAAAGGTTTCCATCACTCGCCAAACCTGCGCGTGTCAGCATTGACGAATTTAGCCAGACAGCGCGCCAGATTGAGAGCATGAAGAGCCCGCACAGGGAGATTGGTAAGATGGCGTTATGCTTTGGTCTGCGTGCTACTGAAGCCGTATCGCTGCGTCAAAACTCATTGCTTGATAATGGGATGCTGTTTATTTCAGACAGAACAACGAAGACGCGCGCAAATTTATTACTGCCTGTACCGGTGAAATATATAAAGCAAATCAGGGGCTGGCTTGAAATTATTGAAGAGGCGAGCGTCAGTTATAGTGCTGTATATATGTACATTGGGCGAAAAGGTTTTGGTTGGTGCCTTCATGACATGCGGAAAATGTTCCGAACAAAAGCCGCTGTGCGTGGCGAGGATTATTTAGCCGGTGAGTTAATTCTCAATCATGAAATTAAAGACGTGCCTAATGTTTATTTGCAAAAGCCGCCGTACAAAAAAATGCGTGATGCTTTGTTGCATGCGCTAAAAGATTATGACGCCGCGCAAGGCTGATTGCTGACCACAAACACTGCGTGACTTCCAGACCGCCTCCGGGCGGTTTTTTTATGCCTAAAAATCGGCCTGGATAATGTTAAGCAATTGTTGCTCGCAAACGAGCATAGCCTTGTTAAACGTAGTTAATAATCTGTTAAAAATGAGCGCTGTTGATAACTTTGTGTGAATCACGAAGCGAGAGAAAAGGGAATAGGAAACACAGGTCGCACGATGAGAAACGGCGAAAAAATATATATTCAATATAAACAACAAGATAGGCTTGGCTGTCATTTTTTGAGTAATAAACGCCCGTTTTTGAAGCGTTATATTATTTTTTTCAGTCGGTTGGATTTTTAAAAGTATAAAGGGAGAAAATAACGCCAGAAAATTAGCGAGTTACAACGACGTTATATGTGGAGGGGGAACACTTAACACCTCTGAGCATGGTTAATATACGGGTAAAAAAATACCCATAAAAGCGAGAGTATTAATAAATGTAACCTGCACTTACATTCTCGGTTAGTGCTGGGCGCGCCAATCCACCAACAAAATCCAACTAAATCATAGATATATAAAAACAAAGCCATGAATCGCACCAGAATCAGCCCGTAAATATTACGGCGCAGTGGTCAAACCAGTCATTTGGCTCCGTTGACATGGAAATTAATCGAGCACCGGTGAGTGCGAAGCAGGTGTGAGGAGCGAGCTCTTCAGGTATTTATTTTGGCCCGTGTTTGTTTCAGGCCTTATGTCATGGGCATTGGCTGGGATGCGCATATTTATTCAAATGGGAACACGGAGAGAATATTACCCGCATGGCTTTGTAACAGTTTTTAGGCACAGACAAGGAAGGGGTCGTGACGGCTAATTTGAGTGTGTGAGAGTTGGCACGATTATTAATATCCACAGGGCGTGCCAGTATTCATGCGGCTTTGCGTGGGGTTGACGAAAGGAGAAAAATAAGCAGGTAGGGTGAAATCAGCCATTTATCCACAGCCAGCCTATTTTGTGTCTTGTCGTGCTTCACCTGACGGCCTCACATGATGATGTTGTGATTGCTCCGACTATATAAAGGAGTAAATGCAAATGGCCTGGGGGCGAATTTTTCAAATCATCATTAATTGCACAACGGGCGAGAGCATCACGATTAATGATGCTGACTGTGACTTTTCCTGCGTGCGTGACAACGCGAAAGAACCGAACGAGGCGGAGTTAACGCTCTGGGGGATTTCAGCCAATACACAAAACCAGATAGCCGTTTCAGGAAGCACTTTAAGCATTGCGGCGGGTTACCGTGATGAGGGGTTGTTGACACTTTTTCAGGGGGAACTGATAGCCGCAGTTACTGTCAAGCCTGCGGAAGTCTACGGGCTAAAAATCAAAATCTATGAATCGCTTATCCCGTTCCGGGCATCAGTAACAAAGCGGTCATTTAAGAAGGGTCAAAGGCTGGTCGAGGCGGTCAGGCTTGTTGCCGCAGATATGGGGTTGGGTTGTCGCTTATCCAGCGGGGCTGAAGCGTTGACGCTGGATAAGCCGGTGTCGGGTGTGGCTCTTTCGCGCGACGTGCTTAACAGCTTGTGCAAACCTGTTAATGCCACATGGTCTATTCAGTATCAATCCCTGATGGTGACAGCTGGTGATTCCATGACAACCGGCTCCGCGCTGTTCTCCCCGGACAGCGGGCTGATTGGCGCGCCAACACTGAAGCTACATACCCCGAAGCGCCATAAGAAAGGCAAAACCACTGCGAGCAAAAAGAAGAAGCATTCCGTCGCTACTTACCCGTGGCCTCCTAAAAACTCCCATACCGATTACACAAAGGGTGCGCGCCGCCAGATTGGCACAGTTGAGGGCATTAACTGGCGTTCCGTGCTGCGTGGCGGCGTTGAAGTTGGCGACAAGGTGCAGCTCGAGTCACCGTCTTTGGGGCAGGGCTGGTGGGTCACCGTCACGAAAATTACGCACCGTTTCGGCACGCAGGATTTAAGCGTCTGGGAATCGCAGTTTGAAGGGGTCATTGAATGAGAGCTGTTAGTCAGGTCAGCGCCATTGTTCAGGAAGAGCTCGAGTCCGCATTATTTACCCTGGAAGCAACGATTGTGTCCGTGGCCGGTGGCAAAGCGGTTGTGCAGCCCACAGCCCGCCGCATTTTTGGTGACAACGATGAGCCTTACGAATACGAGTCGGTAAGCGATGTGCGGCTTATTTCGCTTTTGTGGAACGGTGGCAATTCCGGGGTAAGTGGTGCGGTTAAAGCGGGTGACAGCTGTTTGTTGATAGCTATTTCTCATGCTGACGCGCAGTCACCAGACCATAAAACATTGTCCGCCTGTGCGGCCATAACCGGCTTTAGCGATACGGCAGCACATGCGATGCCAGATAGCGTGGGGATCCGAATTTTCCACGCAGCCGCAAATATCACCCTGGATGACAACAACATCACGATTGATAACGGCGGCGGGGCAAAGCTGGTGCTGGATGGAGGCGGAATAACACTCGATGCCCCGGCAGGCTTCACGGTTAACGCTAATACGCAAATTAACGGCAACGTAGGCATTGCTGGCGACATGACCACGGCGGCAGGTTCGGGCGGCTCTGGCCGTGCTGCGTTTGCGGGTGATGTTCAGGTCAGCGGCACCAGTGCGGCAATTGACCACGTTTCAGGCGGCATTAGTGGTAGCGGACATACACACAAAGAGAACGGCGACGGCGGCGGCATTACCAACCCGCCTCAATAAAGGAAGAGACAATGAAACTTAGCGAACGCGCCGCGCAAGTGGCTATTGAGAATGGCGGATTTTTGCAGGCGGGAGACGCCACATTCAACATCAACACGGGTGATGTTATTGAGGTCACGCCTCGGATTGGGCTTGAGGTGCTGGACATTGATAAGCGCCCGATGTTTGACGCGCCATTAAATATGGTGATGGCCAATTGCCGCCAGGCTGGCGATGGGTATGTGCCTTATTACAGCGATGTTATTTATGAAACGTCACATCAGGCCGCGCTGGCACAGATGCTTAACGATGCCGGTGAAGGTTTTGACCCTGATGACCTTATTGACTGGCAATCTCTTGACGCATGGGTGTCAGTTATCACCGTCAGGCAGGTAACAAACTATGCAAATAAATAGCGAGCAATACAGAGTGGCTCGAGACGGCCATTTCTTTTCACGCACTACCCCTGAAAACGGGGAGGCTGTCACGCTGTGCATGCCTACACCGCGCGGGCGTCGATTTATACCCGTTGGTAACGTCAGCGAGGTTAAAGAGCTTGGGCAGGGTAAATGTCTGGTGACCATCCACGACTTAGCGCCGGTGGCGGGGTTTTACTGATGCTGGATTTATTGCAGGACAAAGACGGGGTCATCCTGAATAAAAGCGGTGACCTTGTGCTTGACGGTGGGGTCGATGGCATTGCCCAGCAGTGCGAAATCAGAATTGGCACCAATAAGGGGGAGTGGTGGCTTGATGAAACGCTGGGTATCCCGTGGTTTTACGGCGTAATGGGTCAGAAACTACCCGCGCCCATAGTGGGCAAGATGATTGCTGAAGAAGGCATGAAGACAGAAGGTGTCACAGACGTTCGTATTACGCGTGCGGTAATGGTGGCCGGTAAGCTGGCAATAACCTTTGATGTTGTGGCCGGTCAGGAGTCAAAGGGGGTGGCCATAAATGGGAATTGAGTTAGTCAGTGATAACGGCTGGCGCGGTGCGCGTCTGCCTGAGCTCCGCGGTCAAATTTATGCCAGCCTGCGTGCACTTCTCGGTGACATATCGTCTGATGGGGATGCCGTTATTGGTCAGATTATCGCGGTATGCTCTGAAGATGATTTGCAGATTGTGGAGGCTATGGGCTGGATTTTCGGCGGCTTTTATATCTCGCAAGGCGAGGGGGCGCAGCTGGACGGGGTCGGGGAATGGCTAAATATTTCCCGCTATGGCATGACGCAATCCTCCGCGCGCGTGGTCTGGCTCATGAAGGCGGACGGCGTAGTCAGTGCCGGTGACAGCTTTGAAGTGCAGGGAATAGAGGGTGACTGGCTGGTATCTGCCACCACAATTCCCGATCCTAATTCCTGCGCAGGGCTTGTGCTTGCGGTCAAAGATACTGCACTGGTTGATGGCAACACGTTCGTCCTGTCTGTAAACGGGAAGGAATACACGACGCAGTTTGAATCCGGCGATACTTCAGCCACGGTGACGGCGCGTCTATATGGGCTTGTCATTGCCGGTGACAGTGCGATGACAACCATGGTGACTGCCTTTGGTGAAATGTTGTTTGTCGCTGATGGGGTAAGCGTGGCGCGATTTTCGTATGCGTCGGACGTATATGACGTGGTACGCGTGGGGATGCCTGTTATCGCGTGGTACGACTCCGAAACGCTTTTCCCTGTCGTGGATTATGGAGACATTATTAGTGATGACGTGCTTGTACTTGCCAACGGTAGCCAGGGCTTTTCAATTGAAGGCGATGAGAGTTACCGGGCGCGCCTGAAGGCCGCAGCCGCAGAACGCAAATCATCAATTGGTGCATCACGTCCGGGTATAAAAGCATCCGTTCTGGCTGTTGAGGGCGTGTCTTTTTGTTCGGTCAACGTCAATCGTGGCATTGAAACAGATGAAAACAGCCTACCGGGAAAAAGCGTGCAGGTGTTCGTGGCGGGTGGTGCTGATAATGACGTTGCGCAGGCGATTTATAACGCGGTGGCTGGAGAGGCTAACACGTTCGGCGGCAGCTTTGGTACGGCCACTGACGGTGATTCAACGGAAACGATGTATTTTACCCGCCAGGCTTATCAATCGGTGTACGTTGCCGTGTCTGGCGATGCGTGGGACGCAGAGACTACCGGCAGGCCAGTTGATTATTTTTCTGTGACGCGCGCAGTCATTCAGGACTATTTCACATCACTTATCGTGGGGCGTGATGTCTACGCGGGCCAACTGGAATCTAATCTCATGGTTGCCCTGCCAACGCTCACGGACATTACTGTCAATGTTGGTGTTACGGCTAACCCGTCTGGCCGTTCGGTAAGCATTGCAGACGGCGCAATTGCGGTCACCAATGACAGCTTTATCACCGTCGAGGGCGAAATATGAAGCCCTACATCATATCGCTTGAAGCACTGGCCCGCGCCCGCTTAACATCAAAAGTCAGGTTGTCTAACAATATCAATTTGTTAACAGGGCTTCGCGCTAATCATGACTCATTGGTGGGCGCGCTGAATTACCTTCAAACGGGTATGAAGCTATCCACATCAACAGGCGTCATGCTGGATGCGTGGGGCGAACGTTATGACCTGCCGCGGGCTGGCATGGGCGATGATGAATACCGTAGCAGAATGCAAACCCTGTCATCAGGGCTGACGGCGTCACAGCAGAGCAGACCCACATTGGGCAAATACATTGCGAACGTTTACGGCGTGAAATGGCTGAAAACAGGCGGCGTCACGGCCCATGCTGGCGCGGAGGGTGCTGTGTTTAACCGCGCACCACTTGGCCGCATGATTTACGTGCAATGTGGCGCAATGGCCCCAGATATTGGGCTGCCTGAGTCATTGGTTAGCGGCACTTATGCCGGGGATATTTACAGCACGGCCACGCGGCCAAATCACAAGCTGACCGATAACGCACCCATGATGCCAGGCAATATCTTTGTGTCAGTGTGGGGCGGTCTGGAGTACGTCAAAACAGAACGCGTCATCAGGGTAAAGGCCGGGGTCACCATTCGCGTTAGCGCGGGTAAATCCATACTTACCCGTCAGCGCACGGATGAAGTTGTCAGTGCTGAAGCGCTGGCACCAAAAAACACACTGGCCACACGAAAACCAATCGAGGTGACAAATGGATAGTTGGGCGGACAGCGATAAATCATATCCGTCATTAAACGCGGATACACCAAATAAGCAGGAACCTTCACAGGAAATGCAGGCCGCAGGCTTTGTGCCAACGTACATGGACAGGGGCGGCAACCTTGTTACCGGCGATCCACTGACGGCACAGCACATGAATTACATTCTGTGGGACTTGTACGGCAAATATCAGGCGGCGCTGGCACGCATTGAAGCGCTGGAAGGTGGCCAGTGAATAAGTTTGCCTACGTCACGCGTAACTACTTATTTAAAAACGGCGATTATCCGTCAGCCGAAGAGCCATCTGCACAGCTTCAGCAGGACGGATTTAAACCGACTTTTATTAACGGTGACGGTACGTTTTCTGCGGGGGATCCGGTTGAGTACAAACACCTTAATTTTATTTTTAATGATTTGTATGCGAAGGCCGCAGACATGGCCAGCAGGCTTGATGCGCTTGAGGGGGAATAAGTGACCATAACTGAAGATGAGCTCATTGCTATTAGTGCTTTACCGGCGGGCAAAAACGATAACGCAACGCTGCAACCTGATTTAATCACCCTGCATGAGGTCAGGGATAGCGCGGACAGCGTGTTTGCGTTGCCATACCAGAATACCAATATAGATGTTTTTGGCGGCGGTGCCGCTGGCCAATGGTCGCTTAATTTTCAAAACCCATTGCAGCGGGTAGTTTTAGACCTTGAAGTTTACTTTGACGGTTTATCTGTGGAGAGCGCGCCGCCGAATCTGTCCGCGCTAACCATGACACTGGCGGGCTTTTCAAGTGGGGTGCTGTTTGCCCCGGCAACTGCCTACAACGCCGCAGCGCCAGCAAATTTCTTTGGCTTAACGGTCAGTGGGCTTGCGCCGGTTATCAAGCTGGGTGGCAAGCGCCGCCGTCTTGAGCAATCAGGGCAGGTCATAATCCCGCTGGTGGCTGTATTGCTGTCTGAAAGCCCGCTCACGACACAGGAAACCTTCAGGACGCTATCCGTTACCCTGAAGCGTACAGACGAGTCACAAGCAAGCGTGGTGCCGATAATTGGCGGTATGGTTTACAGCAACCCGCTTCCGTCCGCGCGGGACAGACTTGTGACAACCAAATGACCTGCTCGTATCAAAAGTAAAAAATACAGACCGATGACTTGTAACTAACAAAACTAAGGTTTGTGATTTATGCAAATGATAACCCGCAAAAAGCCCGCGTTTACTGACCTGTATAACACGGGCGTACTGACCCGCATTGTGGCCGTTAAAACTGATGTCGGGGGCTGGCGCTTGTTCGGGCTGTGGCGTGATAAGGATATTGCTGTCTTTGTTGAGGCCGCGCGCGGCGGTATGCGTGAATGGTCGGGCCTAAATTACCTGGCTGATTTTTGCGAGGATTTAGGCGTGTCGCGGTGGGAGGTTCACAACAAGACTATTCCAAAGGAAATTGATCGGTGAGAGCGATCAATAACAGTTTATCGATCGTTTATATCCATTATCAATGGGTGGGTATTGCCGCTATCGTTCGGGGCATCATTTTGCAAGGGAGGTGGTGCGGTGTTGTTGATTATGGGGCTGATTATTGCAGTGGTGGTGTTTTTCCTGATGCCCTGCGGCGCAAGGTGCCACCACTGCGGGCAGCGCTCGACGCTGTTTGCACGCGCGATGGCATTTGAAAAAGATTTTTGTGACGATTGTTTGTATACAGTAAATAGAGAAATCAGAGAAAAAAGAAGCGAATAGCCCGCAGTGCGGGCTTTTATTTGTCGTCAGGTGACTGGCGGGACTGGCCAGCCAGTGACGGGGGCTGTAGTGGTATCTGTGCGGTTTAAAAAGACGCGGTATTTTTTCCATTCAAGCAAAAGTGCTGCCTCATCATCATTTGCAATGCCTAAATCAACCGCATCCTGAAGCGGCGCAATTGCAGCGTTAGCGACATCCATTAACTTCGTCTTTATCGTATTGGCAACAGCAATTAGCTCTTCTTTACTTTTCTGGTACGCAATAATTTTCGTTCCGTCGAATTGCCAGTCAGAAGGGAGGCTTTCGAAATACTTATCAGGAATTTTCTTTATCCCAATGACTCGCTCACCCACTCCGGGGGCGATGCTGCTTGCATCTTCTGTGATGTGCCTGACTCGACCAGACCGGGCATCAATGACACAAGTGTATTTCGTCGTTATTTTTTTTTGAAATTCATAATAAGTCTGTCCGTCCGCATCGATTGACGCCCCCGCAAGAAATGGCTCAATATCTTCAGCGATACTGATGAAAATATTTTCATTCTTTACCGTGTCGAAAAAAATCATAATTTCACTCCTTACACATACGGCACGTTAATCCACGCGCCATTTAACAAATATTGTGCGATTCGGTGCTCATGCGTTGTTGGATTGTTATATCCATTTGTTGCATAGATACCCGTCATAATAGTCTTTGCAGAGTCGCGCAAGTCGCCTCCAGTCGCGCCATAACTTGCAAACCGAAAACCAGCAATGTATTTACCATCGCTTACAGTCTTTGAATAAACATCTAATTTAGAAGCGTAGCGGTTATCAAAAGTTGCAAAACTGGTTGGATTCAAGTTGCCTGTTACAGAAATATTCGCAGTGGTTGAGCCGCCTCTTATGTCAATACCGCCGTCTGCTTTTAGGGCTAAATTATTATTTCCAGTATAATTGGAAATATAAATATCTTTGGTTGTCGTACCCTGCCCGATATATCCAAGATTGCCACCTTCAGCTAAGGCAAAGTAAATAACAAATGCTGTATTGGCTGTTTGTTGCTTTACGTTCAAGCCGGGCGCAGTAAGTGGCCCTGTCATTGTATCGCCGGTTTTCGCTACAGCTCCGGTATCCGCAGCGGTGGGCTTATTTTCTGTATCGTAGACCTTGCCCCATTTCGACCATGAGCCGCCATATAGCGCCCGACAATACGTGCGGGAGCTACTGTAAACACGGTAAACCTGAGTTGTGCCCGCATTTTTATAGATTTCAAGTGTGCCAGAGTTGGATTCGGGGTAATTTTTTCCGGATGCGGCCTGAGCATTAGCATTCTGATAATACAATCCCGGCGTAGTGTAATCATTCAAGTCTGCGGCGTTGGGAATAGCAATGGCCTGGTCATTAAAAATATCCTGTGACGTGACGGTCACTGCACCGCTGGTATCGGCTGTGTGACCGTTAACTTTTCTCACATCTCCGAATGCCTGCCAGCCTGTGCTTGTAGGTTTGTAGGTATTGCCATCGGATCCGATGAAAAGAAGTTTTGTAGCGGCGGTGGGAAGTAGTGCTAGCAGGGTGCCCGACTGTGAGCCGGGGGCCGTGGTATTACCGGCATCAACAGGATAAATTCCGGGTGCGGTAACTGCTTTGATGTTTTGTGTGGTTGGCAGGGCGCGCCGCATCATCAGCGCGCTGTAGTAGTCTTCAGCCATAAATCACCGTCTAATAAGGTATATCATCCTCCGTTATGCTGGAGGCGGGCGCGCCGGGATTGGTGAGCCTTGACAGTATTTCAGTGATTTCCGCATGGGCTTGAAAGTCGGTGCGTGACAAGACGCGTTTAATCATCATCACCTTTTCTTCGACACTGCCTTCCCCGTCTGCAAGTTCGCGGCAAAGCCTGACCTTCTGGCGCATCAATACGGCGTGTTCGTTCGTCAGGTCAACGGCGGGCAGTTTCTCGCTTTCTGGTAATGACGGTTCCAGTGCAACCCCTGATTTAACGGCCATGACGATGGCGTCCAGCTCTTCAGCATTATCAACGCGGGTCGATTTCTTTCCGCTTGCCACATCCTCACGGTGTTTGTCACGTTTGGCCATAATGCGTGCCAGTTCTTCCGGGGCGGTAGCGTCGAGGCTGGCCAAATCTTCAGGGCAGTAAACAGGCATAGTCTGTGACGTGTCCGCGCCATAGTGACGTGCAATCAGTGCGTCTGACTCTTCATCGCCGCTGGTTATGATTTTGGCCGTGATGATGCCGTCATATTCCTGGCATGCTTCCAGCCACACGCGATACAGCGCGCGGCGCTGGTCTTCTTCATCATAAAACGTGACCGTGCCACAGCGCACCTTGTCGAATAACTCCGCTTCAAGTGCGCGCTGTATACCGTCCAGCTCACGCAGGTCACCTTGCAGCGGCGCGGTAATGCGGCGGATATAGTTGATTTCGTCCGGGGTAAGCGGTGCAAAGCGGCGCTCTTGTTCGGCTGCGCGGGCATGCTCTTCAGCGGTGTAAGGCTCGGCACCCATCGCCACAGCGGCACGTTCAGCGGCTTCACCTTCTTTGCCAGGCATTGGCAACCATTCACGGTGCGTGCTGGTGGCCGGTGATGCCTGCGCACCCACGCGGCGACGTTCGCGGCGGGTCAGAGCGTCCATATCTCCGCCGTCATCAGGTTGCAGGCCCAGCGCTGCGTAAAGGGCGTAGCGGCGGCAATACGTAACCGTCCAGCCCCATTGCTGGCACTCGTCCAGATTCTGATTCTTACGGATGCCTTTTAACGTGGTTTCCATCGTGAACACACATTCCGTGCCAGTTGGGATGTGGTGGAAAGTGGTGACGATTTCAGGCACACCCGTTGCACTAGTCTTCATGGTCTGTGAATGGAATAAACCCGCCCGGTACATCAGCGGTTTAATCACGCGGTAAAGTTCGGGCAAGTCAGACCAGGCGAAATGCTCTTCTGTGGAATAACGGTTTTTAACTGGGTTATTCGCCTGATGTGAAACCCACTGGATAGCCGCGCGCACGTCGCTAAATTGGGAGCCTAAAGTGTTTACTTCGTGCATGGTCGGGCTGGCTGTTTCCGCTTTTTCTGCCTGATTTGATGGGGTATTGATGACCGGGTCATTTTTTACCGGTTCGTTTTGGTTATCAGTGTCCATAGGGGAGATTCCATTAAGCAGAGCGCTTACGCTGGATAACAGGGTTGATACTGCGTTGATTTGAGTTTGCATAGTGCTTGCTCCTGTTTGTGAGACTTATCCCCACTTTTGAGATGGGGCGGGCTGGAGCTCAAAACCGCAAACAGTCGGCGGACGTATTACGCAGGCGAGCCCACGCTATTAGTCGCACTCCAGCCCATAAATCAGCACTGTGACGGCATGGCACCGTCAGAGCATAAATTTAGGCACAAAAAAATCACGCTGACGGGGTGAATGACCGCTGTTTGCTAAAAGGTGTTTTGAGCACCGGAGACAAAATTAACGCCGTAACTGATTTGAGTCAATGGATTTTGTGGTGGTAATGGGTAATTATCTATCCGCACAGATCAAAAGGTGATCAATTATGGTGATTGAGGTCGATTCACAGGGAAATGCAAAGGTTGCAAAGTGGAAGTTAAAACAAATAGCACAACGTGCAGGCTTTAGATTGGATGCTGCGAGGGAGTACCGGCAAGCAAGAGGAGGAGGGATGCGGTATTACCGCCGCGCATGCATTCATGATGATTCAGAACATATGATATTTGATGGTGAGTTTTATGACGCCAGAGTAAATCCACCGCAAGTTATGATGCCTTGCCCTTGTTGCTATGCTGAATGGTTGTTTGGTTCAGAAGAAGTAAAAGAAGCTATTGCCGCAATTAATAAGTCTGTAGACAATGAGTAATAATTTACCAGCAAAATAAGAAGGCAAATTGTCGATGGATGATTTTGACTATACGCAGTTGCTTAACTGGATTGTTCCTTTGGGCTCCGTCATTGCCGCGATAATCTCCGCTCGCGCTTCAAGAGTATCAGCCATTGCAGCAAGGCGCTCAACCGTCGCAGCCTTTGAAGGGATAGAGGCCAACAGGGTCATAGCTGAAAATGATTGGCGTATTAGGATGATGGATGAGCGTATGAAGGTATGGCGTGCATTTGACAACTTGATGATTAATTACACCAGGCATGGGGTATCCACTTATGACGAAATAGCTAACGCAAAGGTTGAGTTTCAGCGTGTGCCTTTTCTTTTTCCAGTTGAGGTTGACAAATATTTAGCAAAACTAGAAAAGCGCATGATAAGGCAGATTGTTTTAGACGACAGGCGGCGACAAATCCGTGAAGGTATTTACTGGGTGGAGCTGTTTAAAGAGCAGCAAAAAGAATTGAACCTTTGTAAGTGGCTGGGCAACCAGCAACAAGCAGGCAAAAAAATTTTCAAAAAACACATGAGTCTGATTAGCTAAATTACTGGCGTAGGATCCGCTGCGCAAATCCCCTCCGTTATCCCCACAAGTTAACCAATTCAATCAAAAAGCCGCCGTGCGTAACCTGCGCTCACGGGGGCTTTTGTGCATGAAAAAAATAAACAAGCGTGACGAACGCTTTGCCCGCCTTGTGGCGGAAGCCACGACAGCGCCGGGCTTCTGTTATGCAACATCCAGAGAACGTGAATACAAAGGATTTAATGATGATTTTCAGGCCGAAAAACTGCTTGAAGACAGCGACATAGCGCAGGCCGTTAACACTTATCGAGGTCACATTCTTTCGCGTGACGTGCTGTCCAGGCAGGAAGCTTTAGTCAAACTAACGGCCATTTTTCGTGCGCCTACCGCTGCGGAGATATTCAGGGAGCTTGACGGCTTATCAGGGCTACGCATTGACCCGGACGTAATGAAAGCCCGCATGGTAGGGCTGGAGCTGGCGGGCGTAAAGCGGATAAAGCGCACAAAGAACGGGCTGGAGGTGGTCGGGTACGACCTTGACACGTTGGCTGCGCGAATTATGCAGCTTGCCGGGGTTGATGTCAGCAAACCTATTAGCGAAGAAGGCAAGCGCACGGCGCGCCGCCTGCTTAATGACATTTTCGGGAGCATGAAGTAATGAGCGGCAACCCGCCGAAATTCAAGCTTAAGCCAATGCGCGCCATGATGCGGCCATTGTTCGAGCCGCACCGCGTCAAGTGTCTTTTCGGTGGGCGTGGTTCAGGTAAGTCGTGGGATGTGGCTGAAGCGCTCATCGAAATTGCTGTCCGTTCTGAAGTGCGCGTGTTGTGCCTGCGGCGTGTTCAGAAGTCGATTGCTGCGTCGTCGCACCAGTTATTAAGCGACACCATCCGCCGCCTGGGCTATGAGTCAGAATTTACCATTACAAATAACGCCATCACCTCAAAAGAGGGGGCGGAATTTATGTTTATGGGCCTTCAGTCGAACCTCGACAGCGTTAAGTCAATTGAAGGCGTAGACATCTGTTGGGTTGAGGAAGCGCATTCAATATCAAGTGCCGCGTGGGAAATTTTATTACCGACCATCCGCCGCAAATTCTCTGAAGTGTGGGTGACGTTCAATCCGGATTTTGCATGGGATGACACCTACGTCCGCTTTGTGCTCAATGCAGAGGAAGACTGGTTTGTATTGCAGGTTAACTGGGATGACAACGAGCACTTCACGCCAGAGCTCGAAAAGGAGCGCCAGACCTGCCTGAAATACTATCCAGACCGTTACGACAATATCTGGGAGGGGGTGCCGATTTCCGAGGCCGCAGGCGCTGTGGTGAGCCGTGGCAACCTGGAAAGGCTGTTTGTGGATCCAGATTCAGCGCTGGCCAGAGCATGCAGAACGGGTAAAAAAGTCGCCGTGCTCGATGTGGCAGACGAAGGCGCGGACGATTCTGTCTTAACGGTCTGGGACGGCTATTTCTGCGAGCAGGTAAAGCGATTGCAGGCGCGCGACCCCGCGCAGCTGGCCGTGCAGTCATTGAAAATCGCGCAGGAAGAGGGTTGCAGCGTACTGATTTACGACTCAGTAGGCGTCGGGGCCGGAGTCCGCGGCGAGCTAAATAAATACCCTGACATTGACATGATATTTAAAAAATTCGTGGCCAATGGCGAGGTGCAGCGCAAAACCAAGCGCTACCGAGGCGGACGCCTTAACGAAGAAGTCTTCCTGAATCTCAAATCGCAGGCGTGGTGGGCATACCGTGACCGCGTTAACGACACCTGCCGCTTTCTTGATACCGGCATCAAGCCCCTGGACGGCATGGTTGCGTTTTCGAACACCATCGAGCGCCGTTACAAAGACCGCATTTTATCGGATTCAACCGGCGTGCAGTGGGAGTCAAACAGGGACGACAAAATCCAGATTGAAGACAAAAAATCCGTTAAGAAGCGCCTGGGCGTTTCTACAGACTATGCAGACGCGGTTATCCCGCACATGTTGAAATTTAAATCAGGGCTGGACGCATATGAAGAGTAAAAATCTACCCGCTAAGAAGTCAGCGCCGGTGCCGCAAGGCACTTTGCAGGGAACGCTAATGGGCGGGGAAATGGTGGCAGACGTTAACAATGACAGCTACGTCAGCATGATGCAGGGCGTGGCCGGTGTAGCACCAGGCGCACGCGGTGCCGCTGGCATGACATCACCCACAGCACGACGAATGCAGGCGCGTATAGCGTCGGGGATGATTCCCCTTAACGCCATGTTTCTGGATGAGCAGTCAGGCATTGGCCATCGCATCAACGCAGAGCCGGTGCAGGCCGCAATGCTGGCGGGCTATTCCGTAGTGGCGGACTCACCAGAGCAGCAAAAGGCTGTAGAAAACCTGTTTGAAGATATGAAGGTCTGGGACGTAGTCGCAAAAGCGGCAATATGGCGGCGCTCGGCGGGCTGGTCGGTGATTGTGTTTGGTGATGAGTTCGTCAGGCCGCACCCGTCTTACCGTATTACGCCGTCTAACGACTGGTATACCGATTACCGTTCGTCAATGTTTGGATTGCCTGAGGGTTGGCAAATCGAGCTAAAAGCGCCGATTGGCGGAGATGTATTTATCCCGCAGCAATACAGCTTTCTGATGGGTGACAAAGACCATGACCCGCTTTATCAGATTTCGGGCACGGAATTTGGCACGCCGGTATTAACCAGGGTATTTGCTGCGCTTGAGCGCCTTGGGCTGACGCATGAGTTTATTTTGTCGATTATGTCGATGAGTGTTCAGGACATCTACAAACGTAACGAACTTGATGAAGAGTTAGAAACCCGAAGTGGCGAGCGTAAAGTGGCCAGTCGCATTGGCGGGATTGCAGCTACTCGCATGCTTAATGACATCGTGGTCATTGATGGCCAGGAGACTTTAGAGCGGATGCAATCCAGCGTAACCGGACAGGCGGATATTCTGGACATCGCTTTCCGGGTTATATGTGCAGAATCCGGCTTTCCCGTTTCCGTACTGGCCAACACCAAAGCCGGGTTAAGCAACAGCGACAGCAGCGGGGATGATGTCTGGTTGCGGATGGTCGAAAGCGAGCAAACAACATATATCATCCCGGCGCTCAAAGCGATTGCACGTCATTTCCTTGGTCTGCGGGTAGATTTTGTGCCGAACAAGTCACAAGGCGATATTAAGAGGGATGCGGACACAGACAAGACCCGTGCAGAAATCGTGCAGCTTTACTACAGCATGCGCTCTATCACGGCTGAAGAAGCCCGCGCTACCGGGCAGGAATACGCCTCGTTTACCACGTTAACTAAAGACCTGCCCACGCAGGGATTAAAGCCGGATGAGACAGGCAGCGGGGCGGATGATGAAGACGACGCCACGCTATAACGGCGCATATCCGTTAGCCGCCGAGCTTGTATTAGCGGCGCGCCTTGATAAGCAGGCCCGTAGCTTTACTGCCGCCGTTAAACAGGCGTGTCTGGCGACGTACAAAGCCGTCGCCCGTTCCGGTGGCGTTTTCAACACGGATGCCGCAGACGGCAAAGACGTTGGCATTGTGCAGGCCGCAGGCGAAACGATTTCACCGGTTCTGGTCAAACGTGTCCGCAAATACCTTAAGCAGAAGTACGGGTCAAACTGGTCACACTTAACGCGTGATAAACAAACCGAACTGATTAAGGCGTTTATTGCGCAGGCTGTGGATATTGCGCCAGTCAGTGCGGGTAAATTAAAGACCGTCGCAGCGCTGATGCCTTACGGGGAGTACGGCGCAATCCCGGCGCACATTATCGCTGGTGTTCAGCAGGTTATCAGTAGCAACCTTTCCAAAAGCTTTGCTGTTACCGATGCAGGCGCGATTGGTCAGGCGGCAGACAGCGTGTCAGCGATTGCCAGCAATGCAAATGCCATCCGCCGCCAGATTGAAGGGGCAGACTTTGGTTTAACCCCTGAATACTGGCAAAACCATTACCGGAAATTCACTGTTAATAAAGCGCCGCTGGTGGATGTTGTCACCGGCGCACCGGTTGCCGCCGAGGCTGGCGGAGCCGTTGCACCTGAAATTACCCGTCTTTTATCTCCCGTGCTGGATTTGTCGGTCATCAGCAGCGCCCCGGCGCTGGAAGCTGTCAAAAGAGACGCAATCAACAATGTTGAGCAAAATTTCCAACTCATTGTAAAAGCCGCGAATGGGCAGCGGCTGGCACCAGGCGTAAAGCTGTCACCTGAAGAGCTTGAAGACCTTATCAGCGTTGACATATTCGAAAAGAATCCCGAACTAAGCGCGGCTACAGACCAATGGGTTGAGGACAATTTCAACCGTATAAAAAACATGAATGCCGATGCCATGAAGCGCGGCATCAAGGTTACACAGCAGGCGATTAAAGAAGGGCGCTCTTTACCCTGGCTTGAAGAGCAGCTGACAAGCCAGCTTGAGATTTCCGCGAACAAAGCAAAGACCATCGCACGCACAGCGACAAGCAACGCCGCATGGAGCGCCGAACGAGCCACGGCCAAAGCGGCGGGCATGAATTACTACAAATGGCGCGGCATGCTCGATGAGCGGGAGCGCAAACAGCACTTTGACCGGGAAGGGCAATCATTCGACCCACTACACCCGCCACCGGATGGAAATCCGGGTCAGCCCATCAATTGCCGTTGTTGGCCGGAATGGTTATTTAGCAGTACCAATGTTGAGGAAGCCGAAAATGAAATTGCAGCACGACACAGAAATTAACGTTGACGCGGTGCGTGACTGGACGGTCACGGATGAGGGTTGGTTACAAATCGATATTCCCCTGCGCCGTGCGGGGATACTTTCCTATGACACAGGCAAGGGCGACAGCTTTAGCGCAAAAGAATACTTGTCAGAAGACGAATTGTTTAACGCTGACTCAATGAAGACACTTATCGGCAAGCCGGTTGCCATGACCCCGCATCCAAAAGGGGGGAAGGTAACTGCAAAAAATTTCCGTGCGCTGACTGTAGGCACGGTGATTGACGCCTTCAGGCGTGGTGATGACCTTGTTGCAAGGTCACTGGTTCAGGACGAAAACGCAATTAAGTTAATCCTGAATGATAAATCACTGCGCGGGGCGTCTGCCGGTTACCAGTGCGACAGCAAACAAAAGGTCACCGGTACTTCAAAATGGGGCGATTACGACACGGTGCAGAAAGGGGCGCATTACAACCACTTACTCATTTGTCGCAATCCACGTAACAGCAATGCGCGCTTTAATCTGGACGAAATTATGAAGCCTGAAGAAGTTAACGTTGACGAGTTAAAAACACAGGTCGACACGCTTACAAAAGAGCGTGACGGGCTACAAAAGCAGGTCGGCACCCTTAGTGGTGATTTGCTTGCAGCTAACAGAAAAATCGTGAATCTGGATTCGCTGAATAGTGAGTCCTACGAACGCGGCGTCAAAGACGGGGAAGCCCGCCAGCAGCTTAACGAGCATGCTAAAGCGCTAGGCATCAACGTAGACAGCCTTGATATTAAGCTGGTTAAGCTTGCTGTCATTAAAAAAGCCACGCCGGACGTTAATACCGATAGCTGGGATGACGCGCAGATTGACGTTGGTTTGCAAATGGCAATGGCCGTGAAGCCTGCCAAAGAATTTAAACAAAATCCGCGCCGTCCGCAGGTCAACAACGACAGCGCTAACGGTGACGAGGCTGACGGTCACACAAGCTATCAGAACGGCATTTTTGGGGGTGGCAATGCAAACTGAAATCAGAAACGACTATGACGCCGGTTTGCCGGGTCAGCTGGCGGTACTGCCATCTTTTAACAGCGCTGCAAAAGTGGATTCCTGCCGCGCCGCTGGTCTGATTTATGCAGGTGACGCGGTCAAGCTTGGCGCGACAGATAACAGCGTTGAGGCATGGGAGGCCACCGACGATGTCTCGTTGTTTCGCGGTGTGGCCGTGCGCTCACATTCTAACTTTGGCATGACGCCAACGCGCACTTACGGCGCAACAGCTGCTTATGCCGTAGACGCAAACAGTCCGCAGGGCGTATGCAAAGACGGGCCGATTTTTGTAGCGGTCAAGTCTGGTCAGGCTCCGAAAAATGGTGACCTTGCCGCGCCGATTGGCCGCAATGCCACCTCAAACGTTATGGAATGGGGGGTGCTCGCCGCTGATGCTGGCCAGACGCGAGCCGAATTTAAGACCGGCATTTTGCCAGGCGGTGTGGCCATCATTCAGGTAACGGATGGTGCCTTGCTGGGAAAGCCTAAAGCGTCGGTTGTTAACGTGACCGGCGCAACCGTGGCACCGGCTACGGCATCCGTTGCCGCAGGCGCAACACAGCAGCTGACGGCCACCGTGACACCGGCTAACGCAACGGATAAAAGCGGAACCTGGTCGAGTAGCGACACAAGCAAAGCGACTGTAGACGCATCAGGGCTGGTTTCTGTGCCGTCAGGTGCCGCCGCAGGCACGGCCACCATCACATTTACAACAACGGACGGCGGAAAAACCGCCACTTGTGCCGTTACTGTTACCGTTTAGGGAAGTGGAAATGAACAAAACCGAAATTACGCAGATTATGCAGTCCTATTGCGCTGGCACGCTGCGTGCGAATGGACAGCAGGTCAACGTTGATGAGCAGGGCATTATCTTTGCTGATGATGTGATTGCGGTATCAAAGAAGATTTACGAAAAGAAAATGCCGGTTCCGCAGGCGTTAACGCTTTTCCCGCAGGAATCCGATCTGACTGACGCGGATGAATGGTTTGAATACCGCATGTATGACGCGCAAGGCATGGCCAAAATTATGGCCGCGTATGGTACAGATATGCCGATGATGACCGTAAAAGGCGAGGCCTTCATTGCGCGCATGTATACAATCGGGCTGGGCTACGGCTGGACGTATAAAGAAATGTTGCAAGCGGCGAAAAAGGGCATTCCGCTTAAACAGATTGAAGGCACGCAGTGCCGCAAAATTCATGAGCGCACGGTCAGCAATCTGTTATGGAAGGGTAATGCGGAATACAACATTGTTGGTTTTTCTGACCATCCTAATATCCCGGAGGTGGCGGTTGCAGGTGGCTGGGCAGCGGCAGACGGTGACGCCGTCTGTGATGATGTGACGGCCATTATTTCCGCCGTCAACGGCACATCCGTTTTTGACGTAAATAAGTTTCAGGTGCCAGGGCAGGCATGGACGATTATGCAGAGTAAGCGTGTGCCGGATACAAGCGATACGGTGCTGTCATTCCTGCGCAAAGCGTTTCCTGAAGTCATCTTCAGCAAAAACACCGATTTAGATGCTGATGGTTCGTGTATGGCACTCGATATGAACGAAGAGAACTTCACGCAGGGTACGCCGGTACTCTTCCGCCAGCTGGCACCACAGCCAAAAGGCATTGATATTGCCGTACCGTGCATATCGATGACATGCGGCGTTATCGTTCGTCAGCCTTTGGCTGCGGCTAAATCGACAAGGGTGGTGTAAGTATGTCCGCTAAAAACAAACCTCAAACAACGCAAGGAACGGCCAGCGTGTCAGAAACAACCCAGGCAACAACCAACGGCACCGCATGGCTTGCCAACAAAACACAGCGCCCGATCCACATCATGCAGCGCGGCAGAGATGAGGATGGCAATAACCTTGCCAATATCCGCCTGTCAACAATGGGCGCTGTGCAGGTGGCGGAATCAACGCTCAAACTGGCAGGCGTGGCACAGCTACTGAAGAAAAAATCAGTCGTGCTGGTAACTGAAGCGCAGGCGAAGAAGCTAAACAAAGCGCATGACGCCGTTGTCAGCCAGCCTGAGCCAGAAGCGACCACAGAAGAGGAAGACGATGGTGACGACGATTAAAGAATGGTTAGCCATTCTTTTACCGGGTTACATCGTGGATGAGGGCGCTATTAGCGCCCTTTCTTCATTATGTATCAAGGTCTATGACCTTCAGGCGGCGGTAAATGATGGCTATGAGTTGAATTACCTGTTGGCGCTGTATATCGCGGCTAATCAGAGCTACGCGATTGAGGGCAATACCGGCAGTATCCGGGCAGTGAGCGGCAGGCGCGAAGGCAAGGTGTCCGTTACTTATGCAACGGGTAAAAATGGTTCCGTCCGGGCGGGCTGGAAAGGCACCTCGTTTGGCATTGATTTTCTGGACATCATGAAGGCGAGCCGGGGCGGGGCAATGCTGTTGGGTAGCGCATCATGAAGGGCGGTGCGCAGTTTAACACGATGGGCTTTGACCGGGTCATCCGTAAGAACATCAGCGCCCTGGCCGGGATAACCGTAAAAATCGGGATCCAGAAGGGCGCAACGGCCACGGGGGGTGGTCTTGTCGCGCCGTATGCGGCCAATAATAACTTTGGCACCAAAACCAAAGGTGGCAAAACCAAAATCCCGTCACGGCCATTCATGACGTATTCAGCGGACAGAATCGCGGACTGGATGGAAGCCGCCGCGTTTTATGAGGTAGTCAACGATGTCATCACCGGCAAGATAACCGCAGATGTGGCAGCGGGGCGCATCGGTTCAACAGCGGTTGAAATTACAAAAAGGACAATCCGCGATTCGGCGCTTTACAAACCAAATACGGAATACACGCTCGCCAGAAAACGCAAGAAAAAACAAGGTAATAGACCATTATTGGCTTCTGAAAGCTTATTTGGAAACGTTAAATTTGTGAGGGTGTCTTAATGCGTCGTCAGGTTCAGGTAATGCAGCCGGTTAAGGGTGAGCTGGTGGCCGGTGTCTACAGGCAGGGCCATGAAAAGCCGTTTCCCGCAATGTTGAGCATGCAGCCCGCCAACGGCGGCGGCACGTTTAAAGAATATTTGACGGGTAGAAAAGTATCAGACTACATGGAAGCCATCGGGGAAGTTGACCTGAAGGCCACGGAAGAGGGCGAGCATAACGGCGCGCAGGTTATCTGCGGCGGTAAGACTTATGAAGTGGTTGACCGCCTCGAGTGGTTAAACGGCGTAATAAATCATTATGAATATTTGCTGTATTGCACCAGTACACAAAAGGAAAAGGTGAGTGGATGAATACTGCAACGGTTAATTTACTGACCACGGAAGGGGTAATTATTTACCCGTCATACCGCGCGGAAATCGGTGAATTTAACGAATCAGGCAACGTTAGTGAACTGGTTTTTACTCCGTATGACGGTGACGCGCCACAGGCCGTGACCGCTGTGACAGTCACGTCAGAAGAGGGTGTTATCACTTTGCCGGTTGAGGTGCTGGTGTCAGTGGGAACGGTCATCAAATTTTCGCCTCGTAGCCTGACCAGTAACTCTGCCATCCCGCTGATTTTGCGCGGTGCGCCCTATTTTGCCGCCGTTCGCGCCCGACAAATGCTCGTCGAGCTTATGGGCACGGACAATGCCGCCTATGCGCTGCAATCCATGCCTGAAGCGGATAAGGATTTTGCCATCATCTATGTCACGTCACACACGACAACCCCGTCAGAGATTGACAGCGGGTTTGATGAGCTGGGCCGCTGGTACGATTTTAACGCCTGGGCGGAAGTATCAATCATCCGCAGCAGCGCAACCGCTATCCAGTATTTACACGACCTTGTCACCGTGCTTGAGACGCGGCGCGGCTATTACTGGCAGTTTGAAAAGGGTTTCGATTTAGTCAGGTCGCAAGCAGTGTCTAACAATTCCCCGCTTATAAATAATCTCGGCTATCAGCAGCAGGCTGAAGTTGTTTTGTCGTTCGCGTTTGTCTATCGCCATTACGAGCCAGAAGGCTGGATTGGTCAGGCAAAAGTTAGTGACGACTTAGCGCACGTTGAACTAATACGAGAAGGGGAATAAGGATGGCAGACTTGCGCCGCCTGTTTAATATCTCAATCACCAGACAGACCAAAGCAGCCTCCTACGGCACCTTTGGTGTGGGGCTTGAGATGTCACCCGCGCCTGGATTTTACGGCGTGACTATTGAAAATTTTGAAAGCATCACGATGGATGATGTATCAAAAACTGTTAAGGCCTACACGCTTTACGATGATGTCATTGACGACGGCGTAAAAGGTGCCGCGCTTAAAGCGGCCAACGCTTACTTTGCGCAATCGCCCACGCCAGACACGCTTGTCATTGCGGATATTTCCGGGGCGTTCGAGTCCGTGGCCATTCTGCTTAACGGGGAGGATTCCGGCGTAGAAAACGTTGTTGCAGCAGTGGCTACGGTAGTGAATAAAGAGGTGCTCACTGCGACTTTTGACGGCACGGTGTGGACAGGAGAGGCCGCAGCAAACATCACCGCTGACGAAAATGACCCGTTGAAATATCAGGTAACGGGGCGCGTAGTGTTTGTTGCTGGGGCTGACGTGTCCGTGGGTTATTCAGACGTTAAACCGGATTCCTTCACTGACGTTATCACCGATATTCGCCATCAAAATGACGACTGGTTTATGTCGTTTACCACGTCGCGCAACCCTGCGTTATTGACTCAGATTGCAGACTGGACAGAAGCGCAGATTAATAAAATGGCGGCGCTAATTGACGATGGCGGCGCGGTCTATAGTTCGGATCCTAAGTGGCCGGCAGGCGGCATCACACAGTATCTTTTCGATAAGGCGCTGGCGGGTAGTTTTGCAGTCACGACGCGTATTGAATCCAATTATCTAGATGCCGCATTAGCAGGCCGTTGTCTGACAATGCAACCGGGGTCTGAGACATGGGCGCTTAAGCCATTGTCCGCCGTTGTGGCGGATAATTTCACAGAAACGGATTATCAGACGATTAAAGCCATTAACGGCAACACGTTTGAGAACTACGGTTCGGGCGTAGTCGTCACGTACCCTGGCACCTGCGGTGACGGCGAGGCTATTGAAGTCGTGCGTTTTTGCTATTGGCTTGCTGACTACATTCAAAAAAATCTGGCCACGATGGCCATCAATCAAAAGAAAATTCCGTATGCGCCATCAGGGATTGAAATGGTTTGCATGAATATCGAGTCCAGTTTGAAAACCGGCCAGGACAATGGCGGCATTATGGAAAGTTTCTCAAACGGCACTGACTATGTGCGCGGGTTTACTGTTACCCGACCGACAATGCAGCAAATCACCGCAGCACAGCAGATAAAAGGCAATTTGTCTGTCCCGTTCAATTTTTACCTGAGCTATGCCATCAAGCACGTTGACGGCATCGGCACTGCGTTAACCTGGGGGATGTAAATAATGGGAAGCTATCTGGGAAACCAAAACCCCAAAGACTGGATTTTAACGGCAAGTCTTGCGCCGGTATATGGCTTTGCGAAAGACAGCAATATCGAGCTGGAATTACGTGAAGACGCCGTTGACGCTGACAGCGGCATCCAGGGCGACTGGGTGTTTGTTGAAAAAAATGACGGGTCATCAACGGTGAAATTTACCCTTTACCGTAATTCCGCCTCAAACGGCATGTTACATGCGCTATTGAAAACGCGTTCTGTTTTCCCTGTGACATTGACCAATATCCGTAATAAGACCGTTCACACACTGCCCTATACGATGATTCAAAAGCAGCCCAAAGACGGGAACAACGGCGGCGCTAATGCCAATACGCTTGAATGGACGCTTATTGCTGGCGAAACGGATTCCACTATTATCTAAGGCTATATAAATGTCTGAAATGTTGAGAGAAATCAGCGCCAATGGGCGTAAATTTAATATTGCAAAAATGAGTGCCTTTGATGCCATCCATTTTAAGTTGCGCATTATGGAGATTATCGCCAGGCACGGTATTAACGCGTCAGGGTCGATGATGGAGGCGGCGGGGCGTGTATTTACTTTGCTTAATCGTGAAGACCATGACGAGATCCTTTTCACCTTGCTTAGAACTTCACAGGTGCAATGCCTGGACAATGAAATGATGCTGGAAGACTGGGGCGCACTTAATGCCACCTTTGGTGCCGATAGCATCGCGGATGTTTACCTTGTGGCGCTGGAGTGCGTTAAATTTAGCGTTGCGCCGGTAGCCGAAGGGTTAAAAAAAAATATTGGTCTGGACGTGTCGATGGACATTCAGAGCAGCGTGCGCGGATTGTTAGGCAGTTGGCTGAAAACCTTGACCCCGCCGTCAGAGCCGAAATCACAATCTGGCGAGTAATACAATCAGGCCTGATTTCCTACGACGCTGTGAAATCAGGCCTTGCTTCCTTCGATGACATCATGCGCGCCGCCGCAGTCTTAGAGTTCGATTCCGCTGTATCTGCGGCCATTTCCAACGCCGAGCAACCCAAAAAATGACAGAACAAACAAAAGAGCTAGTCACGAAAGTTGACGTACAACCTGACCTTGCCGGGTTGATTGCATTCGAAAATGAAATTGACCGCGCCATCAGCAAAGTTAAACAGCTGGATAGCGCGATTAAGCGGGTTGGAGAGCTGCGCCCGGCAAGCCGATATTCTCCCCCGGTGAACAATCCAGGCGCGACAGCTGCCGCCGCTGGGCTGTCTGCCGGGTTGGGTGCAAATCTGGTTAATCGTGGCGCGTTGGGGCCGCTGGTGCGCAAGGCATCGCAGGATGTCGCTAAAAACGCAGCGCAGACCGCAGCCACGGGCGTTAACCTTGCGATTGAAGATATGCGCGGGCGCATGATATCTGGCCGTGGGATGGGGCTATTGGGCGGGGCTGGTACTGCTACGGGGGGCGGGGCGGGATTTCCAGCCCTGGCTGGTGGTGCTGGTGGAATTGGCGGGAACCGGGGTGGTTTTTCGCTTTTTGGTGATGAGGGGCCGCGCAAAATTAGTGGCCTCGATTTAAACGGCACAGACTGGAATAAGGCAGCAGGCGGGAAGGTAACCCGCGCCGCAGGTAGTCAGGGGAGCGGCCTTAAAATGCCTGACATGATGGCCGGTGCTGCCGCTGCGGTAGGGTTATCGATGGGGCTAAATGCCGTTGCAGACAGCATGGACAGGATCCAGTCGAGCGAGGCACAGCTTGAACGTCTGCCGCAGACCATCGGCAGTAGCAAAGATGCCTACATAGCTCTTAATGCAGCTGCAACCGACGTGCGCAGCAACGGTGACGCATTTATCACCACGTATACGAATATGGCCACAGCTACAGAGAAGTTGCATTTAAGCCAGGCGGAAACCATCAAATCAACACAGGGCATGGTAAGCGCCTTACAACTGGGTGGCGGAAGCAAGGTTGCAATTGATAATGCGCTTTACCAGATGGGCCAGGCTTTTTCATCTGACCGATTCGGCGGAGATGAATTTCGGTCATTTATGGAGGCCATCGGCACGCAGGCACCAGAGGTGGCCAAAGCATTTGGCACCGATGTCGCAGGCCTGCGCAAAATGTCTGAAGCGGGAAAGCTGACCGCAGAAACAATGGTCAAGGCGTTTGCATCTATGGCTGATAAAAACATGGATATGCTTAATAAACAGGGCTGGACGTGGGGGCAGGTCACAACAGTCATGAAAAATGATTGGGACAGTTTCTTAGCTACAGCAACACAAAATGGGGAGTGGTCACACCTTATGTCATGGGTGGCCACAAACGTTATTCCAGTGTTCAAAAGCGCAGAAAAAGGCGTTGCTAAGTTCTGGAACACGACAACGGATGAGAGCAAGTCCAGCATACTGATTGGCATTCTGGGTGCCATTGGTGCCGCCTTTGTCGCCCTGGCAATCCCGGTGTTGGCGGCAACATGGCCATTTTTGGCCGTGGGTGCGGCGGTGTTCCTTCTTTATGAGTTATTCCAGGAGTTTAAGCACTGGATGGACGGCAGCGCTAAAACGATTTTTGATAGTCTGTTTGGTGCGTTTGATGAGTTTGAAAAGCGCTACCCGACGATAATTAAGGGCTTAAAGCTGTTGGCTGACGCGATGAAATCCACAAGTAGCGATGTTCCAAATGATATTACCGTGGGGGATTTACGGAAAGAAAAAGGCTTACCAGCAAAAGACACTGATAATGGTGATGCAGAGGAGGGCAAAAAGACAGGGGCTCTTGATGTGGTTGAGTGGTTTCTGAATGATATAATGACGATACCGCAGCAGCTTAAAGACCTCCCTATGTTGCCGCCAGCGTTGACCCATAGCGCACCAGTGAAGCAAACCACAATCACCAATAGTGGAAACACGACAATCACTGTGGCCACGCCTGAAGACGCCGCAGCGGTAGCCAATAGTCGGGACAAAGCGTTTGTTGGGCAGGTTAACGGCGGACTTGATAATATGGCTGAAGGTGGCGGGTATTTATAGGGCCGTTTATATGGTTTTAATTTCTCGATATAATAAATAAGGAAGTGCGCGCAATGAAATTGTTAAGTTTTGAGGAAATGATTACACCAAAGATTTTAACCAGTCTTTACAGTCTGACTACGCTTTTAGGGATTGTTTTTGCTGTTATCGGCCTATTCACTGGATTCTTAAAGAGTTCGATTATCTTGATAATTGCGGTTGTTTTTAATCGCGTATTTTTTGAATTTATCATTGTTACCTTTAAAAACAATGAGTACCTGAAAGACAACAACGATTATTTGAAGCGCATTGCTGAAGCGCTGGAAGGTTGCGAAAAAAATCACGCCGGGTCGATTAATACCCGTGAAGATATCGGGGTTTCACCACTTAGCGAAAGGTCACAAGACAAGCAATAATAAGGCGTCATCAAACACCCTAGAATCCACCTTAACCGGTGGATTTTTTTATGGGTGAAATATGTCAGATATGGGCGGGCTAAATGCCCCAAATGGTAGCCGGGTCGTTATTGTTTCGGCGTCAGGGGTAGCTGTGTCATTACGATTACGCAAACGCGAAAACTACTCAGTTAAACGCAGCGTATCAAAAGCCACACTGGAGACGGGTTATAAAATTTCAGATGGCACTATCACAGAGCAACCAGAAATTGATATTGAAGGCATTGTCACAGGGAGCGACGGTTACGGGCTGGCATTTGACCCAACGCGAATTAATGCCGAAGTAAACAGCATTAATAATGCCTTTGCGCTAAATGAGCTTGTGTCTGTATACACCTCGTTTATTGCCATCAGCGATGCGGTTTTAACGTCTTTCAGTGCTGAGGCGTCACCACGCGACAAAACAATCTCAATCAAGTTAAGCGCGGAAAAAATCAAATTCACAACGTTCCAGCGAACACAGAACGAAGCGCCAGCGCCAAAAAAAACAAAAACAAAAAATCCAGCTGGGCAGGGGAGGGCAGGAACTGGCAAGAAATCTGCCGCGCCAGTAGAAGAGCCGAAACACGATATTTTATATTTTACATAGGGTTACTTTAAATGGCTGACCAATTTTTCAACATTCCCCTTGTGGCTTCTATTCCCGACCAGGACTTAACCATCAACTTTGACGGTTCGTTTTTTTCTATCCGTGTTTTTTATGCAACGACTACGCACTTGTGGTGGCTTGAGTTGAGCAGCGTAGATATGGCTGTGACACTGTCACAAATCCTGTTGCGGCCAGATGTCTTGCATGGATTGGCCGGTAAAGTGCCAGGGTATGCAGGCAACGCGACTATTGGCATGGTTCGCAACAGGGTTAACGGCGTATATGGCTCAATAGATGCCTTTGCGGGTGATTTTGGGCTTTACATGACTGATGCAGTGACACTGTAACGTCAAGGTATCCGATGTACTGGTGAGTAGCGATGAATAACACAATACAGGAGCTAACGGAGCAAGTGACTAAATGGATTGAAGTTTATTTTCCGGCTATCTGCGCGGGGTTAATGGCTGCAACGGTTTCAATTTTTATGGACATCAGAGCGGGTGAACCACCAAAAAGAACCGCGTCGGGAGGCATAATTTGCGGGATGGTGGCGACGGGTTGTTATTCGTTCGCAATATTTTGCGGCATGCCGCCAGAGGCTGGCATTTTTTTTGGTGCATATGTTGGATTCAGAGGTGCGGATAACATCAAAGACACATTTGTATCGATAGGTGATTCATTCCGTAAACGCAAGTCTGGAGGGGTTGAGAATGCAGATAAGTAATAACGGCATCAATTTTATAAAACGTGAAGAAGGTGAAAAACTCACGGGTTATGAGGACACGCGCGGCATTCCAACAATCGGCGTGGGCCACACCGGGAGCATTAACGGAAAGCCGGTTGCTGTGGGTATGAAAATAACCGCCGAGCAATCATCCGCATTATTAAATGGGGATTTAGGATGGGTGGAAAGCACAATCAGTAATTATGTTAAATCCTCACTAAACCAAAATCAGTATGATGCCCTGTGTAGCTTTATCTTTAATGTGGGCGCAAACGCGTTTAAAGGGTCAACAATGCTTAAGCTGTTAAACGTGGGCAATTATCCTGGTGCATCAGATGAATTTCCGAAGTGGAAAAAGTCAGGTGGCGACCCGGATATTTTGTTACCTCGTCGCCAGCGAGAAAGAGCGTTGTTTCTTGCATGAGCACGTTATTTAAATTGCTGTGGAAACCGCTGACGATTGGCGCTGTGCTGGCGCTGGTACTGTGGTTTTTTTCACATGCCCGCTATGAAGCTGGATACAAGGCATCAAGTGCAGCCTGGCAATTAAAGGACGCACAGCGGCAAAAGGCTGAAGCGCTGGCTTTGGCTGTCGCGGAAGCTACTGAGCGGGAAGAAGAAAAAAGGCGACAAGATGAAGCGACAAAAGCGGCGCTGGCCGCAAATAAAGAGATTGCTAAGGTACGCGTTGATGCCGCTGACGCTCGGCGTGCTGGTGAGCGGTTGCAGCGGACCATTAACAGCATCAGAAAGCAGCTTGCAGGCAGTGAAACCGGCAGGCTTGCCGCCGTTGCCGATGCAGGCGCAACAAGAGCCGCAACCGGCATTTTGCTTGCCAACGTGCTTGAACGCGCTGACAAGCGAGCGGGCCAGCTGGCGGAATATGCTGACCGGGCCAGAGTAGCCGGTCAGACGTGCGAGCGTATATATAGAGGCGTTGCCGCTGCCGGTAAACCTTAGGCCAAATCTGGTGGAGCACTTGTTGTCATTTGCCCGGACATCACCGGGCTTTTTTTTACCCGCTTGATGGATGGTAACGAATACGTTACCATCCATTCACCGCAAGGAGGTTAAAATTGATAGTTAAATACTACGAAACGGAAGACGGTGACATCCCGCTTGAGAAGTGGCTGACAAAGAACAAGGCCGCAATGGCCAAAGTTTTTGCAGTCACACAACGGCTTAAGGACGGGAATATGTCGTCAGTGAAATGGTTGTCAGGGCGTCCGGGCATTGGTGAGTATCGCGTTAACTGGGGTGCCGGTCTGAGGGTTTACCTGATGCAGGACGGCGATGAAATCGTGATTTTACTCTGTGCCGGTTTTAAAGACAGTCAGGACAAAGATTTAGCCAGGGCGGAGAGTTTCCGGGCAGACTATTTAAGAGGTAAAAAATATGCCAGCGGTAGACATTGATGTTATGTGGTCGAGGCTCCTTAAGGAGGATCCAGGCTCACGCAAAGCGATACTTGAAGAGATTCACGAACTCATCAGAGACGGTGAGATAGAAACGGCAAAAGGCATGCTGCGCACGCTCATAAAGGCAACGTGCGGTTTTCCTGCAATTTCAAATGAGATTGGCCGCAACTCAAAATCAATCATGCGCATGCTGTCGCCAGATGTTGACCCCGGCGTTAAGGCATTTATGGCCGTAGTGAAAGCCGCAGAGCGTCAATCACTGAAGATGTTGTGATTTTTTGAATGACGTAAAGGCGCAGCGGTAATACGTTTGCAATGCCTGAAGCATAACCAGACCCGGCCACCGCGCCGGGTTTTTTCTGCTCGATAGTTACAAAGTCTGCGTTGTGAACGGGATAGGGCGGGGTCAATCGTAAAAATGTGCTGTTTGTAGTTGAAATAAACGCGGGTAAAAACTAGACTACGGGGAAGAGTTTAGCAACAAGTGCGTAAAGCGCATTGACTGGCCTGTCTTCGTTCAAATTCGCTGTATTTAACATAATATACATTATGCGCACCAATATAGAATCAGGCGAAATCCAGTGTTTTATGGGCATCGTTTGTCTGGTCGTTACTAGTTCCAACAAGCTCTTTCTACCTTGCTACACAGCTCACCTGCCACCCCAGTCTCAGTCCCGGAGATTCGATTTCTGGGGTGCGCATTCCAGCTGCAAAAGATTATTCAATACGTACTACGTCAGGATGTTGCTCTGTCGCCATCTCATGAAAAATATCACCCAGCCAACCGGCTATTTCAGCTTCTGTCAGATAATCAGGAATGATGATGTCATGCAGACGCGAATATTTGCGCTCTGATAAATCAACCCGGTACACAAGCCAGCGTTCATGCTCACGACGAACGCCGATATGCTGCCGACCAAAAACTTCGTAGATATTCATATTTAACGCCTTGCTCCCATCATGTCCCAAACTCGTTAACGCGGATAATTTCCCACCGCGCGGTTCACTCCAGCCCAGGCCGTCATGACATCACGCTCGCTCATCGCCAGCGACTGCCTCGCCTGAATATTGCTGCGCTGCGCATCCAGCACATCGATAAAATTGCTAAGTCCACCATCGTAGCGCGCCTGAATCAAAAT
>DASXXQ010000309.1:0-5343 GCA_036502985.1 Buttiauxella sp.
ACGGGCCATCTGGTGTTGGCGACGCTGCACACGCGAGGAGCCGCACAGGCGGTGGAAAGGCTGGTGGACGTCTTTCCTGCGGAAGAGAAAATCCCCATTCGCAGCCAGCTGGCAGGAAGCCTCAAAGCCGTGCTGGCCCAAAGGCTGGAGCCAGCAAAAGAAGGCGGCCGGGTTGCCCTGTACGAGCTGTTGGTCAATACGCCCGCGGTGGCGAACCTCATCCGCGAAGGTAAAACACATCAGTTGCCTGGCGTGCTGCAAGCGGGGCAGCAGCACGGGATGTGCAGTTTCGCTCAGAGCGAGGCGCAGCTGCGGGCGGAAGGATGCCTTAGCGATTCATCCGCAGTAGGCACCGCCGCTTTTTCCCTTTAAGAAGACAGAAAATTGATCTCCTGGAGGAAAGCCGCAACGGATAAATATCACGCTCCAGGAAATGCTATGCCATCGTATTGATGGCTTTGTAAGGCGGGTATTTTCAGGTTCCCAGCATCGCCACTATTTACTGGCTTGAACTGACCGAAGCTAAAAATAGCCGATAAAAGAGAGCGGATAAGCACAAGCATTATCCGCCGGTGGGTTTAGCTAAAGATGCTTAACGTACATTCAGGGAGTACAGCGCGGGAATAGCACCGCCCGTGCTTACGATTTCTAGCTTGAACTGTTGAACGGTGAGAGGCTGCGGTAAACGATGCTCGCACACTGAGTGCCGGTTATCCGTCACCTCTACCAGCAACGCGTCATCGGCCCACAAACGATAGTGAGTCACACAGTGCGGCGTGACGGATAACGCGTGGCCCATTTGTACGGTTTCCATGGCGTTATCGAAATCGTTATCAAAGATCAGCGTTAAGGCATTCAGAGTTTGTGGCGTTGCCCACTGCCATGTCACCCAAGGGTTTTGGTCGCTAACATCAGGTACCCATGAGTTGGTGTGCTGCTCCGGACGCAGGCGGCCATTCAGCAGGTTTTCAGCAGCATAGCACCGGAGCGCTGGTTCAAAGCGAAGTGCGGGCAGGATTTGATTCGGGTGGCGGCGCGGCAGCCAGAAATCAAATTCATCGACGCCGTAATTGCCGTCGGCAATCTGACGCGTATGCTTCGCCACGCGCGCATTCAGTTTGTTGAAGACGGTCATGATGCCCGGCAGCCGCTGTTCGGTGAGTGCAATTTCAATCTGTTCACTGCTTTCAAAGGCGATAAACAGATATTCGTTGCGTTTACTTTGATAGTTAAAACGTACGCGATACTCCCCTTGTTGCGCCACGTTGAGCGTCTGCTCATCCAGCGGAATATCAGGCGTAAAGTTGCCTGGCCGCGAGCTGCCCAGCAGCGCGATTTTAAGCGTTTGAGGTGAGCCAGCACGCAGGATGAAACACATTTCAGGTAACTTTTCACCGGCTTTCAGAGGCAGGAGAAGCGCCATACGCGCATCAAGCGCTGCCCAGCTTCCACTGGCTGGCAATGCCTCCAGGCTCAGTTCGCTGCTGACGTTAACCTGTGCGCCGTTTGCCGGATCGGTAAGCCACTGGCGCGGAATGTAACACCCGGTTTGCTGAAGATGCTGTTGTAGGGCAAAGATTCGATTTTTTTCCGCCAGTTGGGGAGCATTCAGTTTTTGCCGGTGGCACAGTGCGGCGGCCCGGCCAACGACTTCTCCCAGCAGGCCGCAGGTACACATGACGCGCGCGCTACCGAATGCCACGTGTGAGGCCGATATGAGCCGTCCGGTGAGAAACAAATTATCCAGGGAGCGGCTGTACAGGCTGCGGTAAGGAATGGTGTAGGTCCCTTTACTGTGAAACTGGCGGCAGCCGTCATGTTTACTGTAAACGCCGTCAGCGGGATGAAGATCGATTGACCAGCCGCCGTAGGCTACGGCATCGTAGTGGTCGCGTTGTTCAATAATGTCCAGTTGGGAAAGCATGTGATCGCCCATGAAGCGGCGGCTCTCGCGTTTGCCGGGTATGGCGCCGACCCACTCAATGGTCATATTGGCGGCATCGTCGAATTGCCCGGAGTTTTTAATGTAATCCCATACGCCCCAGACGATTTTCCACAGCTCCCATTTAATCTCTTCGCTGTCGTGAACGGTATCAAGGCGTCCGCCCCATTCCAGCCACCATAAATCGCAGCCATTCAATGTGGAGGTCAGGCGGGTGTAGCGGGGGATTTCCTGAATGTCTTTCAGGGCAAAAGAAGGGGCGGTAAAGCTAACCGGCGACTCGCCTTTTTTAGTATAGAAATAGATAGAGTGGCCCAGCTTGTGACCAAAGTTATCGCCCGGCGCCATTTTTTCATCGAATTCTTCCGGATCCTCTGCACCTACCCGGTATTCGGCACCGGCAAGATGACCCAGCACGCCGTCGCCAGTCGCATCGCAAAACTGCGTGGCGGCGATATCGTAGAAGGTTTCGTTAATGGCATTAAATCCTTTTACGCGGGTAATTTTTTTTCCTTCGCTGCAGACTTCAAACAGGGCGGTGTTCAACAGCAAAGTGAGATTTGGTTCGCTTCTGGCCATATCCAGCAGCACCAGATCGAACATGACGGGATTCCCTTCTTTGTTGCGATAAAGGTTTTCCTCCATGATTTCACCCATGATGCCGCCTTCTCGCGCCCAGCGGTTATTGTTCCCCATATGGGATGTTGCCCCGTTGGCCCACAAACGGACTTCGCTGGAGGCATTTCCTCCCAATACTGGACGATCCTGCACCAGCACTACCTGTAGTCCGTCACGCGCCGCCGCAAGTGCGGCGCAGAGTCCGGCAAGTCCGCCACCTGCTACCAGCAGGTCGGTTTGTAGCTGCTGTTGCGGAAATTCGCGAGCGTCGGTTTGCTGAAAGATTTGCATAAAGTTTGTTTCCTCTAAAACTGGCGATAAAATCGTTTCTCTTACATTCATTTGAAGCGCGCTATGTCCTCACAACCGAATCAAAGTCTTATCGACGGCATCCGTTGCCTGCAGTATCTGGTTTCCAGTGGCAGGGCCATTGGTTGCCGTGAACTGGCGCGCCTGATGGGAATTAATGCCACTCGCGTTAACCGTCTGCTGATGACCATGGCGGCGATTGGTCTTACCCAGCAGGACGATCAGCGGCGCTACCTCCCCGGCCCTGGTATTCACGCGCTTGCCGCGCAGGCTATTCGTGGCTCCGCGCTGTTTTCCCGGGCCTTGCCTCTCCTGGAACGCCATGCGCCAAAGGACATCGTGGTAGCGATGGGCGTGCTCTGGGAGGACCAGGTTATCTACATCTATCACTCCGAACCGGGTCTCCAGATGAGCCAGGCACTGGCTGGTTTTCATATGCTTCCTGCCTGGCAATCCGTTATTGGTATGGCCCTGTTGGCTGGCGAATCTGACGAAGCTCTGCAGGCTCGTTTCAAGCCGGAGCAGTGGCAGGTTATGTCGCCTTATCTTCGCCAGCAGCGCGAACAGGGCCGTGTCGTCTGGCTGCACGACGATGGCGAACTTTCTATGGCGCAACCGCTGGGTGCGCATAATGCCGCTCTGGCCTTTGCCGGGATGTGGGATGCGCAGGAAGATCAGATTGCGCCACGCCTGTCCCAGCTTCAGCAGCTTGCCGTCCAGCTAGTTACCCACGGGGCTTAGCGCTTTGCTGGGTATCGAGATCGATACGGCCGACTACAAACAGATACGAGCAAATACCCAGCCCCGCCAGCACCGCAATAAAGGCGAGTGCTGGCGCAAAGTTATTCCCGTCAATCAATGCGCCGATAGCGATAGGCACCACGATGGACGACAGCGCCCCCGTAAAGTTGAACACGCCGCCTGCAAGGCCGATCAAATGGCGCGGAGCCAGGGCCGTCACAAACACCCAGGTAATGGTGGCCAGGCCATTGCCGAAGAAAGCAATCGACATAAATAAAATAATCAGGGTAGGGCTGTCGGTATAATTCGCGCCGAGGATAAACAACGTCAGTGCCATGCCGAGGATCACCGGTGCCTTACGCGCGAAGCTCGCGCTGACGCCGCGCTTAATCAGCCGGTCTGAGACAAAACCCGCCAGTAAAACGCCAAAGAAGGCGGCCAGATAAGGCACCGATGCGATGTATCCAGACTTGATGAAATCCATATGCCGGTACTGCACCAGGTAAGTCGGGAACCAGGTGAGGAAGAACCAGAAGGTTGCGGAGATGGTGAACTGGCCGAAGTAAATGCCGATGAGCTTGCGGCTGCGGAACATCAGCGCTAAATCGCTCCACGAAAAAGATCGTTTTGCCGCTTCCTGACGACTCTCCAGAATTGCGCCACCTTCGCGGATATGATCCAACTCAGCCTTTGAGACGCCCTTATGTTCCAGCGGCTCTCGATACAGGCAGTACCACACGATTGCCCAGATCATTCCAACCACGCCGGTTATCAGGAACAGCCCGCGCCAGCCATACAGATCCTGCACGTGGAAAAGTAGAGGGGTCATGCAGGCAAGGCCTACAAACTGCGCCGATGAGTAAATGCCAATGGCGCTGGCGCGTTCCTCTTCCGGAAACCAGCTTGAAATAACGCGATTGTTCGAGGGCATTACCGGCGCTTCAAATGCCCCTACGCCCAGGCGGAGGCCAACAAGCGCGCCAAAGCTGTTGGCGACGGCGTGAAGCGCGGTAATTAAAGACCAGACAAAGAGCCCAACGCCATAAACGATGCGTGAGCCGAAGCGGTCGATGACGAAGCCGCCTGGTATTTGTAGCGCAGCATATATCCAGCCAAAAGCAGAGAAGATCAGCCCCATTTGCAAAGGGGAAAACTGTAAGTCGCCAGCCATTTCCGTGGCGGCCACCGAGAGGTTAGTTCGATCCATGTAATTGATAATAATATTTATAAAAACCAGACCCAGCACCATAAAGCGTACGCGTCCGGTACTTTTAGTCCTTGTAGTAGTAAGCGGTTGTTCTGACATAAAACTGTTCTCTTAGTATTTATTCTCACGACCTGCTTGTTATCCGCAGGATTACGTTTACTCATCCTTCATTGTTTCTTTTATAGAAACATTCAGCGAATCGCAAAACGTTATCGGCGAAAATGTGATCGATATAAAATTACTAAGCGGATCCGTGGCGGAACTTGCGAGTTAAAGCGGCGGGAATGTAGCCCTCTCCAGGGGGAGAAGGCGGGGAGGGTCTAAAACCAGAGTCAGGATGAATTATGGGTTATATTCGAACCAGCTTTCAAGAATGATCACTGCGGAAGCGGAGTCAATGCTGCCTTTGTTAAGCGCACGAAATCCGCCGTGTTCAAACAGACCCGCCCTGGCTTCAACGGTGCTGAGGCGTTCGTCCTGCAACGAGACTTTCACGCCGAAGCGGCCATGCAGGCGGTTGGCAAAT
>DASXXQ010000310.1:0-7082 GCA_036502985.1 Buttiauxella sp.
TGGGCCTATGGGTGCCGGCAAAAGCACTATTGGGCGTCAGTTAGCTCAGCAACTCAATATGGAATTTTTCGATTCTGATCAAGAGATTGAGAAACGTACCGGAGCTGATGTGGGCTGGGTATTCGACGTTGAAGGCGAAGACGGCTTCCGCGATCGCGAAGAAAAAATCATCAACGAACTCACTGAAAAGCAGGGCATTGTGCTGGCAACAGGCGGCGGCTCCGTTAAGTCTCGTGAGACCCGTAACCGTCTCTCCGCCCGTGGAGTTGTGGTGTATCTTGAAACCACGATCGAAAAACAGCTTGCTCGTACACAGCGTGATAAAAAGCGCCCACTGCTGCAAGTTGAAACTCCACCACGTGAAGTTCTTGAAGCATTAGCTCAAGAACGCAATCCTCTTTATGAAGAGATTGCTGATGTGACGATTCGCACCGACGACCAAAGTGCCAAAGTGGTTGCTAACCAGATTATTCATATGTTGGAAAGCAATTGATTCTGGCTTAATCGAAAAAAACGCCTGCGGGCTAAGCAACATCAAGGTGGTCTTCGCGTTATGGAGAGGTTAACAGTCACTCTCGGGGAACGTAGTTACCCTATCACCATTGCTGCTGGGTTATTTAGTGACTCGGCATCTTTTGGGCCGTTGAAAGCTGGCGACCAAACGATGCTGGTGACCAATGAAACCCTGGCGCCGCTCTACCTGGATAAGGTGCGTGGCGTGCTGGAGCAAGCGGGCGTTAAAGTCGATTCCGTCATCCTTCCGGATGGCGAACAATTTAAAAGCCTCGCAGTATTAGACACTGTCTTTACCGCGTTGCTTGAAAAGCCACACGGTCGTGATACGACACTCATTGCCCTTGGTGGTGGTGTCGTTGGTGACCTGACTGGCTTTGCTGCGGCGAGTTATCAACGTGGCGTACGTTTTATTCAGGTTCCAACCACTTTGCTTTCGCAAGTGGACTCTTCTGTTGGCGGTAAAACAGCCGTTAACCATCCCCTCGGTAAAAATATGATTGGTGCGTTCTACCAGCCAGCTTCGGTTGTGGTGGATCTCGACTGTCTGAATACTTTACCTGCACGGGAATTGGCGTCTGGCCTGGCAGAAGTGATTAAGTACGGCATCATCCTTGACGGTGAGTTCTTTGACTGGCTTGAGGAAAACCTGGATGCATTGCTTGCGCTTGATGGTAAAGCGTTGGCCTGGTGTATTCGCCGTTGTTGTGAGCTGAAAGCAGAAGTTGTCGCTGCGGACGAGCGCGAAAGCGGCTTACGTGCTTTACTGAATTTGGGTCACACCTTTGGTCATGCTATAGAAGCTGAAATGGGCTATGGCAACTGGCTACATGGTGAAGCTGTTGCCGCAGGTATGGTGATGGCTGCGCGTACAGCACAGCGTCTTGGGAACTTCAGCGAAGCAGACGTACAGCGCATTATTAAATTGCTGCAACGTGCTGGGCTGCCCGTTACCGGGCCGAAAGAAATGTCAGCAGACGCGTATATGCCCCACATGATGCGTGATAAAAAAGTTCTGGCTGGTGAGTTGCGCTTAGTGCTGCCGCTGGCTATAGGGAAGAGTGAAATGCGTGCTGGAGTGCCGCACGATGTCGTTTTGTCCGCCATAGCTGATTGTCAGCAGGCTTAATTATTAGAAATTTCGGTCGCTGAAGTCAGGCGATTTTTAACTTCGGGTGAAGTGCTGAGTTCGAATTGCTGGCATGAGCCTTTGAGTGGGGTGTTAAATGGATGAGTTTAAACCGGAAGACGAACTGAAACCCGATCCAAGCGATCGCCGTTCAGGCCGTGCCCGTAGAGCTGATGAGCGTGACAACGAGCCACAAATCAATGTCGATGATGTTGAATTAGACGCCGACGAACCTCGTCCTGCGCGTTCCCGCCGTACTCGTGACGAAGAAGAATATGAGAACGATGATGACCTGCAAGTTGAAGCAGAAGAACGTCGTCCGGCGCGAACCCGTAAAAAATCCGCTAAACAGAAAGTTCCGGTATCTCGCCAGCATCTGATGATGGGCATTGGTATTCTTGTACTATTGCTACTCATTATTGGAATTGGTTCGGCACTTAAAGCTCCTTCCTCATCCACAGAAACTGCAGAGCAGAAGTCTGGTGCTGAGAAAAATATTGATTTGTCTGGTTCTAATGGCAATGCTACTGACCAGGCAAATGGTGCGCAACCGCAACCGGGTAATACGTCTGCGGCTAATCAGACAGAAAATGCAGGTAACCCGCAAGAGGTCACCCTTCCAGCTATTTCTTCGACGCCAACCGACGCACAAACTCAGCCTGCACCTCAGGGCCAGCAACGTGTTGAAGTTCCGGGCGATCTGAATAACGCGCTGACTCAACAATCGGGTCAGATTGACAATGCTGTCAATAGCTCAACATTACCAACAGCGCCAGCTACTGTTGCGGCAGTTGCGGGTAGCAATGGCGCAACGACTGCTCCACGTCAGGTAGCAAAATCTGAGCCTGCGAAGCAAACTGCACCACGTCAAGAACGCAAAACTGCGGTTATCGCACCTGCACCTGCTAAGCAGCAGCCAGTGGCGAAAGTAACTGAACCAAAACCGGTTACAACGGCTAAACGTAGCGAACCTGTTACCGCTCCAGCCGCAACCGCTCCAGTGAAAGCACCTGCCGCTGTTGTGGCACCAAAAGCCACTGCCGCAGAAACTGCTGCAGCACCGAAAGCTACAGCAGCCGCCCCTGTGACAGCAGCAACTGGCGCAGTAGCCGGTGATGCTGGCGCAATCAAAGGCGCACCAGGTAGCCATTACACCTTGCAGCTCAGCTCTTCTTCTAACTCAGCAAACTTGAACGCCTGGGCGAAGAAAGAGAATCTGCAACATTATATGGTTTACCAGACCGTACGAAACGGTCAACCCTGGTACGTGTTGGTTAGTGGTATCTATGCCAACAAAGATGAGGCTAAACGTGCCGTTGCAACATTGCCAGCTGATGTGCAGGCCAAGAACCCATGGGCAAAACCTATCCATCAGGTTCAGTCTGATCTGAAGTGATGAACAAGCGCAGCCGCTGTTGGAACCTTTCCACAGCAGGAAAAGGTGTAAATAGTTAGGCAGCATGAAAAAAAATCGCGCTTTTCTGAAATGGGCAGGGGGGAAATACCCCCTGCTCGAAGACATTAAAAAGTATCTGCCGAAAGGTGATTGTCTGATTGAGCCGTTTGTTGGTGCTGGCTCAGTCTTTCTGAATACTGATTACTCCCGTTATATCCTTGCAGATATTAATAGCGATCTGATAAACCTCTATAACATCGTCAAAACCCGTACGGAAGAGTATGTTCAGGAGTCTCGCAAACTCTTTACTGCCGAGCAAAACGATGAGCAAGTGTTCTATCTCAATCGTATCGAATTCAACCAGTGCAAAGATGAGTTTCGTCGTGCGCTGCTGTTTTTATATCTGAACCGCCATTGTTACAACGGCCTTTGTCGTTATAACCTACGTGGTGAATTCAATGTCCCGTTTGGCCGCTATATCAAACCCTACTTCCCGGAAGAAGAGTTGTATCATTTTGCCGAACGGGCACAAAACGCCACATTCCTGTGTCAGTCGTATGATGTCAGCATGGCGAATGTCGTCGAGGGATCGGTTGTCTATTGCGATCCTCCGTACGCACCTTTGTCTGCAACGGCTAATTTTACTGCATATCACACCGATAGCTTTAACGCTGTGCAGCAACAACATCTCGCACAGTTAGCCAAAGATTTGCAGGGAAATCGCATTCCGGTGCTGATTTCTAACCATGATACGGAGCTAACCCGGTCGTGGTATCAACAAGCAACAAAACTGCATGTGGTACAAGTGCGACGTAGTATTAGTCGGGATGGTGGAAAACGTAACAAGGTGGACGAACTGCTGGCGCTATATAAAGTGAGTGCCTGAGCCGTTTCGCCCGCAGACGTTAATGATTTGCTATTGGAGAAGCGGATGAAACAGTTTTTGATTGCCCCCTCAATCCTCTCAGCCGATTTTGCCCGCCTGGGTGAAGACACGGCTGCGGTGCTGGCTGCTGGTGCGGATGTCGTCCATTTCGATGTTATGGATAACCATTACGTACCGAATCTCACTATCGGCCCGATGGTGTTAAAAGCCCTTCGTGATTATGGTATTACCGCACCTGTCGATGTGCATCTTATGGTAAAACCAGTCGATAGAATTATCCCCGATTTCGCCGCTGCTGGTGCGAACATCATCACTTTCCACCCAGAAGCGTCCGAGCATGTCGATCGCTCTTTGCAACTGATTAAAGAGCATGGTTGTAAAGCAGGGCTGGTGTTAAATCCGGCTACGTCGCTGAGTTGGCTTGATCATGTGATGGATAAGCTGGATGTAATTCTGCTGATGTCCGTTAACCCGGGTTTTGGTGGCCAATCGTTTATTCCTCATACACTGGAAAAATTACGTCAGGTGCGTGAGCGTATTGATGCATCCGGTTATGACATCCGCCTGGAAGTAGACGGTGGCGTGAAGGCTGACAACATCGCAGAAATTGCCGCAGCAGGCGCGGATATGTTTGTCGCAGGTTCAGCTATTTTCAATCAGCCGGATTACAAGACTGTTATTGATCGTATGCGCAGTGAATTGGCAAAGGTAAGTCATGGATAAGTTAACTAAAATTCGCGGTATCGCCTTTGATTTAGACGGTACGCTGGTTGATACCGCATTAGGCTTGACCCAGGCAATGGATCAGGCGCTGTATGCCCTGGAATTGCCGACGGCGGGTGAAGATAAAGTCGAGAAGTGGATCGGTAATGGAGCCGACGTGCTGGTTCAGCGAGCGCTGACCTGGGCGTTAAAAGGTGAAGAGCCTGAAGCCGACAAGTGCCGCATCGCACGTAAATTGTTTGATACTTTCTACGCACAAACTGCGGAGGAAGGCAGCTTCCTGTTCCCGAATGTGGCTGACACGCTCGCCATTTTGGCCGAAAAAGGCCTGCCGATGGGCCTGGTGACGAATAAGCCAACCCCGTTTGTCTTACCGATGCTGGAAAGATTAGGTATCGCGCATTACTTCAAAGTCATTATTGGTGGCGATGATGTGGAAAATAAAAAACCGCATCCTGAAGCGCTGCACAAAGTGATGGAACAGCTGAATCTGAGTGCTGAGGAGCTGCTGTTTGTCGGCGATTCCCGCAACGATATTCTTGCTGCCCAGGCTGCAGGATGTTGCTCAATTGGCCTGACCTATGGTTACAACTACGGTGAATCCATCGAGTTGAGCAAGCCCGACTACGTATTTGACCATTTCAACGAGTTATTGCCCGCATTAGGGCTCTCTAACAAAGAACATCAGGAATCAGAACATGAGTAAACCCATTGTCTTTAGTGGCGCACAGCCATCAGGTGAATTGACCATTGGTAACTACATGGGTGCGCTGCGTCAGTGGGTCCATATGCAAGATGATTACGACTGCATTTACTGCATCGTTGACCAGCATGCGATTACCGCACGTCAGGATGCAACCCAGCTGCGTAGCCGAACGCTCGACACGCTGGCGCTGTATCTTGCTTGCGGTATTGACCCGGCAAAAAGCACCATCTTTGTACAGTCCCACGTGCCAGAACATGCACAGTTGGGGTGGGTGCTGAACTGCTATACCTATTTCGGTGAACTGAGCCGTATGACTCAGTTTAAAGACAAGTCTTCTCGTTATTCAGAGAACATCAACGCCGGTTTGTTTGACTACCCGGTATTGATGGCCGCCGATATCCTGCTGTACCAGACAAACCTGGTGCCGGTTGGTGAAGATCAGAAACAACACCTGGAACTGAGCCGCGATATCGCTGCGCGCTTCAATGCGCTGTATGGTGATGTATTTAAAGTTCCAGAGCCGTTTATTCCGAAATCAGGCGCGCGCGTGATGTCTCTGCTCGAGCCAACCAAGAAAATGTCTAAATCAGATGATAACCGCAACAACGTTATCGGCCTGCTGGAAGACCCAAAAGCGGTAGTGAAGAAAATCAAGCGTGCGGTAACTGACTCTGACGAGCCGCCTGTTGTGCGCTACGACACTGTTAACAAAGCGGGTGTATCCAATATGTTGGATATCCTGGCTGGCGTAACGGGTAAATCTATCCCGGAACTTGAGCAGCAGTTTGAAGGCAAAATGTATGGCCACCTGAAAGGTGACGTTGCTGAAGCCGTATCCGGCATGCTGACCGAATTGCAGGAACGTTTCCACCGTTTCCGTAATGATGAAGCTTACCTGCAACAAGTGATGAAAGACGGTTCTGAGAAAGCGCGTGCACATGCCAGCGCTACATTGAAAAAAGTCTATGAAGTGATTGGGTTTGTCGCACAGCCATAAATCCAGAAGCTCAAAAACCTTTTCTGAACCCGCCGATGGCGGGTTTTCTTTTTTGTGACCCTATTTTCGGTAATCGTATCTAACTTTTGAGCAGCGAATGATTTGAATAATCCAGGTGGGCATCAAATGTATTGCGGATATTTCTGGAGGGTTTAGATGGATTGTAAAAATAAAACCCTCATAAAGAGAGTTTTATTTGCTAAAGCTGTTTTTTTATTTCGAAGCGTCCGCAGGGCCGCAGCCGCCGATAATTCTGGAGATAGAAATCGCTGGGTGAAGAAGATAATCATAACCGCAGCTTTTATTTTTATTTTCAATATGGCCGGTACAAGCGGTCAGAGTCGAGATGACGGCGAACAATGCAGTAATTTTCACAAGCTTAATCATAATGGCATTCCCTGGCATAAGTAATGATAACAATGAGGTTGTTATAATTGGTGAGAGTATTTAATGAGGTTAAATAGCTACGCCAAAAATAGATTGCCAGTGTAGGTGATGTACTTAATTTTGATAAGTCCGGAATCAAACTGATATATCTAAATTACTTTCGTGAAAAATTAAAATAGATAGTTGTGGTAATAAAAAAGCCAGCGTGAAAGCTGGCGTATGAATAGTGTACTTCTGATTTATCAGTGATTCGAGAACCAGTTCAACTTATCTCGCAATGCAACAACTCTACCGACAATAATCAACGCCGGGCTTGCGACCTGAGTCGATAATGCACCGAGTTCG
>DASXXQ010000311.1:0-9752 GCA_036502985.1 Buttiauxella sp.
TAAATTGTTGGTCAGTTCATGGGCTTCGGTAACCTCTAAAACAATCTGAGCGGGGGAAATACCATACCTCACCAGCATTTTCTCAATATGGCTGGCAAAGTCGGTACGACAAATTGACGCCGTCGTCAGGTTAATGGCAAATCGCTGGTTTGGCCGTGAATGACGCGTTTCATCCATATATTTCATGGTGTTGTTTAAAACCCATAAATCGATACTGGATGACATACCAAATTCGTTAGCCATTGGGAGGAAAGTATCCGGGAAAATAATTTCGTCGTTATCGCCGCGCATCCTTAGCAGAACTTCGTGGTAGCAATCGCCATCTTTGCTTTCAATGGGTTGTACCATTAAAACAAAGCGATCCAACTCCAATGCTCGTTGCAGTAGGTTCATCATATCGACTTTGGTTTTAACCTGATTCTGAACCTGGCGGCTGCTTTGTTTTCTCAGGTCTACCGGCAAATTTGTGGCCAGTGAGATCTCGGCCAGCGCACGTAACTCACCGATTAATAAATAAAGATGGTTTACCGGGTAGTTAATCGTGCAGTAGCTAAAGCCGATTTGTGGATAAATTTTTGCCCCATCGCGAATAAAACGAAATTCTTTGGCTTTGCTATAAAGTCCCGCTACGCGTTTCTCGGCATTTAACGGGTTGATGCGCACAATGAGATCGTGCCCGGAGCTAACATAGATGAGCTCGTCTTTGTTGAGTAAAGGTTGTAAGAACTGCGCCAGTTGTTGTTTATATTGCACTTGCATTAGCAAGCCATAATGCCGGCCCAGCAACTCAAGGTCAGGTATATATAATTGGCACAATACAGAGAGAGTTTTTTGCTTCAAATCGGTATCGAGTGCCAGTAAGTTTGGCAAATGTACTACCGGGTCAATATACATTAAACGCTGAGTTTTTATGTTCAAAGAACGTTGGCGGGAGATGTTAATCGCCATCAGGCTAATGGTTATTGAGAATCCAGAAAAACAAGAAATTGCTACTGCAAGATGCAATTTATAATTTTCATCATTAGGTATATAACTGTGAAAATGATTGCACAGCACGATCAGTACAACCCACCACACCATAGAAATAGCGGCATGGCCCAGGCGTAATGCTCCCCATATCATCACGGGTAATAAAAGTGTCAGCGTATAAACTGAGTTCATCAGTGTTAATGTATGGCTTCTCGGGGAAATCATGAGTGTTGTTAGAACGATAACCGCACCGATTAAAAAAATAACTTCAAATGTGCGCAGATCCTCCGGGATTTGTGTTCGAATTTTTTTAAGGTATTTGATGGAGTAGGATGGCGCTCTGATAGTACGAATGACCAGATAACACATTGGTAACCCTACCATATTTCCAACGAGCATACCCTGGAAGCTAATTAACATTCCCGTTGTAAACGGGCTGACATACATCATTGTCTGACCTATTCCAAACCACCCAAGATAAAGCTCAGCATGGAAATAATTGAGGAATAAAGTGGTATTAATGAAAACCAGCCAAAACATACGTTGCCAGGTCAAGCTATAGCGCCCAAAGCTGGCTCGGCCACGTTTCCCGGTAAAACAGTAATACCCAGCACAGCTGATGGCTATTGACGTAAAATAGTGCAGTATCGACATTAAAGCAGGTTCAATGCCACGGTCTGGGGCGACCCGGAAGAACAGACACAGAATAATCCCTGGTAGCGCTTTAAAACCATAAATAAGGGTGAGAGTCGTGGTAAGAGCCATGTTGAGATAGAAGATGGATATTTCGAACCCATCAACCATGCCATATGTGCTCATATGTTCAGTGATTGGATAGAGCAAAAATGGCAGCACAAGGGGCAACGCCCACCATTTATCTTTATATTTGTTATACAGCGAAGAAACTTTCATCATCAATGTCTGCTTTTATTCACTAATTCCATAGTGATAGAAGGGTTCGCAAGCATCCATTGCTTAAGAATGAGTATCCTGGATACTCGGTTATTCGTTGGGTAATACCATCTTGATGCCATAAATTTAATGAGCAATAAAATCGTGATGCACGCATTGCTGCATTGCCAGCGTTCATCATTGAACGTTGTTGTCACACTCGAGTAGTGCACGGGTGCCACTGTTGTAGAAAATAACGATGTGGGAACTATGGCGCATTTTTGAGCAGTTTCTTGAGTCCCCTTTTTGTGTGGCCAAAAATAGACACAATAATCCCGGTACACAATGGATCTGGAGAATAACATTAATGGAATAACATAATTAAATAACATATTTAACGTAATATTCACTCTTGTGATGTGTGTGCATTTATTGTATTCAGTAATAGCCGCTGAATAATTACCCATGTGCTTATCATCTTCAAGCGGTTTTTATTTTTGTGCAAAATAAAGACTACCATGAGAAATAGTTGCATTTATACTCACTTATTCCCGGCAAGATCGTCTTAAGTGATTTTCCATTAAGCATCAATTTAATGTGTTTTCAACACGAGAATTACGGGTTATCTGGCAGCTGATAATTCTGGCAATACAGATAAGGGATGCCTTCTCGGGTGATGAGGTTTGCATCTTTGTTCAGTGCAAAAATATCGATATCGGTGACGCCAGAGTTTTTCAGGTAGAAGTCAGGAAGGAATTGCTGGATCACTCCAGATGGAGCCGTCTCACGGTTGGAAATGACAATCTGGCGGGATATCCAGACGGGGCTGAGGCCATAATCTGTGTGGGTAAAAAGAATGGTGCGCTGGACGGTGTACTCTTCTTGCGGATTAATATTGATGATGCCGTTAACGTGCGCGATGCCTTTATCGTCACCGGATTTAAAATCGACAATCCCACGGAATGAAGCATTATCTCTAACTATTTGCAACGTCGCTCTGCATACGAGGTCGTTTTGTTTCTCGTGAGAATTCAGATGAAGATACAGTGCAAAGCTTGTAAGGGCCGCCAGGCAGACCAGAAAAATGATGCGTGTCTGCATTCTGAATGAGGCAATCGCTGTGAGTATCTTCATTGACTATCGTACCGGGGATAATAAACGGACTGGCAAGAATTTTCATGTGACAACTCCATACGGGTTGTACAAAGAATAATAGAAATATTTTTCGTCTCAGGGTAAGCCGTTAGGTAGAGGAACTTATCATCACGGCACATTTCAGGATGCTGTTTGATAAACCCTTCGTGGCGGTTGTAGTTGCTGGCATCATTGTTAAAAAAATAGTGGCATTGGCCAACATACTTCTGAGAGGGTACATAACCTGAAAAGTATTGTTCGCTAAACATGGATGGGTAAATCATCACCCCCGCTATTATCACGGTGAAGATAATAATAAAGGCTTCTATTGGCTTCAATAGCGGGCGTTTTACCTTTGGTGCTTTATAAGGAGTCGTTTCCCTTATAATTTCCATGGGTAATATTTCTGGTTCTATCCCTGGTACATTCTCAGGTTCTACGTCAAAAACAGGTTCTTGCCTTTTTTCTATGGTTATTTCTTGCTGAATGAGAAGACCCTTACGCGGGATTGTGGTGATTATTTGCTCCTCCACATTCATTTGTAAAAAGGATTTTCGCAAAGAGAGAATGCTTTGATAAAAAGCGTTGAAGCTAACCTGCCGGTGGCTTTCTCCCCAGGCAAAAGCGAGCAGCTCATTCTGCGTGACTATTTCACCATGTTTTCTAAGCAATAACAGTAAACATAAAGAAGCCGTCGGTTTGAGTTTTATCTGATCATTGCTGTCAGCATGCACCAGTGTTTGTTTTTCTGGTGAGAATATTATTTTATTTTCAATTAGATAGCATAAGTTATCTGCTTCGGACATGTTGCCAGTACTCTCGTTGACTCAGGCAGGTTTTAACCTGCACCATTATAGACATTTTAAGACAGGTAATAACCCAGAGTTTTGGGGTGAATGCCCATTAGTCTACTTTTCGCTTGCTGTAAGCACAAATCTCATAACATAATTAATACGTACTTTAAACAATTAAAGAATCTAAAAATCAATATCTTATATGTTTTTTGTGATTGTTTTGTCATTGCAAAGAGAAAGAAACCGACGCAAAGAGTAAAAATATTACTTTTTTACCATCAGGTAAATATACTCATTTTCAACGTAGTGCGAGAGCATAAATGTTTCCATAGTTATTATACCCAACATACGTAAAGTTGTGGGAGTGCAGACTGCACTCGCTTATCCTAGGTACTTAGCAAAGTAAGTTCTTCGGCGATAAGTCCCCAGTCCTTCACCCACCACTCGAATTAATTGGGGGATATTTCTTTTAGGGATAAAAATGGAAATTGATGCTTTCACCGATAATTTCAATACCATAACCTAATAAGAGAAACTGATGCCCCAGATCAATTTAGATGAGTCTGTCATGCTCATTGGTGACGAAATAAAACATTCAGAGAATGCATATTTTTCACTGAGAAAAAAACGTCAACGCATTGAACTGAAAAAAGATGGCAATATATTTTTCCTCGAAAAAGGCTCTGTCTCTGTGTACAGAGTTGAAAACGATCTTGTCACTATTAGTATTACGGCACCTGCGATACTGGGTCTGGCACAGATGCGTAGTGATGTGTCATCTCACTATTTGCGTTGTGATTCAGACTGCGAAGTGTGGGTTATGGGCGCTAATAATACTAATGAGCTGCTCACGAAGAAAAATTTGTGGATGCATGCCTTCGATATTTTAACCCACCATCTCCATCGCTATTTCCAGCGTGAAAATCTACGATCCCATAAAACGATTCGTGAAATAGTGACGGAGCATGTGAAACATATCTGGTCACTCCCAACGGAAATTCGCGATAAAACGTCGGTTTACACATTCATACTTAGCCGGAACCATATTTCACGTAGTGCTATTCATAAGGTATTACAAGAGCTCGTTAATGAAGGCAAGATAACCCTGAACCGCGGGAAGCTGTCTACGCTAGAGACGCTATAAAATATTAACCGGCCCAACATCCCAAAAGAAGCCGCAACATAAGCCGTTGCGGCTTCTTTTTTATCGTTCGCGTAATGCTTCGGCTTTGGCCCGAATAATCGGTTTCAGCAAATAACTAAGAATAGATTTCTTGCCTGTCAAAATATCTACCGAGGCAACCATACCAGGAATGATTAACATGGGATGTTCCTTCGTGCCAAGGTAGTTTTTATCCGTTCTCAGGCGTGCAATATAGTAACTGTGGCCTTCTTTATCTGTCACGGTATCCGGGCTTAATTGCACCAGTTCACCATTCAATCCGCCGTAAGTGGTGTAGTCGTAAGCGGTAAACTTAACCACGGCATGCTGGCCTGGATGCAGAAAAGCAATATCACGCGGTTGGATTTTGACCTCAATAAGCAATTTGTCATCCAGTGGCACGATTTCGACCAAATCACTGCCGGGCTGAATAACACCGCCAATGGTATTGACCATCACCTGTTGTACGATGCCACGAACCGGCGATACCACCATCGTGCGGTCGACCCGGTCTTTTAATGCCTTACCGGTGGATTCAGCTTTGCTCAGATTAGTGCGCGCTTCATTAAGCTGCGACAGCGCATCACTCTGGAAGCGGTTACGGCTTTCACCAATTTTGTTGTCAATTTCTTTGGTTTCGGAATCCGCTTTCGGAATGGACAAGGTTACCGAATCCAGCAGGCCTTTGGTTTCCACTTCCGTTCGACGTAAACGAAGAATTTCTACTTTAGAAATTGCGCCAGAGGCCAACAGCGGCTCAGACATCTTAATTTCTTGTTGCAGCAAACCCAGGCTGTTCTTGTACTGAGCCTGTTTGGACTGGAAGTCGCGCAATTCTTGTTTCTTCTGCACGAGCTGTTCGTTAAGACCCGAGATTTCATTCTGGAACTGCCTGCGACGGCTGTTGAATAAATCGAGTTCCCCACGCGCAACGTCAGGTGCCAGTTTCACGATGTCATCAGCTATCACAAAATCTGTGTTTTCCGCTTCGGCTGTCAGGCGATCAATCTTCGCGCGTAAACCGAGTTTATCGGCTTCAGTTTCGCCAACGTTTGAGGCAAAACGCGTATCGTCCAGATGCAACAGCGGCGTGCCGACGTTAACAATTTGTCCTTCATGAACAAAAAGTTCAGTAACAATGCCGCCTTCCAGGTTCTGGATTTTTTGCAGACGTGAAGAAGGAATTGCTTTGCCTTCACCCCGTGTGACTTCATCGAGTCTGGCAAATCCTGCCCATACTATCGCCAGTAAAACTAACGCCAGAATCGTCCATAACGTCAGACGGATAACGCGTGGGGCGTCATCAATCAGCGCATGGCTAACTTCATTAATATTGTCGACCTGGTTTTCATCGCGACCGTTAAAATAGTGGCGAAGCTGTTCGCGGTAACGTCTAAATAACTCAGCGAGACGCATTGATTTGCCCCTTCTTCAGCGCATCCATAACAATGGCTTTCGGGCCATCGGCGATAATGCGTCCTTTATCAACAATAATCAGACGATCAACCAGAGAGAGCATTGACGCACGGTGCGTGACCAGTAATAACGTCTTGTCTGCAATAAACGGCACCAACGCTTGTTTAATTTTGTCCTCACTGGTGTTGTCCATCGAGCTGGTCGGTTCATCCAACAGCAGAACCGGTGGCTCCAGTAACAGAGCACGAGCCAGCGCCACCGCCTGACGTTGCCCGCCGGATAATTGCATACCGCGCTCGCCCACTTGCAGGTTGTAACCGTCAGGATGAATACGGGCAAATTCGTTCACCCCCGCCAGTTCTGCGGCGCGCAGCATGGTTTCATCATCAACATAGCGCGCGCCGGAAACCAGGTTGTCGCGCAGCGTTCCATTGAATAGCTGAATATCCTGCGGGACATAGCCAATGCTGTGGCGTAAATCGTTAACGTCTAACTGTCGCGCATCCACATCGTCGATCAAAATATTCCCGGCAGTAGGCTGGTAGAGATTGATAATCAGTTTGCTCAGTGAGCTTTTACCTGAACCACTACGCCCAATAATCCCTACCTTTTCACCGGGTTGGATGGTCAGGTTTATCTTATGCAGGGACGGGTTTTTCTGCTCGGGGTAACTGAATTCAACATCCCGAAACTCAATGCTGCCACGGAGGTTTTCACGTTTAAGCGGATGCTCATTCGCACGGCGTTCCTGCGGCAGCGACATCATGTGCTCGGTACTTTTGATGGTCAGACGCGCTTGCTGATAACGTGCGATAAGTCCGGTGAGCTGGCCCATCGGCATCAATGCGCGGCCATTGAGCATGTAACAGGCAATCAGGCCACCCATACTCAACTTGCCGCCAATAATCATATACACGCCGACGATAATCATCAGGACGCCGGAGATTTGCTGGAACCAGCTGGTCAAATTATTGGCGAGGCTTGAGAGGGTTTTTACGCGCAATTCAAGGCGACTTAAACTGCCCAGCGTCTGTTCCCACTGATACTGACGTTCGCTTTGGGCATTGTTTACTTTGATGGCATCAAGACTGCTTAGCGTTTCGATAAGCAGAGACTGGCGTTCGCTGGCAAGACTCATTGTTTTCGCCACGGCGGCATTTACCGGTTTTTGCAAAGCCCAGCTGATCACTAACGCTATCGGGAACGTCAGCAGCGGGATCCAGGCGAGCGTGCCGCCGATAATGCCAATAACCAGCAACAGTAACAGCGTAAAGGGCAAATCGATAAGCGTGGTCAATGTGAGTGATGAGAGGAAGTCACGCAGTGACTGAAACTCATGAATGTTCTGCGCAAAGCTGCCGACGCGGGCAGGGCGCACTTTCATCTCCATACCGGTGATGCGTTCAAACAACGTGGCGGAGATAATCAGGTCACTCTTTTTCCCGGCGATATCCAGACAGATACCGCGCAGCATTTTTAATATCAGATCAAAAATAAATGCCAGGCAGATACCTAACGCTAACACCCACAAGGTTACCGTCGCATGATTGGGAACGACCCGATCATAAACGTTCATGGTGAACAGCGGGGTTCCCAGCGCAATCAGGTTAATCAACAGGCTGGCTAACACCGCATCCATGTAAAGGTAACGCGACAGCATCAGCGTATCTTTGAACCAGGATTTGGTGCGCGGCAGGAAGGATTCAGACTGCAAATCAAATTCATGGCGTGGATGGGCAAAAATAACCTGGCCGGCGTAGCGTTGCGCGAGCTCAGCAGAACCCACGTTGATTTCGCCGCCTTCGCTTTCACCTGGCATAATGCGTGCCGAACCGTCAGCGTTCCAGGCCAGTAATACCGCCGCACCGCCATCACGTAGCTGAATGATAGCGGGCAGAGACATCGCAGGGATTTTATCCAGTGCGCGTTTAACTACACGCGCTTTTAAACCTACTCGTGCTGCTGCCCGGGGTAAAATAGTTAACGTGAGTCGATCATTTTCCAGCGGCAAGCCGCTGCTTAATGTTGAGCGGCTTGCCGATTTACCATGCAAAGAGCAAAGCACGAGCAGGCAGTCGAGTAAGGGGTCATCATTGCGGCTGCGTGGGTCATGATAATGAGGCGGCTCAACAGGAGGTGCCTCTGACGTTGTATTCATATTTTCTACTTGCGAATTCATTAGTAAGAATATTCCCGACGCAGTGCTTCTATAAAAATTAATAGCAGGCTAATAAAAATATCCCGACTAATAACCATTACCATTTAATAAAAACTATTTAAGTTCAGGCAACGCATTATTATCGGCAGAATCGATAGGTTGACCTGCAGGCGTTGGATTGATTTTTAATGCTTTTAATAATTCACCGCTGCGGGCAAAAATTCGGTAGCCGCTTGATATTTCCAGGTAACGTAATTCAACCAGGCGGCGTTTTGAGGAAAAGACTTCATTTTCACTGTCCAGTAAATCCAGCAGAGTGCGTTCACCCAGGCTGAATTGATCCTGATAAGCGGTTCGGACTTTTACGCTACGGTCGGCATATTCTTCTGCTGCCGGCAGTTGGTCCCGAGCGCTTTTTAACGCAGACCACGCCAGACCGATTTCCTGGTTCATCTGGCGTAGCGTGTTATTACGCACATCCTGAGCCTGTTTCTGCAAGTACGCGCGGGACTCCATCGCGGCTTTATCACTGCCGCCCTGGTAAAGGTTGTAATGCATTTTCACCATCGCTTGCCATTCTTCAGAATGGGCGCGGGTGGTGTCGGTGTCATTACTGATGCTGCGTGATAGCTCAACGTCTACACGTGGATAAAACGTTGATTTAGCAGCTTCATATTGTTGGTGAGTGGCTTCAATATCCGCATTTGCCGATTTTAACAACGGGCTGTTGGACTCCATGACGTGCTTAGCTTCAGCCAATGACGTTGGCAGCATGGCATTCACACTTTCTGGCAGACTCAGGTTTTCAGGTACTTCACCCGTCGCGCTTTCAAACGTGGTGTTGGCATCTTCAAGGTTGGTCTGTTCAGTCAGCAAATTGTTGCGCGCCTGTGCCAGACGCGCTTCGGCTTGCATCAGGTCGCCAGAACGGCCAACACCTTGATCGGTACGCAAACGAATTTGGTCGTAGATGCGTTCATGGTTTGCCAGGTCGTCCTGCGCAAGGCTCACATATTCCTGCCGTTGCAACACGTCAAGATAGGCCTGAACCACGTTAAGCGCGGTGGTTTCGCTCACATTCAATACATTGAAAGCGCGCGAATCGACAGTGGCTTTCTGACGGCCGACTTCACTGGTCGTCGCAAAACCGTCGAATACATTTTGATCGAGGCTCACCGTGGCATCGTTCGGGGAGAGATTCATCCCATTGTTACTGCCGCCTGCACGC
>DASXXQ010000312.1:0-15769 GCA_036502985.1 Buttiauxella sp.
GTTTACCGGGAGGAAGGCGTGTCGAACGCGTCCGTCAGTGACCTGTTGCACCGTCACCGTGACGCCACCCGCCGCGAGGTGGCCGTCCCTGCCGGGGTACTGTCGCGCCTGCTTTCGTGTCTGGAGCGGGAACTGACCGCCCGTGAAGGTGACGCATGGGATGCCGGGCGTGATGTACCGGAATATATCGCGCGCACCCGTCAGGATGTGCAGGCGCTGCAACAACGTCTCGTGGCCTGAACCGCCTTTCGTCGCCACCGGGAAGGGATGTCCGGTGGCCTTTACTATAAGGGTGTCATTGCATTCCGCTGTTCACTGGCGACTTCTTGCGGCAGTCGCCGGGGGAGGAAGGCTCTCTGCCGGTCCGGTGTTGCTGACGGGCAATGCCGTGCCTTCACGTTAGCCCGGCCGCTTCAGAGGCAAGGGTGCGCTTCGCCGCCGTGCTCACCCGTTCTCACCGGAAACGGTGCATTCAGCCCGTTTCCGTCTGCGCTGCGGCTTGCGCCGTCGCCCCTGCCTCTTTCGCTTTTCGCCGGGCTGTTGTGTCGGCACGGCACCGCCCGGTGTCGCACACTATGTGATTGCGGAGGTTTTCCATGCAGTATGTTAATACTCAGCCCGTCCTGAACGTCGAAGAGTCCGACCGTCTGTCCTTCCTGCCATTCCTGTTTGGCGATGATTTTATGATTGCTGAAATGCAGGTGTACGCCCTGGCGCAGAAACACCTGCCGGACTATACCGGCGGTATCTGGCATTTTATCCGCCTGCCGGAAGGTGGCGGTTACATGATGCCCGACGGCGACTATTTTCATCTGGTTAACGGCGATAACTGGTTTGACCGCACGGTCAGCGCCGATGCGGCGGGGATTATCCTGACAGCGCTGGCCATCAATCGCCGTTGCTGGCGTCACCACGATTGTGGCCATACCGCCCTGACCCGCCAGTTCCTTCTGCGTGAAACGCAGCTCTGGGATTTCATTAAAAATCATCCTGAGCGAGGGAGCATATACGCCGCCCTCGACTGACCATCACACAAAGCAGCGGCCTGGCGGTCGCTGCATGTTCTCAGTCAAAAAGTCTGTCGTTTCACTCCGCTTTACCTGCGCCCCCCCCGCCGCTGGCGGGAGGCTGGTTTCGTCAGCCTGTCCATCGGTGTTGTGACGGCCGGTGCCGTGCCTTCACTTTAGCCCGACCGCTGCAAATGCAAGGGTGCGCTTCGCCGACATCCTCGCCCGGTCGCCGTCTTTTTTTATGTTGTTCGCCGTTCTCCCCGTCGTTTTCTGGCTCAAATTTCGCCCGAAAACCGTCCAGACCGTCTCCGCTGTTTACCGGCGCTGCGGCCTCCGGTGTCGCCCCTGCATTTTCCGCTCTTCGTCGGGCTGTCGTGTCGGCACGGCACAGGCCGGAACTGTGAACATTTCACCTTCGGAGGACAACACCATGACAGCTACCACCACCCCTGCGGTTTACGTTGGCACTTACCATAAATACAACTGCGGCAGTATTTTCGGTCAGTGGTTTGATTTGACCGATTTTGACGACGAGGCTGACTTTTACGCCGCCTGCCACGAACTGCACCACGACGAGCACGATGCAGAATTCATGTTTCAGGACCGGGAAGGTATTCCCGACCGTTTCGCGTCTGAATGCTCTGTCGACTGGCATTTTATCGACGCCTATAAGCAGGCTCGGGAGGAGGGGAAAGATGCCGCGTTCATCGCCTGGGCAGACTATACCGGCGAGTGCGACTTTGACGCATTTGATGAGGCTTACCGGGGAGAGGCGCAAAGCGAAGAGGATTTTGCCTGCGAATTTGTCGAAGACTGCGGTCTGTTAAGCGAGGTTCCCGACTCACTGCGGTCTTATTTCGATTATGAAGCGTATGCCCGTGACCTGTTCAGCTCTGTGTTTGTGTTCCACGACGGCTACGTGTTCAGCAACTGTTAACCGCCAGCCGGCAGAGCCTCGCTCTGTCGGTGTGTTTTCCTGCCTCAGGGGTGGAGGCATCTGTCTGCCCGCGCGAAAAACCCTGGCAGGCTCCCGCCTGCCGGTCACACAACGTCAATGCGCCTGCGGCGCTTCCCTCAGTGTGACCTCTCTGTCCATCATTCACAAAAATAATATCAGGCGCGGTAATAAAATAACTGTTCCTCTTCCGGGGAACCTGATGTCGTTAGGTGGTTAGGTGGTTAGGTGGTTAGGTGGTTAGCTGGCTGTCACCCCGGGCGTCCGGGCGGGCTGTCATGCTCCGCACAGAGCCTGCTCCGCTGTCTCTTCCCGGCCCCTTCGGGGCTGCGGGTGTCCATCCCTGACGCGGTTCCGCTTGCAGCAGCCGTGCCGGCTGCGCCGCTTCGTCGCGCCGTGGCCTGCGCTCCCCGCACCCCGTCGATAAAAAATAACCCCATCGCCGGGCTGTAGGGGGCAACGCCGTTTCGCGCCCGCGCGTTCCGTCGTTGCGGCGGGTTCCTGCTCCGTCTTTGCCCGCTGCCTTTCTCCGTTTGTGCACCTCCTGCCGGGTGCTGAGACCACCACAGTCTTCCTGGCTGTCCAGGACCGGCTTTGCCTTTCGCAATAAATTTCCCCCGGCCATTCCGCCTTGCTGCATTAGACCGGAATAAATTTCCCGCTCATCCCGGACACCTGCCTCAGCCAGTGGTGTTTACGCCCCTGCGGCGAAGGTTCTCAAACGGGTGAAGTGCTGACCTGGCGGGAACAGACCAGCAGGTCCCCGCAAAACGTCAACACCGCGGCTCCGGAAACTCAACGGATGATGTGGTTTCAGGGCCTTTTAATCCTTAATACAGCGAGGTATCAGTCATGTCAGTCACCAGAACAGCAGCAAAAACCACCAAAAAATCCACCACAGGCAAGGCCGGAGAAGCCACCGCGCAGGCACTGAAAACCGCGCTTGCCGCAACCGACATCGAGCTTCTGCCCCTGTCCTCACTGGTGAAATCGCCACTGAATGTGCGCACCATTCCGTATGCGGCAGACAGTATCCGCGAACTGGCTGACTCCATTGCGGCGGTCGGACTGTTGCAGAACCTGGTGGTTCACGCCCTCGATGACGGGCATTCCGGCGTCGCCGCTGGAGGCCGCCGCCTGACCGCCATGATGCACCTGGTCGATATCGGCACGTTTTCGCCCGACCAGCCTGTTGCCGTGAAGCGTGTTCCTGATGACCTGGCGGTGATTGCCTCCCTGACCGAGAACGGACAGCGCCGTGATATGCACCCTGCGGAGCAGATTGTCGGCTTCCGCACCCTGACTGCCGAAGGGAAAACACCCGCGCAGATTGGCGATTTACTCGGCTACGGTGCCCGCCATGTGCAGCGCATGTTAAAGCTCGCTGACCTGGCCCCCGTCATTCTTGAAGCCCTGGCACAGGACGAACTGACCACCGAACACTGCCATGCCCTGGCGCTCGAGAGTGACCCGGCCCGTCAGGTGCTGGAAGCGGCGCGCCAGAAAGGCTGGAACAATCAGCCCGAGGTGCGTGATATCCGCAGCCTTATCACGGAGAGCGAAGTCACCACCGACTGCGCAAAATTCCGCTTTGTCGGGGAAGCGGCCTTCACCGACGGCGAAATCCGTCGTGACCTGTTCAGTGCGGATGAAGGCGGTTTTGTCGATGCGGTGCTGCTTGATACCCGTGTGCTGGACAAACTGGCCCAGGTGGCTGACGACCTGAAAACCACCGAAGGCTGGTCATGGTGCCTCGCACGGATGGAGCCTGTGCGGTATCACGGTGAAGATGCGCAGGTTTACGTCCTGCAGGAAGAACCCGATCCGGTCTACAGCGAGGAAGAAGAAGAACGACTGGCCTCACTTCAGGACCAGTATGAGGCGTTTGACTCTGAGTGTGATGAGTCCGTCGCCCTCGCGCTGGAAATCGAGTCGATGGAAACCACCGGGATGGAACAGGCCTGGACACAGGAGATGAAAGACGCCACCGGGGTGGTGGTGTCCTGGTCTTACGGCGCGGTGACCGTGCAGCGCGGCGTACAGCTACGCGATAACAGCGCTGAAGGTGAGCAAAAACCATCGCAGGTGCATACATACACCCGCCAGCCAGAGCCTGCCGACAGCATCAGTCGGCCACTGGTGACAAAAATGTCCTCTGAACGCACTCTCGCTGTTCAGGCCGCGCTGATGGAGCAGCAGCCTAAATCGATTGCTCTGCTGGCGTGGACGCTGTGCCTGAATGTGTTCTCGTCCGGTGCGTACGGACGGGCGGCGAAAATTACCCTGGACTGTAAGCATTATTCCCTGTGTGACAACGCCCCTTCGGGGAAAAACGGAGCCGCCTGGCTTGCCCTGATACAGGAGCAGGAACGCCTCAGCGTCCTGTTACCGACGGGATGGGCGCAGGATTTCACCACGTTTTTCACCCTCAGTGGCACAGACCTGCTTTCCCTGCTCAGTTTCTGCACCGCGGCAAGCCTTGACGGGGTACAGACCCGTGAGCATGGCAGCACCTCCCGCAGCCCACTTGACGGACTGGAGTCCGCACTGGACTTCCATCTGCGCGACTGGTGGCAACCGACTGCCGATAACTTCCTCGGACTGCTCAGTAAAACGCAGATTGTGGACGCGCTCACGGACGCTGGACTCACGGGGGCGGCACGGAACGCGGAGAAAATGAAGAAAGGGGATGCGGCTGAGTACGCCGAAAGCCAGATGAGCAAAACCCGCTGGGTGCCAGCCTGGATGGCAGCCCCTGTCACTGCCCCGACTCAGACTGACACCGACACCCATGCTCCGGCTGATGCCGCCTGATAACGCAACGCCGCCCTGCGGGGCGGCGAGAAGGAAAACGCTATGTTCAGCCGCAATACTGATGATTTGAAAACAATGGCACCCTGTGAATATGAAGAATGGCGTGAGCGGGGCGACGACTTCCGTCGCACCCTGTCCCATGCAGTTCTGCACGACCTCCATACGCCCGAACACTGGCAGGTCAATGCGGAATACCGCACGGAATTTGGCGGGCTTTTTCCGGTGCAGTGCCGCTTTACGCCGCCTGACGGACAATGGCATGTCTGTGTCTGTAGCCCCGGAGAAATCAGCCCCGCATGGGCGGTGGTGCTGCTGTCGTCCTGCGGGCAGTTTGTTCGTCTGCTGATGACCACACCGGTGTTTGAGCCGCAGGCCATCAATTCGCTGTTATGTCAGACCGCTGCTCTGGCGCGTATGCGTTGTTCACCCGCCAGTGTGGCGGCAATGCTGACCACGGAGGGCGCATTATGATCCCGAATTATCTGGCGCTTATCCCGTTACAGGAAGGACGCCGTGCGGCCCTGCGGGCTGTGGGGGAGGTGGAACACCTCCTTTTACAGGGGAAACGCCTGCCTGAATACGCCTGGGCGCGAGCCTTCTTCCGGCACCTGACGGGGAGCAAGCGTATCGGGCTGAAGGAAATCAACTATTTCGCATTCACCCTCACCGACCGGGAACTGCGCGGGCGTAAGGCGCACTGGATAAGCGCCATTGATACGCTGATTGAGAGCCGGGGGACCTGCTGTTATCTGCCCTTATCGGTCAGTGCAGCATACGAACTGTTCCCGGAAACCCGCTTTAAGGAGGATGAGCGGTTCCGTCAGAAACTGGACCTCCGGGAACAGAAATATTCCCGCCAGCGCAGCAAAGCCCGGTTGAGTGAACAACAGGCGTATCAGTCCAGGGTCGGGCAGGCCGAAATTGACCTGGCATTTCAGACCCCGGCGACGGTGCAAAGCTGGTTCTCCCGCTGGCGGCAGACGGACATCAGCGAAAATCTGCTCGATGACATGTTCTTTCGCTGGAGTGAGCGTTTCCCGTCGCTGACCACCCTTGAGCGGTGGCACTGGGACAACCAGCCGCACTGGGCGCTGATGTATGAAGTCCAGGCGTTAGCCACGGAAGCCCCGGCGCAAATCAAAGAGTTTGAGCGCTGGATGGTGCCGAACAAGCTGATTCATCAGGTACAGGGGGATGCCGCATGATGAGCGACAAACGTCTGGCGTCAAATCATCGTCGCAAAATGGTGAAACTGAAAGACAGTATTGCCGGGTTAAGTGCTGAATGGGGCGATATTGACGGCGGTGTGGAAAGGGCGTTTGAGTGTCTGGCGTCGGCAGTGGATGAGGTTATCAGCGAACTCAGGTATGTGCAGTATGACAAAGAAAAGGAAGATGACTGACGCGAACGCATGGATATTTATTCAGTGATTCAGTCGGTTATTCCTGGGCAGCCAGGTGCCGCTGCGGTATAATGACCATGGCGCTTGAGGCTTTTTGCCTCACCGTCGGCTTGTTGTGAGGCAGAAAGAAGAAAGCCCCGAAGGTAATTTTTCAATTAACCCACGAGGCTCGATCTGTATGTCTAGACAACATCAGATTAGCTTCTTACCGCGCTCAGCGCAAGGAAAAGAAGGCTATGAAACTGCCGCGAAGCACCCTTATCTGGTGCGTATTAATAGTGTGCCTCACACTGCTGATATTCACTTACCTGACACGGAAATCGCTCTGCGAAATCCGCTACCGGGACGGGACAAGGGAGGTCGTTGCATTTCTAGTTTACGAACCTGGTAAGTAGCAACCTGGAGCGGGAGGAAACTCCCGCTTATCAGGGCTGTTGTTGTTGCGGACTATTGCCGCAAGCGCCTTCAGAAGGGCTGTCAGTTAACCATACTGCCAGCCCTTTCTCCTTCTGAGTGCGACCGCAAAACCAACAGAAGGCGTACCCTTGCGGGGTACGGGGCAGGCCGGATGCGCCTGCGGCGCACCCGCTTTCTCCCTTCGCCTCTCTTTCTGTCGTTTCCGTTTTTTCCTCTGATTCATGCCATGCTGCGGGTGACTGTTTTTCGGGCATTGCTGTTAATGCCGGTGAACAATTTTCTGCTTCTGCTTCTGCTTCTGCTTCTGCTTCTGCTTCTGCTTCTGCTTCTGCTTCCACATACCCATAACTCCCAAAAATAACACCTTCCGGCCAATGGCCACCTGCGGCTCTCCGTCCGTTCCGGCCGGGTCGTCCACCACACTCCGGCGGGGCGGTAATGCTGCCCCGTCTCCGCCGAACCCCTCCGGGTTTCGGGCCTCCCGGCTAGTGTCGGATGGCAACGACCAGGTCAACCCCTGCTGCGGGCCGCTGGCCCACGCCTTCACCGCGCCGGTTCCCGTCGCTTTAAGGACGCCCCGTCGTTCCTCCGGGTCGGGTGTGTTCATGCTGTTTGTGTGCCCGGTGGGGTATCTCACGGTCGCGTCCTCACGCGGAGGGCTGGTGTAGCACCGTCTCCGTCCAGAAAACAAGGGTGAAATGCACTCGCTTTGCTCGCCCTTGTTTTCCGTCCAGCGCCGTCGCTCCTTTGCCCTTCGCCGCGAGAGAACTCACCGAGAGATGACATAACCACCAGAGGAGTAAACCAGCATGAACACACACAACGTCAACACCGCCGCTCCTGAATCTTCCGAAAGATGCGGGAAAACCACCGCCATGCGCACCGATGGCTTTATCACCAATGCTGATTCCTGCCATCCGCATGACGTGATCCGGGCTGATGTGGTACTGGCACGACTGGAGAAACAGGCGGCCCGACGTTGCGGACTGTTCTACGAAATTTATCAGTCTCAGTTGTTGGGAACTGCGCTGGACTACCTGGCACGGCTCCCCCTGAAAGACCGTCCGGTGCTTATTGGTGCGGCGGCAAAGCGGGGTTACATGCTGACACTGGAGGAAGAACAACGCGCTCAGGTGGATTACGACACCCTGATGTCCCAGTTGGCTGAGGAAGACTGATTTATTACCCGATGGCGGCGTGAGGCCGCCACCGCTTAACCAGAAAGGAGAAGCAATCATGTCACAGAATCTGAACTGCACCACCCAGGACACAGCCCCACAGACAGCCGTTCCGATGGCGTTTGTGCGCACCACCACTGCCGATATCTGGTGCCATGCGCAGTGGCTCGGCGGCGAATGGGTGACCGAATGGGGCCAGAAAACGCTGTCCGATTTGCAGGATAGCTACCCCGATATGGCTGTCATGAGCGTGGCCGCCCTTATCGACCTGCAAAACGATAAATACCGTACCCCGGTCACTGAAATCACCCGGGAACGTTATATCGACCAGCTCGAGGTGCTGCCACCGATGGACTGGTGCCGCTCGAATAACGGGGAGTCGTTCAAATCCATGGAGATGTACGCCGGGGATGTCACCAGCATTTTTGTCCGAACCGAAGGGCGTTTTTTTGAGTTCCGCGATGTCTGCACCCTGTCACATGCACAGGTGCTGGCGCGGGTAGAAACAGAAATTTTGTCCGGGAGTGCGTCATTTTCCGGGCATTAAAAAAGCAGGCTTACGCCTGCTTTCTCGTGCCGGATTTGAGCGATTCCAACGAAAAAATCCGGCTATCAAAACCCACATGGAGATTAAACCATGACATTTGACCCACAAATAGTTGCACAGGCAAATCAGTTTGTAAATGCCTTACGCAGCGGAAAACCTGCCCATGTTCCGGTGCTCAAGCTGGAGCACTGGCAGCAGTTCATGACCACCGTTAACGCAGGATATGGAGACGGTTCCGGTAACGGCAACACGCCAAGCGTGTATCCGGCGCTGGGTTTAGCGTGATGTGAAACCCGCCGCCCCTTTTCGGGGCGGCTTTTAAAAGGAAAGAATATGTCACCGCTCAGTTTTGATGACCTGTGCCAGGCGTTTAACCAGGCCGAAAACCTGCACGCCGTGAGTCCGGTTATTGTTGCCCCCGCACCCACACGCCACCCGCTGATGAGTGCTGATGCTGCCCGAAAAGCCTTTATCAGTACCTTCAGCCAGACAGGACGCCACCTGCACCGCCGCGATGTGTTCCGCGATTTCATCACCCTGGCCGCCAGTGAACTGGATATGGCCTGCATACGGACACCGGAGAATATTGCGCGCAGCCGCCAGATTTGCGACCGCTACTCCGCTGCCGACCAGAACAACCTGAAAGCGTTGTTTTGCCAGATGGTGTGTGCACTCGAAGGCCAGTTTCACGACTTTTTAGGCTCCGTTTACATGGCGCTGGAACTCGGTTCTGACAGTATGGGGCAGTATTTCACCCCGTATCATGTGCAGGCGTTAATGGCGCAACTGATATTGCCAGGATGTGCTGATACCATCCGGAAAGAAGGTTGGCTGTCGCTCAGTGAGCCGTGTTGTGGGTCAGCAGGAATGGTGATCGCGTATGCCGAGTGCCTGCTCAACGCCGGATTTAACCCGTCTGAACACCTGTTTGCCAGTTGTATCGATATCGACTCGCTGGCGGCGGATATGGCGTTCATCCAGCTCAGTCTTCTCGGTATCCCTGCCGAAGTGGTGACGGGCAATACGCTCTCAATGTCGTTTAGCCGGGTGCGCTACACCCCCGTTTACTACCTCAACGAATGGGATAAAAAGTTCGAATTTCGCCGCCGGGCGGAGGCCATGAAAAAAGTGATGGAAATACTTGTCGCCTGATAATCGTGCCGGGGAAATCCCGGCATTCAGCGCCGCAAAAAACCTGCGCACCCCTGGTGCGAACGGCAGGAGCCGGGCAGCGCTGACGCGCTGCTCTCTCCCGTTCTGCGCGGTGTTCTCCTTGCCATCCTCATCGTCCACTGGTTGCGCCTTTGTGTCTGCGTTCCGCTTCACGTCTCTGTTTTCCTGCTCCATTCACACAGCATTAAGCGCACCCCCACAAAAAAGAACTGCATGGCCCCCGCAGGCTCCCCGTTAAACCGGGTCGTCCACCACACTCCGGCGGGGCGGTAATGCTGCCCCGTCTCCGCCGAACCCCTTTGGGTTTCGGGCCTCCCGGCTAGTGTCGGATGGCAACGGCCAGGTCAACCCCTGCTGCGGGCCGCTGGCCCACGCCTTCACCGCGCCGGTGAACCGTCGCTTTAAGGTCGCCACGCCGTTCCGTCGTGTCGGGTGTGTTCATGCTGTTTGCGTATCCGGTGGGGTATCTCACGGTCGCGTCCTCACGCGGAGGGCTGGTGTAGCACCGTCTCCGTCCAGAAAACAAGGGTGAAATGCACTCGCTGTGCTCGCCCTTGTTTTCCGTCCAGCGCCGTCGCTCCTTTGCCCTTCGCCGCGAGAGAACTCACCGGGAGATGACACCCATCCCCATAAGGAGAAAACCAGCATGAACACACACAACATCAACACCGCCGCTCCTGAATCTTCCGGAAGATGCGACGCAGTACAACGGCTCACCATGCCCCAGCTCACTGACCTGTTTTTGTACGTGATGGTCAACAGCGAGGGGCAGAAACAACCGGGTATTTTTGTCCCGTCACAGGAAGGCGATCTGCATATTGCTGTTCGTGAGGGCGACGGTGAAACGGTGATCGTCTGGACGCAAAATGGCTGGCCACTGGCGGCAGCGATACCCGAAAGCGGTTATCTGGCCGTGCTGACCGGCATAGCGGAATAAACCTCATATTTAATAACGGCAGGGAAAACCTGCCATTAAACGACGTGAAAGGAGAAATAAAATGACCACACTGGCCTCCCGTTTTGGCTCCGCCAATATTATCCGCCGTGACCGCGCATTAACCCATGATGAACTGGCGAAATATGTCCCGAGTGTTTTCAGTGAAGATAAACACACTTCCCGTTCAGACCGATATACTTATATCCCGACGATTACGCTGCTGAATAATTTACGTGAAGAAGGGTTTGAACCGTTCTTTGCCTGTCAGACCCGGGTGCGTAATCCGGACAAGAAAGAACACACGAAACATATGTTACGCCTGCGTCGTCGTGGCACTATTACAGGCACCGAAGTACCGGAAATTATTTTGCTTAATTCACATGATGGCTCCTCCAGTTATCAGATGATACCAGGGGTATTCCGGTTAATTTGCTTAAATGGCATGGTCTGCGGTGATACGTTCGGCGAAATTAAAGTTCCGCACAAAGGCGATATAGCCAGTCAGGTCATTGAGGGGGCTTATGAAGTGCTCAAAACCTTTGACGATATTGGCGAGAATATGGGCGTCATGAAAACCATTAATCTGACACCGGTGGAACAACGGGTATTTGCCACTGCCGCACTGGAATATAAATACGGGGAAGAGCGTCAGCCTGTCAGCGCCAGTCAGGTACTTGAACCCCGGAGATATGAAGATCGCAAAACCGATATCTGGACAACACTGAACCGGGTGCAGGAAAATTTAATTAAGGGCCATCTTCCCGGAATAACAGCACAGGGAAAACGGACGCGCACCCGACCGGTAACCGGAATTGATGGTGACGTGAAATTAAACCGTGCGCTCTGGAAGCTGGCCGATGAAATGGCAAAAATCAAAGGCTGAAAAATAACGCCCCGGTCTGACCGGGGTTTTTTAATGCCATTATTTTACTGTCAGTGAGGTAAAAGATTTATCCGTCGTGCGGAGATATTTATGGTCGGTGTCTTGCTTTTCCATCAGTGATTTTCTTGCCAGCAGGATACGATAAATACTCTTTATCTCTGCGGCGTATTGTCTGCGCTGCACGATCAGCTTTTTCGATGGCCCGGTATTATACATCCCGACACTGTCCCAGTTTTTACCGTATGACCTGAAGTTGTGCGCCAGCACCCATCCACCACTGTAAACACAAATACACGGATCATTCAGTAACCTTTCCCGGTTAATATTAAATCCTTTCAGTTCACCATAATGTGAGCTGTTCACCTGCATCCCGCAGACATCTTCTGTTTTATTCCTGTTAGAGTTATTCACCGCATCAGGACGAAGGTGACTCTCTTTAATCGATATCGCCATTAACAGCAGCGGATCTATGTTGTAATCGTGTCCGGCCTGGTTAAAACACATCTGTGGGGCAGCACTGCACGATAATGCAACGGGTAACAGGAATAACGGTAATATTTTCATTATCAGAATATCCACACAGGCGCGATAAAAAGAACGTCAGGAGAGGCGAGTAAAAAATACCCCTGCCGGATACCTTTATCAAGATAATTCCTTACAGACGCGCAGGAACGCTTTAATACCCTCCCATACCCCCAACGGGAAATACATGACAGGAGGAAGGTGAACTTATTTATTGCCGCTTTTTACCTGACCTGAAAATACTCACACCCCACGCAAGATTTCATCTTGCAGTTTTTTCCTTTTAAATTAGGTGATTAGTCTGAAATTATTATGTTGTTTGCTGGTTATGACGAAAAAGGTGTGGGGATTACCACACCTTGCAGTGCCTGATTAGCACACATTGCAGTGCCGTTACCCCACACCTTTCAGTGCCTGATTACCACACCTGTTGGTGCCGTACCCGGCACTATCGGGTGTGGCATTTGTGTGTATTGTTATTATTCAGTTAATTAAAGATGTATAGTGCCGGATTAACACACATCATAGTGCCGTATCAGCACACCTGTATGAACTGGACTGGTGCCGGATCGACACACCTGTATGAGCTTGACAGGTGCCGGATCAACACACATAGTAGTGCCTGATTGACACACATATCAGTGCTGCATTGCCACACCCGGCAGCGTCTGATTAATACACACGACAGTGCCGGATGCGGCACTGTCTGACTTTTCAGGGAAATACGATGCCGCGCAAGAATATCTACTTCAAAGATAAAATAAACCGTGAGATTGAAGATATATTAGAAATAGAGATACAGAAGGGGGCCAACAGTGCGGAAGCCAACTATTCATCCATGGTAAATGAACTCGTTCGCCTCGGACTGATGGTCTATAAATCAAAAGAAGATGGCACGACATTCGACCTGGAAGGGTATCGTCGTGACCTGATTAAGAAAGTCAGTGGATCGCGAGAGGGAATGATGATACTCACCGCCCTGGTCTCTGAAATGTACGTCACGATGAAAGGACCTGATTATAAAGGGTCGCTCGATGAGCTGATTAACAGCAATATTACCTCGATTAATGATGCAGAGGCTGAAGCCGAATCGCAGCACTTTGTGACGGACGATAAATAAAGAAAAGGCCAGCATCATGCTGGCCTTGTTTTCTTACCTCACTCTTCCTTTTCCCACGGTAACGGCGCTTTCTCCGCCTCCGCTAATTTTTCTTTAATAAACTCATCAAAAAGTACACTCAGCGCTTTCAGTGCCTGAGTATCTTCATTCTGCTCAAGAAAGCGTTCGGAAAAATAATCCAGGGATTCCATCATCCGGGTGAGCAGTTCTTCATTGATACTGCGCTTATGAAGACGGGAAACAATGCGGATTTCATCGGCAAGGTTTTCCGGAATACGCATGGTATAAGCCAGTATCTTTCCCTTCAGCGGTATTCTTTTTCCCTGTCGCCAGACCCAGACCACATCATTAATGGTGTTCTCTTTATAGTCTTCGCTGTCATCTTCTGGCAGGCCAGTTAAATGTGTTAACCATTCTTCAAAGCGGGAGACCAGTGAAATAATACGCTGACCATCCCGGGTGTGAATAATGGGTTTATCGGTCTGATAATGAAATGACACCATCAGTCGTGCGGTGACTTCATCATTTAAACTTCGCTGAGCTGCCCGGGCGCACATTCTTAATTCCGCTAACAGAACATCCGGTGCACGGAATCGTAATACCACAGCTTCACCCGGCCGAAACTTTCGCGGACGCCCCCGTGTCTCCCACATCTTCTCTTTTACTTTCATTTCATTAATCCAATACAACTCAGACAGTTATCTTCAAGTGTAAAGGGGGGCTGAGGAGGTGGCTGGAATTAATTTAGCTTAAGATCTGAAAGATTGATCTGCGTCATGGTTTTTTTTTTTTGACTTAATGGGATTATAACGCTTGCGTATACAAATACTTACGCAAACTGACCTTGTTTACTTTCGGAGAAAACAGCATGACCAGGACAGGCAATTCCCTACATACCATAAAGGGACGGGCGGTAGCGTCTTTTTTTAATCGTATGTCCATTAACGTCTATAAAAATCCGGCGTGTCAGATACTGGGCGCGTTTATTCTGTTAATCCTCACCACTCAATTGGCCCGTGCAACCGGGACCGATTTACTGGCCTCTCAGCAAACCACGGTCAGCTCCACGTTCGGGGCCGGCTCTTCTATTGTGAAGTGGTTTTATATCGCCGAAATTATTATTGCACTGTTCACCTATATTAAAGTGCGCTCCCCGCTGGTTTTCCTCGGGCTGGTTATTTGTATTATCTTCACCCGCATCGCCTTCGCTATTGCTGCCTGATTATGGACAGGGAAGACGATAAATACACCTTCCCGGAAACACTGAATCAGCAGGAACGTTTTTTCGGTCTCCCTCTCGATGAACTTATTGTGGTTGCCCCTCTTATCCTTATTGGCGTGTTATGCAATATGGCCACAATATTGTCTGTCGTTGCGGGGGTATTATGGTGGCTGGTTCGTTATCTGAAAAAAGGGCAGGGCTCCTACTGGATGCTTAATCTGTGCTACTGGTATCTCCCTTCTTTTATTTTCAAAGTCACCTTCCGTCAAATTCCTGATTCCAGTTTCCGGCACTGGAGAGCGTAATAAAAAATGAAACTCAGGATAAAAGGAGAGCGCGATAAAACTATCCGCTATGTCTTTACCGGGTTGTGCGCATTATGTTGTTTAAGCGTGGCGGGAAATGTGCTGACCGGTTCGCTGGCGTGGTATTTCGCCACCACCCAGAAAACCCTCACCACCCCCATGACCTATAACCATCCTTTCTCTTCAGACAGCACCTCCGCCGATCCGATCGGCATGACCATGTTCGCCACCTCATTCCTTTACTGGCGTCTGAACGTGAGCCCCGAAAATATCGACAGCTCACAGAAGATGATCCTCAGTTTCGTCCCGGCTGAAAACCGTGACGCGCTGAAGAAAGCACTGGATGTGGAAGCCGAACGTATCAAACAGGGGGGGATCACCAACCGCTTTGAAACCCGGGATATCCGTGTGGTTGACCCGGGTGTGGTGAACATCAGCGTCACGATTTACCCGTCCACCACCAACGGTAACATCACCACCCCTCTGAAGGTTCAGGACAAGACCTACCAGCTCAGGATGAGCTACATGAACGGCAAAATCAGTCTGCTCGGTTTTACTGAGATTGTCCCTTCCGTCCCCGCCCTTTAATCAGGACAGCCCATGAAAACGCATGTTTCAGCGGTAGCTGCTGCTGTGTTTCTGGCGACAGGGTTATTTACCGGCGGCCTTCGGGCCGCCACCGCACCCGCCGCCATCCCGTTTGATAACGACGCTTCGTTTACGGTCGTGCTCAGCAATACCAACCCCAACAAGCTCATTATTGAAGGGGAACTGGTGACCAGCATCAGCGGACCCACCGGCGCCTACGACCAGAGCACCACCCCGGACGGCGCATTAATTCTCTCCCCCCTGGCCGGACAGAACTTCACGGTCTTCCTGCACACCGCAGGCGGGACGTCTGTCAGCCTTAACGTTGAACCCAAACCTGGTGCGGGCCGCACCCTGCGCTTCACGCCACTTTCATTACCGGCGCGTAAAAATGACGAGGCGAAAGCCTGGGAAGAAGGGCAGAGCTATGAAAAAACGCTCGTCACCCTGTCGCGCCATGTCGTGCGTGGCGAGGTGCCTGATGACTATCAGGCGCTACCTGTCAGCAGGATGCCTGCTTACACCCCGGGTGTGGTGGTCAGACTCACGGCCGATCGTCAGTTTGTCGGCGCCCACCTGCGGGTGGTGCGTTTCCACATGCAAAACCCCGGTTATGTGACGGTGGCCCTGCGTGAGCGGGACTTCTGGCGCAAGGGCGTGCGTGCTGTGATGCTCTCGCAAAACCAGCTGTACGCA
>DASXXQ010000313.1:0-26767 GCA_036502985.1 Buttiauxella sp.
CAGACCGGCGTAAAGACCTGCAGTTTTGCTTTCAACCGAACTTTTCCCCCCGCGATCGTGATGTAATTTTGCATCTGAAATACCGGTGAATGCCCCTAAAGTCACCACGCCATAATTTGTTTGCAGGGCTTTATCAGCTCCGATAAGGAAGCCGTTTTGGGTCAGCCTATAGGCTGAATCCATCACGCCATAAATATCTGCTTTCTTATTCAGATATTGGATCCACATTCCGGCGCTGTCTTCCGTTTTATTTGGCCCAACGTACTGGCGCTTGCGCAGCTCTTCCAGTTCATTATTGAAGATAAACACCGGGGAATAAGCCAGGCTCAGAATGGCATCGGTAGTAGAAGACGTCGAGCTGGAAGCTGGCGGAGCCGTATCGGGTACTTCAGTATCGCCCTGATCGCCCTCGTTGCCGGGTTCATCCCCCGGTATCTCAGGAACTTCACCCGGTATCTCAGGAACTTCACCCGGATTGTCAGGATTTTCGTCTGGGGTATCAGGCTTCTCGCCGGGCACCTCAGGTGTTTCATCTGGGGTATCCGGTGTCTTATCCGGTATTTCCGGCGTATTTTCTTCCTCCGTATAGCTGTTGCCTAAATACCAGCTGTTGCCATCCTTAATCAGTTCGTACTGCCAAACGCCGACGTCGACTTTACCGTTGATAAGGTCAAAATAAGACAGTCCGCCGCCTGTTTGCACCAGCTTCAGGCGGGCCGCGATATTCTCCGGCTCTGCACCCGTATTCGCTACGCTGAGCTGGTAGGCGCCGGTTGCCTCTCCTCTGACTTCTAAGAAAGCCCCCTGCATTTCACCGAGGTTTGTATCAAACCGGAAGGTACCCGTGCCGCTTAAACTTTCAACCAATAAACTGTTGAACGTTTCTGCACCCTGTTTACGGGTTAAATCAATAAGCCCGCCCAGCATATTTAGATTTTTAACATAGTTATTGTGGGCTAATGACCATGTAGCATTCTGGCCCAGGGTAAGTTTATTTACATTAAACATATTGCCAATAAGGCTTGACATGTCACTGAGCGAAACGTTAACCGTGCTGGTATCATCAGCGGTAATATCCCCGTCAATTCTTTGTTTTACGATGCTTAAGTCAACGGCGCTATTGCCTGCGGCATAAAGGAGGCTGCCTTCCTTACTGTAGTAGTTTGGGTTTAATGCGTTATATATCCCTGTGCCAGTGATTGATATGGTGGCTTTAGCTCCGTTTTCTACTCTAAAAACATCATTCTCAGCGTGAATATGGCTGTCGTTTAGAATTATATTTGAATTTGTGCCCACGGCACCCAGCGGCGTGATGACAATCCCTGCATTACTGCTATAGACATTGGTTTTATCGATCTCAAATTTTCCTCCCTGCATTAATATCGCACCGCAATGCGCTACCAGCGTTGCATCTACTCCACATTGGCCTGTGTTTTCGGTCATGTTTGAAGTTATGTTGGAGCTGGTAATGTAAAAATCAGAATCAACGTTACGGACGGCTGAGTTTTGGTCACTGGTGATATCAATTCTACTTGCATCAATTTGTGACTTATAGGTCATCATGCCGAGAGTGTTGCTTTTTACCGTCGAGTCAGCAAATGTCAGTTCAGTTTCAGGAGCATAAAGAGCATACGTATTACCGGCAATAGTATCGCTGTTTAAAGTAATATTTGAATCATGGATAGCTCCCGATGCACCACCTGTTAAAAAGACGGCTACTTTATCATCGTCATGAGCATGATCAACCGTGACATCAGTGCCACGGATATCAAAGATTGAGTTGTATATTGTTATATAGTCGCTAACAATAGAGTTAACGAGCGTGAAATGTCCGCTAGTTATATTGATTTTTCCATTTATTTTTGAGTCGCTAGCTGTAAAATATCCGGTTACCCCATCATTTGATTGAGTTAAAGAACCGTTAATGGTGCCTTTGTTAACATGTATATCTGAATTGCTAAAGCTAATGTCACCATTTAACGTACTGTTATTGCCAACCATTAGGTAGCTATCTGCAATTCGGTGACTTGTGCCGGGCGCTTCGATAAAACCGACTTCAGCGCTATCAGTAATAATTAGTCCGCCACCGTTGGTTACCGTATATTTGGTTTCTTCGCTGGTTGGGGAAGTTATCATCACGGTTTTACCGTCTATAACTTCTTCTATAGGTGCAGCGAATACGTTTGCACCAAATAATATGACTGATAATGCTATGACTAATCTTTTTTTCTTGAAATGTATTATCTTAAAAGACATTTTTTCACCGTTCTGTGGCTTACGATAATATGAATTATCTATGCAGGGGTTAATTAATGATTGCCTAAGGCTTTGTGGATATGAATAAATTATTGCGTTAGTTAACGCCTGGCTGCATCAAAAATGAATAAAAATGATCAAAACCGATGGTTTTTTGGCTTTTTTTGTTCTATGCGGTAAGGGATGGAGTGGATAATTTAAAATATATTCCAGACGCGTAAAATTTTCTTAGTGAACATAATGTGGCCATTAAGCCGTCATTTAATATTGATTGTTTCAAATTTCGTAAATAAATAAGGATGTGTGTATGAAGAGAGTCAGAGTTGCAACGATAGCTATATTCATGGGGATTTCAACTGTATCCTTAGCTAACGATGGGACAATTAATTTTATTGGCGTGATTTCAGCCTCTGCATGCTCCGTAAATAGCGTGGCAGGTGCCTCGTCCTCCACTGGAACGGTAAACTTTGGTACGGTAAGTAGTAAAACATTTGGTGCCGCTGGCGACAGCACTCTGGGTACGCCATTCTCCATTGAATTGAAAGACTGTGCCTTGTCAGCGGCGCCCTCCATTACGATGAATGGCGCTGCTGTCACCGCCACCGGATACACGACTCTTTTTTCCACCAATATCTCCGGGATAGGCATTCGCATTGCTGATGCCGCTGATAGCTCAACAGTCTATGCTCCCGGCGTTTCGACAGCGAACAGCGGTCTCAATGTGCTGACCTCCACCAGCGTATCTCAGGCATCGGCTAACTTTACGGCTTCCCTGGTTGACTATACCGGCAGCAGCAGCTATGCAGGCGCGCTGGATACTGATGTGACCTTTACAATTGATTACAGCGATTCATAGGATTTTAGGGGAATTTCCTGCCAGGTACTTCCCCTAAAAAGGCGTTTTTAAATGAGCAATAAATTATTTTTCTTAATCTTTTTGTCCGTGTTTTCTTCCGATTTGCAGGCAAGTGGACTGACGCTTAATGCAACCCGATTGATATATCAAGGCAATATGAAAGAAGCTAGCGTTATGCTGCGAAATAATATCCAGGATACCCCCCATCTCATTCAGTCCTGGGTGTCTGTATTTAATGGTGATGAGGTTTCTGGTATCCCTTTTATAACCACGCCGCCATTATTTAAACTTGCCTCAGAAAGTGAAATGCCGGTGCGGGTAGTTTATATCGGCAGCGATAATTCTGCGCTTAAGGACGATCGCGAAAGTCTGTTTCTACTTAATATCAGGGCTATCCCCGCTGTTGAAAAAATGAAAAATCCAGCGCGCTTGACTATCGCTACTCAAAACATAATAAAGTTGATTTACCGGCCAAAAGGTTTATCCCAAAAAGATGCGTCGGAGGCGGGAGAAAAACTAAAAATAACGGCTAAGCGCAAAGAGATAATTTTTAAAAACCCGACACCATACGTTGTTACGCTGACCTCTGTGACGATTGATGGACAGAAAATAGAACGAGGGAAAACAATTCTTCCATATTCTTCCCAGAACATTTCTGTTCAGGCAAGTGAACCCCGAGTTGTCTCATGGAGCACCATTAACGATTGGGGGGGTATCACACCACTACGAACGATTAAATTGTGATTAACTCATGGAGAGAAAGTAATGTGTTGCAGCCGCTGGAGGTATCGTGCTGGAGTTAAAATAACGTCAAAAGTAATGTTTGTGATTTTTCTGATGAATATTGTAACAGAGGTCCGGGCTGAACTTTATTTTAATATTAACGCATTGAAACTTACCGATGAACAGAAGGCAGTAACCGATCTGACCGCGCTTTCTTTACCTGATACTCAGTTGCCAGGAGAGTATCGCGTGCAGGTAAATATTAATCAAACAGGTCTGGGGGAATACACATTGGATTTTTTTATCTGTGGCCGCCGACTTTGTCCGCAACTGACATTGGAATTTTTACGAACAGCGGGAGTGAAAGTCGATATTCTCCCTGCATTATCAAACCTCCCAGAAGATGCCCTTATTAATGATATCAGCTCTGTCATTCCGCAGGCAAAGAGTGACCTTGAATTTGAACGACGAATTCTGAACATAACTGTGCCGCAGGCGGCGCTGGTTAATAGTGCTCGTGGGGACATTTCTCCACACCGCTGGGAACATGGATTACCGATGTTGTTCACGTCGTACAGCGCATCCGGAACGGAAGCTAAAAATAAATCGGCTTCAGGTACGAATTATAGTTCGCAATATCTCAATCTTCGCAGCGGTATAAATGCGGGAGCGTGGCGGCTAAGGAACTATAGCTATTACAACCGGACGCGCAGAGGGAGCAGCCAGTGGAGCAGTATGCAAACCTGGCTTGAACGGGACATTCGTGCACTTCGTAGCCGGCTTGTAGCCGGCGAGGTTGCCAGCCCGGGTTTAGTGATGGACAGCTTTAGTTTTCGCGGAGTGTCGCTGTCGACCCAGGATGAAATGCTGGCTAACAGCCAGCGTGGCTATGCCCCAGAGATTTATGGCGTGGCCGTAACCAACGCTACCGTTGAGATTCGCCAGAATGGCAGCCTTCTCTATCAAACATTTGTCTCTCCAGGACCCTTTATCGTCAGCGACCTTTATCCGACATCCACATCCGGAAACCTTGATATTACCGTCAGGGAGGAAGATGGTTCGGTGCAGACTTACACGCAGGCCTTTGCCTCTCCACCGGTGTCCGTTCGTCGAGGTATGCTCAAGTATTCTGTGACGGCAGGGGAATATGGTCAGCGGAATGTTAATGACAAAAACATTATAAATCAAAGGTTTGTTCAGGCTGAGATGTTGTACGGTTGGCTAAACAGTACGACTCTTTATGGTGGATTGCTTTCCGCAGAACATTATCGGGCAGGTACTGCTGGTATAGGCATGGGAATGGGCGACCTGGGGGCGATATCTCTGGATGTAACGCATGCTCGAACACAATTCAGTCATCGGCGCAGTACTTCGGGAGAATCCTGGCGGATGCGCTACAGCAAGCGCTTCGACCTCACTGGGACTAATATGACGCTCGCTGGATACCGTTACAATACCGAAGGTTTTTATAGCTTTGACGAAGCAAGCGACGGATACCATCGCAATCGCCCAGACAGCCGTTATTTACTGAAAAATAAAGCACAGCTTACATTCAGCCAGAATCTTGGCGCGCCGGGTTCTCTTTCGTTGTCGGCCTGGCAGCAGAATTACCGTCAGCAAAGTGCGGCTCGGACGCGTTCAATCACCGGCAGCTGGAGCAAATCTTTCAGCGGCGTAACCGTCAGCATTAACCACAGTCAAAACCGCAGCTGGCGGAGCAATCGCACGGATAAGGTATCTTCAGCCAGTTTTAGTTTCCCGCTTGGAGAATGGCTTTCGCCTACAAACCCTGGCACGGTTCGCCTGAGCAGTAACTGGTCTCATTCCAATTCGGGGGCTGGCAGCTTAACGTCCACTCTCTATGGAACCGCTCTCGAAGACAGAACGCTTTCATGGTCGGTATCACAGGCCAGAAACAGGCAGTCAAATGGAAATGTGACCAATAGTTCAGCTCTTACCGGGGCTTTACAGGGCAGCAGAGTTAGCGCGTCGCTGGGCTATGCCAATTATTATGGGCAGCGTGAGACATTGAACTGGGGGGCCCGGGGTTCGGTTGTTTTTCATCCTTATGGTGTCACGCTCTCCCGGCCTTTGTCCGAGGGCAGCGCCTGGGCACTGGTTAAAGCACCGGGGGCCAAAGGCGTAAAGCTTAAAAACGGTAACGGTTTGTCAACGGATGAACTAGGTTACGCCGTGGTGCCCTCGCTTATGCCCTACAGGGAAAATCAGATAGATCTGGATACCAGCACGCTGGGTGAAAATACCGATCTGACCGACGCCAGCCATCGGATAGTGCCGGCCAGGGAATCGCTGGTGCTGGCCGAATACAACACGTTAATAGGCAGCCGACTCTTCCTGACCCTAACCCGGCGGGGGAAGCCCCTACCGTTAGGGAGTATTGTCACCCTCGGTGAAATCAGTTCAATAACAAATGAACGGGGCCAGGTTTATCTGTCCGGAGTGCCGGATAAGTCAACTCTGGAAGTGACGCTGGCCGATGGCGAAGGGTGCAGCGTTCCATTTAGCATTGCAGAACACGCCAAAAAAAACGGCATTGTTATGGCTGAATTGCAATGTGGATCAAAAACTGATTTAAAAATAGCAGGTAATTACTGATGTTTACTGCCAGGAAAAACATTCCATATTTTGTTATCTTAATATTTCTTGTTTTTACGCCGAGTATAGTGTCTGCCGCAAAGTACTGTACTTCAAGTGAAAGTGAATACGTTCTAAATTTAGGGCACATATTTGTAGGGAGTGATACGTCACCGGGTGATGTTCTATTTGTGGATACGCATATTGCAACAGTTACTTGTAACGCACCCAGTGCCATTCGTATTAAAACGGCTGGAGCAACTAACACCGCGTGGGCCAGTTCCGGCCTGACCGTCAGCCTGGACGGACTAAATAGTTGCGCTGTCATTGATCAGGGAACCGCGCTTTCTGATATGGGCATAGGCATTGTCTGGACAAACTATAATAGTGCTGCCAATGCATGGCAATGTATGACCCCTGCCATTATTGGCCGTGACCAGATTAGGGGGCTGAAGACGACAGGCATTACTCAGTATACTGATAAAGTCTATTTAATTAAGCTGGATAAAGAGTTGCAATACGGCTCATCAGGTGAAATGTCACAAACAGTTTTTGTTGATGAGGAAAATAATGGGTTTCTTTATTCGTTTTCTTTTAACGGTGCTGTAACCGCTACTGTTGGTGGATGTTCGGTGGTCAATAATACCAACGTTGATATGGGGATGTTATCAATATCAACATTTTCGGGTATTGGGAGTGCCGGAGTCGATGTTCCATTCAATATTCACTTACAACAATGCTACGGGGCTGCCGTACGCGCTCATTTTGACTTCACGCCGGTGTATGGCTTCGCTGATGAGAGCGGTAATATTATCGCATTGAATGATAATGATAATGCGGCTACCGGGGTGGGTATTCAGCTTCAATATAATGCCGCGGGAGTTAACGAACTGGGTAACTACATTTACCCTATTGCGCAGGGTGATAACACTATCCCGCTTATTGCTCGATACGTTCAAACTAATGAAGTCGTTACGCCAGGACGAGCAGACTCAACACTGGTCTTTAATGTTTATTACGATTAGAAAATAGTGAACAGTTTGTAAACATCTATGATGTTGAACCTGGCAGGTAGTTTTTCACTGACCTCCTCACCCACATGTGCTTAGTCCGCACCTTTCCTTTTAATTGTCGGTTTGTTTAAGTTTCATTACAGAACAAACATGTATTTTTAATGAAATATTTGTACCGCTCGCTTTATCTTCTTTTTTGCAGCTAATTTAAGCGCTGTTATGGCCATAAAAAAATGTTTAACTTCAGGGTTACAAACTTATCTAAATATTATTACCTGACGGCTTTGATAGTCATTAACATTTGCGTAATAAATATTTTGCGTGAAGTATCAATCAGCATTACATATGACGCTCAGTCAATTTACCTTGCCTTTTTACCTTACGCGTGGATTTGTGCCCATCTTTATATTCTGCGTCGACAAAGTTATTTTCCGCTGCTGCTGGCCTATATTATTTCGTCGCTTTTCTATTATCGCGATGCCACATTTTTTTCCTCAGTGATTCTCTCCTGTTGTCTGTTGATACCGCTATTTATTTCGGCAGAAATGCTGAGTCGCTTCTACGGCAGGAAATGGTGCGCGGGCTATCTCAAAAAACATAGCGTTATGCGGCTGGTTATCATGTCGATTGTCTGCCCGCTGCTTTCAAAATTAACGATGCTGCTGATTGGGCATGATTTTGAGCAATGGGTTAATGGGGATATCGGCGTGTATTTTTTAACCGAGCAGTACAGTTTTAACATCATCAATATGATGTTCCTGCCTTTGAGCTCGCTGGCCTTTTTCCCTCTGTTTTACAACATCAATAAGTTTCTTTTTTTGCAGGGCTTCAGAAGGCGATGCCTGCGAGCCTTTCGCGATGAGTTTTCTTTTTCCGGCTGTCAACATTTCCCGTGGGTCTTCGGGGTTTTTTCCGTCAATATCCTTTTTTTACTGCTGAGTCAGAGTGACGCGTACCGGAGTTATTTTACCGGCGCGCTTTATCCCCTGCTTTTGCTGCAGTTTGTTTATGGAATTCATAAACATCGCCTTAACCCGGTGATGATCCTGTGGTCGCTGACGGTTTATATGCTGTTAACCGGGCTGAGCACCGATAATGCCTCGGTGCCGGATGTGAATTACATTACCAGCATGATGTCGGTCATTACGGTGTTTTCGCTGGCCCTGCAATATCTGGCTATCACGCAGTCGGGCTATCTGGCTTCCCGCCAGCGGCTGGCTTTTTATCACACCTCCAGCCCTTCTACCGGCCTGCCTAACAACCGTGCCTTAGACGAATATTGCTGTCAGCACCCATCCGCGACGCTTTGCCTTGTCGACATGACCAACCTGTATCTGCTGGCGAAATATTATGGGCCCGGCATTGTGGCGCAGACCAAGCAGAAGGTCGCGCAAACCCTCAAACAGCGCCGCGATCTTTATAAAGGCACTTACGATCTGGGCAATCATCAGCTGATTGTCGTGCTTGACGATGTACGTCCTGAACACACGGCCAGACAGCTTAAGCAGAATTTAAAGGCGCTCGATCTCAGCTGGAATCATGTTTCGCTGAACCTGAATTTCCGCCTGGTATGGTCGACGTTTCAGGGGGGAATCAGGAGCGATGTGGGGGCCTTTATTCATCATCTGGCGTTTATGACCCGCTACAGCGAGCAGACGATCGTCAATATGGACGATAAAGATCGGGTTTTCTCCCGGCAAATCCTTCATTTGCAGGATATGGTCAGCAAGATAAACAACGCGCTGCACTTTAAAAATGTATTGCTTTATAAGCAGCCGATTCAGGGGCGAAACGGCGAGCGTTATTATGAAATACTTGCCCGCCTGGAGATTAACGGCGAAATATTAACGCCGGACGATTTTTTGCCGGTGGTGGCTGAAATTAACTGCTGTGCGACTTTTGATCTGATCATCGTTGAGAAATGTGCGCGTTATATTCAGCATAACCGACAGCAAAATATAAGAGAAAAACTCTCCGTTAATATCATGCCGGCTTCTTTGAATGTGCAGGATCTGGCAGAGAATATCCTCGCCATCTTCGCTCAGTATGCCATCCGCCCTAACGATGTAATCTTTGAGATTACCGAGGATCAGGCGGTGCTTGACTCGGAGAATGCGCTAACCAGCCTGAACCGGCTGGCCGATGCCGGCTACCAGCTGGCTATTGATGACTTTGGCGTCCGCCATTCTAACTTCGAACGCCTGAGCGTGCTGCGGGCCGACATTTTGAAAATCGACGGCCTGTTTATCAAAAATATTACCCACGACCCGATTAACCATGCCATCGTGGCCTCGATCTGCCGCATCGCGCAGCTGAAAAACATGTCGGTGGTCGCCGAGTTTGTCGAAACTCAGGCGCAGTACGACTATCTTTACGCGATGGGCGTGGACTATTTCCAGGGTTATTTTATCGATAGGCCCGCGCTGTGTTTTCGGGAGCCGCCGGTGCGGCTCAGCCAGACCGTGGAAGGAGATAGCATTCATGCTAAGTGATGTATTGGCTCACCTGACCCGCAAAGCGGAAAACCGGATGGTGCCGCTCCTGCTGCTGGCCGGGCTGGCCCTGGTATCGATTGTTTTTGCCTCCACCGTGCTGTTTCGCCTGGTCTCCGTCTCCGAGAAAGTGTCTGCGGAGCTCGGCAATATTCTTGCGGACGATATGTTGCACAATGAAGATCTTGCCGACGTGATTTCACTGCTCTATTTCCGCCTGAATAACACGCGGCAGCCTTTTTCAGCGCCGGCAATGGAGTACGACCCGCAGCATAAAATTTACGGCTTTAACCTGTCGGTAGGAGCCACGTCCAGCGCATTTCAGGGGACGCTTCAGTCGCGGCATCCTTTATCCCGCAAGGCGATACTTATTGCCCGCAGCGTTGATATGGCGCTGGGCCACGAAGGGCAGATTCCGCATCAGCATCTGGTTATCCGCCGTTATTTTTTGCCGAATAAAAATGATTACGTCTATCTGTACTCGAAGATGCCGACCAGCCTTTATGCCTTTGCCAGCTACGGCGGGCAGGGGTTTGATTTAGAAGCGGAAGAGAAAAGGCACAACTATTTCACCCAAAAGTTGGACAACACGATTGGGGCATCGGCAGGCAAATTTAGCCAGCTGTATCAGGACGTGTTGACCGGGCATACCACGCTGTCGATTGAGCATTTTGTTTACGATCTTAGCGAAGAAAAGGGCAGTGCAATTCTCGGCGTCGCCTGCCTTGATTATGAGCTCGGCACCTTTCTTCAGCTAATCGACCGCATGGGCTATTCGTCCGGTGAAAGCTATCTGAACATCGATATTGAGGACCGGCTCAAACACAGCCATACCTATATCCTCGACAATGGTTATGCGTTTGGAAATACAGATTTTGCCATCAACCAGCGCTATGTTTTTAATGTATCCATCAACCCCTTAGCGTTCTATTTGTCCGGCGATGGCTATCCTGACATCCTTATTTTTCTGTTGCTCATCACCGTGCTGGCACTGCTTATTCGCTACATTCTCAAACATAAGCATGAGTCGCTAACCGACCCTTTAACGTCGCTGTACAACCGGAAGTGGCTGCTGGCCTGGGAGAAAAATCGCCGCAGGCACGACAGCTATATCGTGGCGCTTATCGACTGCAATCGCTTCAAAGAAATTAATGACCGGCACGGCCATGCGACGGGCGATGAGGCCCTGAAGTTTATCGCTGAGTCCATCACCAGCAGCATTCGAGCCGGCAATGACTATGCGATTCGTATGGGGGGAGACGAGTTTGTGATTCTGTTCCGCGCCAGAAACGTAGCGGGGGCCTACGAAGCAATGGTGCGCATTAACGCCCAGCTGCTGAACTTTGGGCACGGTATCCCACTTTCTGTCAGCTACGGGTTCGCGCCGGTCAATGAAAACACGCCGTTAATCGCCGCCATCGCCGAAGCCGATCAGCGCATGTATCTTTATAAGAAATCCAGGGGGGCAGAGCAGGGGCGGTGAGAGCGGAGCATTCAAACTTGTGTAAATAGATATCGCTCGATAAGTCCGTGTTTGACATCTAACGCGCCATCTTTTCGGAAGCCGGTTTGTTAATACGGGCCATAAGACTGGCCCATATTTAAAGTGTAGCGGCGTCCACCCATATTTTTCTCTCGGCCACCAGCCTGTACATGTACTCACCTCGGTGACAATGGCCACATTATTATTCTCAGTGGCAGGAGTGACTTGCGCAGTTGGTGAGCTATTTGCTGGAAGCTGGCTACTCTCCGGTCGGTAAGTTGCTTAATCTTCACGCGCCCCAGGCTCGCCTGACGCTGAGAGTGTCGGTCGTAGTCAAAAAAAGAGTTTCATGACGCGTTAGCCGATCTGTGTTTCCCTCAGACGATAACTGCGGGAAACACAGCGGAAATTGTTTTATTCCGAATAATGGCGCTCTTATTTTAGAAAGAAACTTTTAGCCCTAAAGATGCAGAGGTTTCACTGTACCCCCTGCCTCCTACCTGTTGGGCCACATTACCCCAGAGGTTGAGGTTACGATGAAGATTCCCCTCCACGCCGGTTTTTAGTTCTCCTGCGTTGCGAGTTCCGGTCTGAGTTTCAGTGACGCCATTCATGACGACCCCAAAGTCTTTCGTATTATGGATCCAGTTTGCTTCAATAAACGGCTGGAAAGTCTGTCCTCTGGAAATGTCTTTATGCTGAATAAAAGCTCTGAGACCGAATCGAGTCTGGAGATTGCCATCACCGGTTCCTTCGACTCTGGTACCATTTGCCTCAGTATTTTCTTTCGCTTTCACGCCCATCCAGTTGGTCTGTACTTTTGGCTGAATAAAGTACCCGTCTTTTTCACCCTGAAATAATTTCCGCGTATAGCCCGCCTCAACTGAAGCCGTAAAGCCGCGGGAACGCCAGGTTTCTTGTTGAATGTTGTCGCCTTTTACTGAGTTATGGAACCAGTTGTACAGCGCCCAGCTGTCGAGATATATGCCTTCGAATGAGTGACTGTTTTGCAACCAGGTCGCATATAAACCAGTGCTATACCCGTCGATGGAGCCTTTAGCTCGGTAGCCGCTCAGCGTATTTCGGGCTGAACTACGCTGAGTGCCATACCCGGCCATAAGGCCTAAATGGTATTGATCGGCCCCATCCGTCGTCCAGCTCGCAATATCGCCCCCCAGCTGCTGCACGTAACGGTTGGATTGGGAATGCAGCTGTTCACTGCTTGTCCTGGCCCGTATATGACTGCCGGTTTGCCGCATCCACAGGCTGGTGACCTGACCGTTGCCCGTAAGTGCGTCAATATAATGCGTCTCGCCAAGGCGGTCATGCAGGCGGGTTGCAAACATACTGTTCGCTGCCGACAGATTGGCGCTGTAAATCGCAGCTTCAGGTCGGATTACTTGCACACGACTTGGCTGATTGGTACCCCCTTCTGGTGCTGATTCTTTATCTTCGCTACCGTTGTCTTCCGGTCTCTCATTGGCCTCAGGTGTGTCATTGCCTCCAGGTGTGTCACTCTCTTCGGGGGCTTCAGGTTTATTCGTTGTATCTTCATCATCTTGCTGCCACTCGCTGGTCAAAAACCAGTCGCTGCCATTTTTTCGCAGAAAATAATCATATAACCCGGCTGTTGTACGGCCTTTCTGTTCGAATACACCGTCGGAAACACCGTCAACTTTTATCAATAGGATACCGTCGTTAGTTTCATCACCAGAACCAAAGAAATTGTTGACCGTTACCCAGGTATGACCTGATGTATCGCCCATAATATGAATCTTATCTGTCGGAGAATTATCGTTGCCCAGAGTAGTATTCATGACAATAGTTCCTCCCGTCCCTGAATAATCCCCAGTAAGCGTTAATAAATTATGCGTGAAGGTTTCAGTGCCTGGATTTAAAGTATTAATGAAATTCAACGTAGCATCATTAAGAGACAGTGAGGTCAGCGTACTGCTGCCTGACATATCCCACTGACTGGCACTTCCGTTTAACACTAAATTTATTGTACTACTCTCATCGGCCACGATATTGCTATAGATATATGACTGGTTGGTGGTGGCATTGATGTTGATAAGTGAGTTATTTGACGCCGAAATATTACCTATTGCGTGGACTAATCCGCCGTGGAAGTCAGCGGATGAGTTGGCATCAACTTTTAATGCATAAACATTAGATCTGTCTCGATTTAATTCCGAGCCTAAAAAAACATTTCCGTTGAGGGATAGGAGCGAATTATTCGATACGGATGCAAGGACCTGACTCTGTTCTGTGACATCAGTACCTGTGGAGATAATGGTATTGCCCGCAATAGAAACAATTGAATTTTGATTTGCTGAGAGACCTATTCCCGACGCGCTAGCGTTACCATCGGTGACAATAATATGTGCGTCACCTGAAAGATGCATTTCACCGTTTTTAACATATACCCCATGTGCGGTATCATTTTCGGAGCTAATCTGCACGTAAATACTGCCAGCATTTAATATGGCACCGCTATCTACACCAATTCCAACAACCTTGCCCAAATTATATGAGCTAATCATTAAGTATTTTTCAAAATTTGCCTGGCTATTACCCGCTATGACGAGGTTTTCTAACTGGTCTGTGGATTCTCTGTGGCTGATAATATTGACGTTACCCGTAACGTTGATTTTACTCGAATCATAATTGTGCCAAATAATATCATCTGAATTATCGCTCGCAGCACCGATTTCTTCGTAATTTATTAATATGTTTTCTGCGTTGAAAGAAGTGTTGACGAGTTTCAAACCGAGTGGCATTGCGTCTGAAAGGCCTAGCATGTTAATAAAGGTCAACCCTGTTAATGCAGCATTGGTATTCATCAAATATAGAGCATAGTTATCACTGTTGACATCTATTTCAAGATTGTCAGCCTTAAGTTCACCGCCCATTGAAAATATCGCTGCTCTTTGAGTGTTATCTGTTTGTACAACTATTTTACTCCCGCTGCCCAAGTCTACTTTCCCACCAGTCATTAGGACCATGCCCTGCGGTGAATTTTCATTTGCAGTCATGCTAATAGCACCATCAACAATAATTTCATCTCCATCATTAGAGTATATGGAGCTAACTTCATCACCGTCTTCAATAATGGTGGTTGCAGATATGCTGGAAGAGGAGGTTGCCAGTAAAATAGCTGTTGATATTACTTTTAGTTTAAAGTTAAATGATGTGTGGTTAGTAATTTTATTCATAATAATCCTTTCGTTGAATATTGAAAAAAACATTTTTGGATTATCGTTTTCTCTGGATTTAAAAGCATCAAAAAGCATCAAAAAGCATCAAAAAGAAAAAGTATTTTATTTGCTGTTTTTTTCGAAAATGGAGTGGGTCTTAATTGTAAAGGTGGCTCTTCATAAAATGTAAATCTTATGGAACCGAATGAAAACATGTGCAGGAGGTGATACCTATGGCACGTATTTGGTCCATGAACGGTTATATCTTAGCGCGGTCGCTACTTAATCTTATTTTGGTTAGCGTTAAGATGAGGAGGCTTCTTATTTCTTATTACCAGTATTTGTTGCTCAGCTAAGATATCAATCGCAGAAATTTTCCTGTATTTGCCAGGTACGAAATTCATTCGTTAGATATAATATAGGTTACCACCCCGGAGACGACATAGTATAACGGCCAGGCATTGCCTGCATTATCTACCCGGAGGGCGGCAGTGTTTGTAAACAGTTTGTTTTATCTGCACTACTAACATGCCCGCTGATGCATAGCTGAATGGCTCGTTCAAAATGTGAGCTGGTCAATCCCTTGCCGTAAACCTGGCGAAAGATACTTCGAATGACAGCGTATGGTTTAACCACTAAGGCGCCCGTAAGAGCATCGGTGATTTCTAATTAAGGAGGGTAACTCATTGATTTTAATGGTACGCCCTACAGGGCTCGAACCTGTGACCTACGGCTTAGAAGGCCGTTGCTCTATCCAACTGAGCTAAGGGCGCACTGAGAAGTGCTATTCCAGGGAGTACATATCATCTGGAATGCCCGGATTATACGGTCAGCACCTTGCGAGTCAATGGCTTTTCAACCACCTGCGCGACAAATGAGCATAAACGCAGAACTTTGCCTGACAGCGGGCGTGGCTTCTGACAAAATACAAGCAATCCCCTCCCTTTTAGATTACAGACGGAATCCTCTGACTGATGGCAGCAAAGATTATTGACGGTAAAACGATTGCGCAGCAGGTACGGCTTGAAGTTGCAGAAAAAGTAAAAGCCCGTGTTGCGGCAGGAAAACGGGCTCCTGGTTTGGCCGTTATCCTGGTCGGGGCGAACCCTGCATCCCAGATTTATGTCGCTAATAAACGCAAGGCTTGTGAAGAAGTGGGCTTTATTTCCCGCTCTTACGACCTGCCGGACACCACCAGCGAAGCCGAGCTGTTAGGGCTTATCGATACTCTGAACGCTGACGGCACCATCGACGGCATTCTGGTCCAGCTGCCGCTGCCCGCGGGCATCGACAACGTGAAAGTGCTGGAGCGAATCGATCCGGACAAAGACGTTGATGGCTTCCATCCGTACAACATCGGCCGCCTGTGCCAGCGTGCGCCTCGCCTGCGTCCGTGTACGCCGCGCGGCATTGTGACCCTGCTCGAGCGTTACAATATCGACACCTATGGTCTGAACGCGGTGATTATTGGCGCGTCCAACATCGTGGGCCGCCCGATGAGCATGGAGCTGCTGCTGGCCGGCTGCACCACCACCGTAACCCACCGCTTCACGAAAAACCTGCGTCAGCACGTCGAGAACGCCGATTTAGTTATCGTCGCGGTCGGCAAGCCGGGCTTTATTCCGGGCGACTGGATTAAAGAAGGGGCGATTGTGGTGGACGTCGGCATCAACCGCCTGGAAAGCGGCAAAGTGGTCGGTGACGTAAATTATGATGAAGCCGCGGTCAAAGCCTCGTATATTACGCCGGTTCCGGGTGGCGTTGGCCCGATGACCGTCGCCACTCTTATCCAGAATACCTTGCAGGCATGCGAGGAATATCACGATGTCGATGGAGAATAAAATGGCGACCTTCTCATTAGGAAAACACCCTCACGTTGAACTGTGCGATTTGCTCAAGCTGGAAGGCTGGTGCGAAAGCGGTGCGCAGGCGAAAGCGGTGATTGCCGAAGGCCTGGTGAAGGTAGACGGCGAAGTCGAAACCCGTAAGCGCTGCAAAATCGTGGCGGGCCAGACGGTGAGCTTCGAAAGTCTGAGCATCACGGTGCAGGCTTAATGTCGAACCGGTTGTCGGGTGGGCTGGCTTAGCGCCGTCCATCCCGCAACGAGCGTGGGGCGAGCGGGGTCATCCTGTTCGCCACGCGATAAAATTAATGCTGAGTTTGCCCCGTTCATTCCCACCTTGTGTATTTTTTGCACGGTAATTCATTCTTTTTTCAAAGTTATTTCGTCGTTTGTGGTCCGTAAAAAGCCTCCGCTGTGCGAATAATTCCCCCACGAAAAACAGGTCAAAACCTGCGCAACTTCAAATATTCGATAACAGTATGGCGACAGCTCAGATTTTAGTTGCCGGGAAAAATTCGTTTCGTCAGTATAAGTAGAACGTTCTAGTAGAACGTTCTACTTACCATAAAAACGCGTAATTAAACCAAACGCGATGGCGGCGTCAACACCGGGGGATTGTCTATGAGTGTGTTATCGAGCGTAACAAAATCGTTATCTAAGCTGTCGATGATAGGCCGCGCATTAATGCTGCCTATTTCTTTGCTGCCCGCAGCGGGCCTGCTGTTGGCCTTCGGCGATAAGTTCCATTTACCGCTGATGATGAACGCGGGCGGGGTGATTTTTGACAACCTGCCGATGCTGTTTGCCATCGGTTCTGCCGTCGGACTAGCGGCTGAATCAGGGATTGCGGCGCTGTCCGCGGCGGTCTCCGTGTTTATTATTAACGTCACCATCGGCACCGTGCTGAACATCACGCCGGAAATGGCGGCTGCGGGCGGCAAATACGCCATGGTGGTGGGCATCCCGACGCTGCAAATGGGCGTCTTTGGCGGCCTGATTTCGGGGATTCTGGCGGCGTGGTGCTATAACAAATTCCACACCATGCAGCTGCCCGAGTTCCTCGGCTTCTTCTCCGGCAAGCGCTTTGTGGCTATCGCGACGGCCTTCCTCTCCTTCCTGCTGGGCATGGTGCTGCCGTGGGTCTGGCAGTACATCCAGTCGGGGATTGATTCGCTGTCGGTGATTGTGAACGGTGATAACCAGGCGCTTTCCACCTTTATCTTCGGCCTGACCGAGCGCGCGCTCATCCCGCTGGGCCTGCACCATATCTGGTATCCGTCCTTCTGGTATTCGTTTGGTGAATACACCACGCATGCCGGTCAGGTGATTCACGGTGACCAGACTATCTGGTTCAAAATGCTGGAAGAGGGCGTGAAGTCCTTCAGCAGCGACAGCTATCAGAACGCCGGTAAGTTCATGCAGGGCGAATTCCCGCTGATGCTGTTCGCGCTGCCTGCGGCCTGTCTGGCGATGTACCATGAAGCGAACACCAAAAATAAGAAGATTGCTTCCGGGATCCTGTTCTCCGCGGCGCTGACCTGCTTCCTGACGGGGATTACCGAGCCGGTTGAGTTCACCTTTATCTTTGTGGCACCGATTCTGTACGTGTTCAACGCCATCATGGCCGGGCTGTCTTATATGTGTATGTATCTGCTGCACGCGCATATTGCTAAATCCTTCTCGGCGGGCATGATCGACTATATTTCCTTTGGTATTCTGCCCTCGTTTAACGGCTATCAGACCAATTTCCTGATGGCGGTGGTGGTCGGCGTGCCGATGGCGCTGATTTACTACTTCACCTTCCGTTTTGTGATTCGCCGCTTCGACGTGAAAACGCCGGGCCGCGCGGACGTCACGGCCAACGCGAATGATAAAACCGATACTGAAATTGCCGGAGATATCATTGGCCTGCTGGGCGGGGCCGAGAACATTAACTCCGTCGGTTCGTGCATTACCCGCCTGCGTCTGGAAGTGGACAAGAGCGACAAAGTAGATAAAGACGGCCTGAACAGCCTCGGCGCGCGCGGCGTTGTATTTGTCGGCGACTCGGGGATTCAGGTGATATTTGGCGCAAGAGCGCAGTTTATTGCGCAGACAATGTCGACGATGATCGGCAAATAGTGTGCTAAACCATCAAGCCTCCGGTATGTTTGCCGGGGGCTTTATGGTATTGATATCAAGGAAATTTAGCGTAAAGGAGCGGGATGAAAAAGGTCAATATCATTGATGTAGCCCGGCTGGCAGGCGTCTCCGTCTCCACGGTTTCCTTGGTGCTGCGCAATAAGGGAAAGATCTCTGAGGCCACCATCGACAAGGTCAACGCCGCGATTAAGCAGCTTGGCTACGTGCACAATACGGCGGCGGCGAACCTGCGTTCTAATACCTCCAACCTGATTGGCCTGATCATCCGCGATTTCTCCGACTCGTTCTCGGTGAACGTAATGGCAAGCGTCGTTCAGCACCTTGAGAAACAAGGATTTATGGTGTTTCTCGGCCAGCCGCAGGATGAAAGCCAGCACCTGCGCCAGTGTCTGACCTCTTTTGCACAGCAGGGCGTTGCGGGGGTTATCTATCTTGATGCCAACCATCGCTCCTCGTCCGTTCCCGCGCTGATAACCGAATGCCCGTTGCCGACCGTGGTTATCTCTGAATCCTCAGTGACCAGCACGCGGGATATTATCGGGCGCGACAACCGCCAGGCCGGAAACCAGGCCACGCGCTATCTCATCGAGCGCGGTCATCGTAACATTGCCTATCTTGGCGGTACCGCAGGCTGTCTGATTCGCCAGGAGCGCCTGCTCGGCTACCGCGGCGCGCTGGCACAGTACGACTTACCCTATCGGAACGAATGGGCTCCGGTGTGCGATAACGATACGCTCGCTGCGGCCATTGCGACCCGCACGCTGCTTGAGAAGAGCAACAAAATTACCGCCATTCTTTGTCATTCACCTCCGGCGATTATCGGCTGTTTAAGCGGGATTCAGCAGGTGGGCCGCACCGTCGGCAAAGACGTTTTCCTGACCCAGCAGGTTTCGCTGATTGGCTTTGAAGATATGATGCACATCAACCTGACCTCGCCGCTGTTTAGCTATGTCTCCGCCTCCAGCGAAGAAACCGGACGCCAGGCGGCCACGCTTATCGTCAATAAAATAAAGTCGCCGACCCTGCCGCCGCAAAAGATCATTATTTCAGGCGAGCTGGTGCTGCGGGAATCGGCGTAAATTCCTTTATTCCTTATATATTAATAATATTTATCAAAAGACTGCATCGGGAGATGAAGGCGTTATTTACTTATCCAGCTCGCTGCTTAAATCATATTCCTTCAAATACCAGCCAACGGGCTGTCCCTGATGAAAAGGCAGCACGGTTCCCTTTTTGACATTAATAACGGTGCCTGCGGTTGGCCCGGCCATGCTCCAGTAGCCGGTTTGTGGACAGACGTGTCCGCTGCTTCTTTCAATACCTAATGGTTTACGCTGTGGCTCTGTACTGGTGGAATTTTGTGCTGAGGCGAGCCAGCTAAAATTACTACCGTCGATTTTCATACATCGGTCATCCATCTTAACTATCATCAGGTTAATTAAGCGACACGGCATGGAAAATTCTTAATGCGCGGCGGCTGCTTATTTTGTACTCACAAAGTGGCAGGCTTTTATATTGCAAATATAATTCGTTTTGGACAAAATGCCTCCCCGTATCCACTGAGCTTTTCTATCAATGTTAAAACCTTTCGCTTTTGGTTTGCTCCTCTGCTTGACCTTCTTCAGCGGTAACGCTCTGGCCGTTAACTGCCAGCGTGCGTCAACTCCGCTGGAAAACACCATCTGCAATAACGATAACCTGCACTGGCTCGACAGCACGATGGCGGTGATTTACCGCACCATGCTGGTTAAAAATGATGCCGCAAAAGCGAACAAAATCTACAACGACTGGGAAGCCTCGCTGGAAAGCTGTACCTCCGACAGCTGCATCGAGCGCGCCTATTACGAAGGCATCAGTAAAATCTCAGACACCAACCTCGATTTTAGCTGGGAAGGCCAGTGGTGGAATATGCGCGCGCCGAATATGAGCGGCGGCACCATTCAGTTCAGCCGCAGCGCCGAGTGGAGCGTAACGATAGATATGCGGGCGTGGGCAGGGCTGAATAAAGACGATTTCACGGCGGAGGCGCGCAAGCTTTACGGCATGGCGATCATCGAAAATGTGAAAGAAACCAGCAATTGTAAGGTGCTGATCATCCCTAAAAAAGACGGTTCCATGCAGGTACACAGCAATGCCGACTGGGGATGCCGAATGTCGATGCCTGCCGGCGTCTTTATTGACGGTCGCTATGAAAAAGCCGGGAGCGATCCTCGGCCAAAGCCGACGCTGTTATCCATTGGCATTATCACCGACGCGGCTCATGACAAGGAGTTCAGAGAGATAGTCGGCAACGATTACCAGGCGTTTGTGGATACCGCAAACGTCTATATCTATCAGGAAGACGTCGACAATATCGGCGCAAGGGTCGTTTCGATGTGGGTACGAGGCGCGGCCAATACCCGCACGGCGATCATTATGTACACGCCGGAAGGCAAGCTCTGGGCGGCAAGAATAGCGCCGTCTGCCGAAGGGAAGCTGCAGCTGCACTACTACACTTCCGAGGACAAAGACCTTAAAAAAATGCCTCGCACCCTGCTGGGCTGGAAGCTGCGGTATCTGGATAATTAAGGCCGAGGGGAAACGCTGCTGTTAACCGCGTTTCCCCTCGTCTTTTCCCTCAGCCATGCGAAAGGGTATGAGGATGTTCCGACTTCTTCTGCGGCAATTCTTTTACGCCAGCGTGCCCACAATGCTCAAATCGCTATCGTCCGGGATTTCATTGTACGAGAGTACGTGCAGCCCGGAGCAGAACAGGCGGCCATAGCGAGAAAGGATTGGGCGCAGCTGCGGCGTCACCAGCAGCAGCGGCGGCATGCCTTTCGCCTTCATCTGCTCGTAAATCATCGGCATCGTATTTTGCAGCTGTTGCAGAATATTCGGGTCAACCGGGAAGCTATCCAGCGTGACTTTACCCGCCTGCTGCGACTGATTGAGCGCGTTGAGCATCATGGTTTCCAGCGCGTTATCAATGGTATAGGCCGCCAGCGTTTTGCGATCGCCGTTGATATTGTGGATGATGGCCCGGCGCAGGGCGTAGCGCACGTCGGCGGTCAGCAGCAGCGGGTCTTTGGTGACCACCGAGCTTTCAATCAGCGTTGAGGCGATGGTGACGATATCCTTCAGCGAAACCTGCTCCTGCAACAGCTGGCGGTAAATACGCAGCAGCTGGCTGTAGTTGAGCGCGGCGTTTAAATCCTCTGCCAGCTTCGGTGCCTGCTGGCTCAGTCGCGTATGCAGATGGGTAATATCGTCGTAGTTAAACAGCTCCGGCAGATGCCCGCGCGCCACTTTATTGACGTGCGTGGCGACCACGCTTGCGCAGTCAACCACCTGATAGCCGAGGTTCAGCGCCCGCGCTTTATGGTCCGGGTCAATCCACACGATTGCCATGCCGTAGGCCGGGTCGGTATCCAGCACGCCGTCGATTTCGCCGTACAGCTCGGAGCCGGGGATCGCCATCATTTTGTCGGCGTGAACCTCGCCCAGCGCCACGCGAATGCCGTTGATATGAATGGCATATTGCGCAGGCTTCAGGCGAAAGTTTTCCCTGATGCGAATTTCCGGCAGCAGCACGCCGCTGGTTTCAGAGATCACCTGGCGCGCGCCGCGAATACGCTGCGACAGCGGGCTGCCTTTCGCGCTGTCGACCAGCGACACCAGCTTAAAGCCCAGATTCAGCCCAATGGGCTCGACCAGCGGGATGCTGTCCCAGCTCACCGAAGGCGTGTTGTCCTGCGTCAGCGCCTCGCTGATAGCCTCCATATCCGTTTCCGGCTCGGCGGGCTTAACGACTTTGCTTTGTTTCCAGGCGGCGAACAGCAGCAGGGCGGTAAAGCTCAGGAAGGCGATGTGCGGCATGCCCGGCACGATGGCCAGGATGAACATCACGAACGCGGCGGTATAAAGAATATTTGGTTTGGCGAGAAGCTGGGACTTAATTTCGTCGCTAACGTCGCCGCCGTCGCTGACGCGGGTGACGATAATCGCCGAGGCGGTAGCCAGCAGCAGCGAAGGGATCTGCGCGACAAGACCGTCACCGATAGTCAGCAGCACGTACTGCTGGAAGGCGTGGCTGGCGTCGAGATCGTACTTAAAGATACCGATGCAAATCCCGCCGATGACGTTGATGATAAGCACCATGATCCCGGCGATGGCGTCGCCGCGCACGAACTTCGAGGCCCCGTCCATCGCGCCGTAGAAATCGGCCTCGCTGGCCACCTCTTTACGTCGCTTCTGCGCCTGCTGCTGGTTAATAATTCCGGCGTTTAAGTCGGCATCAATCGCCATCTGTTTGCCGGGCAGGGCGTCGAGGGTAAAGCGGGCGGAAACTTCAGAAATACGCTCCGCACCCTTGGTCACCACCACGAAGTTGATGATCATCAGAATGATGAACACCACGAAGCCGACCACGAAGTTACCGCCAATCACCACCTGACCGAACGCTTCGATAACCTTACCGGCCGCGCCTTCACCTTCATGACCGTGCAGCAACACCACGCGCGTCGAGGCGACGTTCAGCGTCAGACGCATCAGCGTCGTGATCAGCAATATCGTCGGGAAGACGGCAAAGTCCAGCGGGCGATTGCTGTTCACGGCAACCAGCAGAACGATGACCGCCAGCACGATGTTGAAGGTAAACAGAATATCCAGCACCAGCGGAGAAAGCGGCAGAATAATCATCGCCAGCACGCTGAGGAGCAGGATTGGCACGCCGACGTGAGTCTTTCTCAGCGCGGTTAGAGCCTGCGTAAAGTTACTGTTCGCCATTGGCTTTCAATACCTCTTTTGGAATATCAATCTGCCTGTTCAGGCGGGGTTTCTGGTCGACCTGCCCTGCGCGCCAGGACTTCACCTGCATCACATAAGTCAGAACATGTGCAATAGCGCGGAACAGCTGCGCCGGGATTTGCTGATTGACGCGCGTGGTGTAATACACCGCCCGCGCCAGCGGCGGAAATTCCACCACTTCAATATTGTGATTACGCGCCACTTCACGAATCAGCAGCGCGATGTCGTCCACGCCTTTGGCGACGATATAGGGCGCTTCGGCCTTATCGGGATCGTATTTCAACGCCACCGCAAAGTGGGTTGGGTTGGTGATAATCACGTCGGCGGTCGGCACTGTGTTATTCACCTGGCCCATCGCCATCTGGCGCTGAAGCTGGCGAATACGACCTTTCACCTGCGGATTACCGTCGTTATTTTTGTACTCTTCCTTCACTTCCTGCTTGGTCATCTTCATCTTTTTGGTGAACATGAACTTGCTCAGCGGCACGTCGAGCAGGGCAAACACCACGATAACGGCGATGAAGTAGCTGATAACGTGATGGAAAATGGCAAACCCGTTGGCGATCGCCTGTAATAAATAGAGCTGCTGCAAGTGCAGCAGGCCGTCGAGCGAATCGTGCACCATCACGTACAGCACCACCAGAATCACCCCGCATTTGGCGAGCATCTTGGCAACGTCCACGTAGTGGCTGCTGGAAAACATGCGCTTAAAGCCGGCGATTGGGCTGAGTTTCTTAAAGTCCGGCAGCAGCTTGTTCGGGGTGAAAATCCAGCCGCCGGGGATCAGGCTCGAGATAATGCAGGCCACCGGGATCGGCACCAGGGTGGCGATAAACTTAAGAATCACCATCACGTTGAGCAGCAGAAACTGGCTCAGCGCGCTGCTGTCATCCAGCCTGCCGGCCATGGTGCCCACCGATAAAAACGACTCGCTAATCAGCTGCTTGTAGTAGGGGAAAAAGGTGCCCAGGGTAATAAATGACGTGACCAGCCCCACCGCCATGGTGAGATCTTTAGAGCGTGGAATATCCCCTTTCTGTCTGGCCTTACGCAGTTTTCCTGCCGTAGGTTTTTCACTTTTATCGCCGCTGGATGCCGACATTACTGCGTCCTTATGGCATCGAGCCGGGCAAGGATCTCGTTGGTCAGATTGAGATAGTGATCGGGAATGTGTGCGACGATCATCGTGATACAAAGCAGCCCGAACAGCATGCTGATCGGGAAGCCGAGGGAAAACAGGTTGAGCGTTGGCGAAACGCGGTTAAGCAGGCCAAAGCCGCCCTGAACAATCATCATCACAAAGGTGGTCGGCAGGGCGATAAGCGTGGCGGAAGCCATGATCCAGCCGAGGCTCTGCGCCAGCTCGTAGAGGGTTGGCTGATTGATAGCCTGGCCGATGGGCCAGTAGCTAAAGCCCTTAAACAGAATGGTCACCACCAGCAGATGCCCGTCCATAATAAAGAACAGCAGGCCGCAAAAGACGTAAATAATCTGGGAGATAACCGTGGTCGACGAGCCGTTGACCGGGTCATTCATCATCGCCATCCCGAGGCCCATATTCATCGACAAAATATGCCCGGCGGTTTGCAGCGCCACGAACACCAGCTGTAGCGTCATGCCAAACAGAAAGCCCCACAGAATTTGCTCGCCGATCAGCATAATGCTGCGCATGGAAACCAGCTCGGTGATGACAACGTTGTTGGGCAGCATCGGCGTAATCAGGATGGTCAGCGCCAGCGCGGTGGCGATTTTTAGCTTACGCGAAAACGCCTTGTTATCGAGCACCGGACAAAAATGCAGGAAAGAGAGGATGCGGATAAACGGCAGCCACAGGGCCATCAGCGGCGTCAGCAGATCGTTGATATCGATTCCCATGCGCGGCTTAACCTACCAGGCTCGCCGCCTGGTGAAAAATCGCGACGGTAAAGTCCACCAGCTTAGTCAGCATCCACTTCCCGCCAAAAATCAGCACCATCAGGGTGACGACCAGACGCGGTAGGAAGCTCAGGGTTTGTTCGTTAATCTGCGTGGTGGCCTGGAAAATACTCACGCACAGGCCAACCAGCAGGCTGGGGACGATGGCCACGGCAGAAATCAGCAGCACCAGCTGAATGCCGGTGGCCATAATATCGCCGGCGGTGTCCATATTCATCATGGCTACAGGCCCTGGACGCTGGCGGTCAGCGTGCCGACAATCAGCGTCCAGCCGTCGCATAATACAAACAGCATCAGCTTAAATGGCAGCGAGACAATCAGCGGCGACAGCATCATCATCCCCATCGCCATCAGAATACTGGCGACAATCAGGTCGATGACGAGGAACGGGATGTAAATCATAAAGCCGATCTGGAATGCGGTTTTCAGCTCGCTGAGCAGGTAGGCCGGGGTCACCACGGTTAAATCCTGCTCGCGCGCGTCGCCTTTCACCCCGGCGATATCCATCATCTGCGACATCGCTTTGTTGTTGGTCTGGGCGAGCATATATTTTTTGATCGGCACTTCGGCCTTCACCAGCGCCTCTTTCATGGTTATCTGGTCGTTCTGGAAGGGCAGCACCGCGTCGTTATAAACCGTGGTCCACACCGGGCGCATCACCAGCAGCGTTAGCGCCAGCGCAATCCCGGTCAGAATTTTGTTCGGCGGGCTTTGTTGCAGGCCCAGCGCCTGGCGCAGAATGGCCAGTACGATGATAAAGCGGGTGAAACAGGTCATCATCAGCAGCATGATCGGCAGCAGGCCGAGCAGCGTCATCAGAATGAGAATTTCAATCTTGACGTTGTAGTCCTGGCCCGCGCCGTTGCTGGCGGTGCTGAACAGGGTCACGTCGCCGTTGGCGGCAAACAGCAGCGGAGAGAAGCACAGCCCCGCCAGCAGCAGGGCGCCCAGACCGCCTTTATTGTTCAGCAGGCGGCGTAACAGACGACTCATCTTGCCAGCTCACCCAAATCTTTGTTGTTGAACTCGATGATACGCAGGCCGTATTTGTCATTGAGCACGACCACTTCCGCTTTGCCAAACAGAATACCGTTCACTTTGATATCCAGCGGCTCGCCGGCGAGCTTGTCCAGCTCAACCACGGAGTCGTTGTTCACCGACATCAGCTCGGCCAGCGAGATTTCAATCGAAGCGACTTCCAGCGTCAGGGTGACGGGAATGCGGCTGAACAGCGACATTTTGCGCAGCTGATCGAACGACGGATTTTTCGGCGGCTCAGGCTGTAAGTCCAGGCGAATATTACCTTCCACAACCTCTTCGCGCGGAAGATCGCTGAGGTTGAGATCGTCCAGATTCAGCTCCTGGCCCAGCTCCTGATGTAAATCACTCATAACTCTTCTCGATGGTTTTGTCGTTAAACTCGCTTAAAAACAGCTTGCCGCG
>DASXXQ010000314.1:0-3977 GCA_036502985.1 Buttiauxella sp.
GATAAGCCAGGATCTCGCCCACGTTGACGGCGTGAATATCCAGCGCACCAAAATGCTGCTGATGTTAGTCACCGCACTGACTATCGGTGTAGCGATGAAGTTTGTGGGCGCGCTGATAATCACCTCATTACTGATTATCCCTGCAGCGACAGCTCGTCGTTTCGCTCGCACACCGGAACAGATGGCAGGGGTTGCCGTAATTGTCGGGATATTAGCCGTCACCGGCGGCCTGACTTTCTCTGCATTTTACGACACGCCAGCCGGGCCGTCGGTAGTGTTGAGCTCGGCGGTGCTGTTTGTATTGAGTATGACGAAGAAGCAAGCGGCTTGATACGGAGATGTAGCGGTGGATGTCGCTTCGCTAATCCACCCTACAGCAACAGTTTGCAGGTCAGATTAGCGAAGCGACATCCACCCTACAGCAGCAGTTTGTAGGTCGGATTAGCGAAGCGACATCCGACAAAGATTCAGGTTTATGCGTCGGGCGACACGATACCAAAGTGCGTCCAGGCTCTTGGCGTGGCGATACGTCCACGTGGAGTACGTTGCAGGAAACCTTGTTGGATTAGAAAAGGTTCCAGCACATCTTCGATCGTTTCACGCTCTTCACCGATTGCCGCCGCCAGGTTATCCAGCCCAACCGGGCCACCCAGAAACTTATCGATAACTGCCAGCAGCAACTTGCGGTCCATATAGTCAAAACCTTCGGTATCGACGTTGAGCATATCCAGCGCCTGCGAAGCAATATCACCGTTTATCGTGCCATCATGACGTACTTCCGCAAAATCACGCACACGGCGCAATAAACGGTTGGCAATACGTGGCGTACCGCGCGCGCGGCGGGCTATTTCAAGCGCGCCCTCTTCGCTAAGCTCCAGCCCCAACACACCAGCGCTGCGACCCACAATGTGCTGCAAATCTGCTACCTGATAAAACTCCAGCCGTTGCACGATGCCGAAGCGATCACGCAGCGGCGACGTCAAAGAACCTGCACGCGTGGTCGCACCAATCAAGGTAAAGGGAGGTAAATCGATTTTTATCGAACGTGCCGCCGGGCCTTCACCAATCATGATGTCCAACTGGTAGTCTTCCATCGCGGGGTACAACACTTCTTCAACAACCGGCGACAAACGGTGGATCTCATCAATGAACAACACGTCATGCGGTTCGAGGTTAGTCAGCATTGCCGCCAGATCCCCGGCCTTTTCGAGCACCGGGCCGGACGTAGTCCGCAGATTTACGCCCATTTCGTTGGCAACAATGTTCGCCAACGTGGTTTTACCGAGCCCTGGCGGGCCAAAAATTAACAGATGATCGAGCGCATCCCCACGCAGTTTCGCCGCCTGGATAAAAATCTCCATTTGCGAGCGTACCTGCGGTTGGCCAACATACTCCGCAAGAAGTTTTGGGCGAATCGCCCGGTCAATCAATTCATCTGGAGTAATGGTACCTGGCGAAACCAGGCGGTCTGCTTCAATCATCCTTTACCTCATAACGCCGCGCGAAGCGCTTCACGGATCAGGGTTTCACAATCGGCACCAGCACGGCCCACTTTACTTACCATACGGCTGGCTTCCTGCGGTTTATAGCCCAGTGATACCAGTGCCGCAACCGCTTCTGATTCTGCGTCGTCCGCAGTACCGCTATCCGGAGCCGTCAGCACCAGGTCAGTTGCAGGAGTAAACAGATCGCCATGCATACCTTTGAAGCGGTCTTTCATTTCGACAATCAAGCGCTCAGCGGTCTTTTTACCCACGCCAGGCAGCTTGACCAGCGAACCAATTTCTTCGCGTTCGACAGCATTCACAAACTGTTGTGCAGACATACCGGAAAGGATCGCCAGCGCCAGTTTTGGGCCAACACCATTCACTTTGATAAGCTCGCGGAACAACGTACGTTCTTGTTTGTTGTTGAAACCGTAAAGCAATTGCGCGTCTTCGCGCACCACAAACTGGGTAAAGACTACCGCTTCTTGACCGATTTCTGGCAACTCGTAGAAACAGGTCATTGGCATATGGACTTCGTACCCTACGCCGCCGATTTCCATTAATACTAACGGCGGCTGTTTTTCCAGGATGATGCCTCTGAGTCTTCCAATCACATTATGCCCCTGCGATTACGCGTCATATCTCAAATTACTCAGCTGTTGGCCGCAACTTGAGATATGACGGGTAGTTAAATGAATTTTGCCTATCATATAAAAAAGGCTGGATGAATATCCAGCCCTATTTATTTTAATCTTCCCCGTGCCAGATTAAGTCGCGAGTCACTCATCTGCATCGAATTTTGCGTAACGTGACAATGCGTGATGGCAATTGCCAAGGCATCCGCCGCATCCGCTTGCGGATTTGCAGAGAGTTTAAGCAATGTGCGCACCATATGCTGCACCTGGCTTTTCTCTGCACTTCCGATACCGACAACCGTCTGTTTCACCTGACGGGCTGCGTACTCGAAAACAGGAAGATCATGGTTTACTGCCGCAACAATCGCAGCGCCACGAGCCTGGCCGAGTTTAAGCGCAGAATCGGCATTCTTTGCCATAAACACGGATTCGATAGCGAAATATTCAGGCTGAAATTGGGTAATGATTTCGCTCACCCCCGCGTAGATAAGCTTCAGACGCGAGGGTAAGTCGGTAACCTGAGTACGAATACAGCCACTTCCCAAATAGGTTAGCTGCCGACCAGTCTGGCGAATAACGCCGTAACCGGTAACGCGTGACCCCGGATCGATACCGAGAATAATCGCCATCACGCGTCTCCCGTAGACAGGTGTACGGTTTCAGACAACGCCATTACAGCGCCGCCGCCACCTCGTCAGAGATCTCGCCGTTGTGGTAAACCTCTTGCACATCATCACAATCTTCAAGCATGTCGATAAGGCGCATCAGTTTAGGTGCCGTTTCTGCGTCCATGTCTGCTTTGGTCGATGGGATCATAGACACTTCTGCTTCGTCGGCTTTCAGACCAGCGGCTTCCAGCGCATCACGCACTGCACCCATGTCTTCCCAGGCAGTGAATACGTCGATTGCACCGTCGTCATAAGAAACAACGTCTTCAGCACCGGCTTCCAGAGCCGCTTCCATCAAAGTGTCTTCATCTTTACCTGGGGCATAAGAGATGACGCCTTTTTTGGTGAACAGGTAGGCTACGGAGCCGTCAGTTCCCAGGTTACCACCGCATTTATTGAACGCATGGCGCACTTCTGCCACGGTACGGTTACGGTTGTCGCTCAGGCACTCAACCATCACCGCTGAACCGCCAGGACCGTAACCTTCATAAATGATGGTTTCCATGTTCGTGTCTTCATCACCACCTACACCACGCGCAATCGCACGGTTCAGGGTGTCACGCGTCATGTTGTTGGATAACGCTTTATCAATCGCTGCACGTAAACGTGGGTTAGAACCCGGATCGCCGCCGCCAAGACGAGCAGCCGTGACTAGCTCACGGATAATTTTGGTGAAAATTTTACCGCGCTTGGAATCCTGCGCTGCTTTGCGGTGCTTCGTGTTGGCCCACTTACTATGACCTGCCATAACAATCTCCAAAAGCGCCCTTTTCAGGCGACATCAATTACAAACTCTTCTATCGCTTGTCGGTTGCTCCACGATTTAGTCAAAACAGCCGCTTCTTGCGCGTCTGTCCACTTCCAGGCCAGATGTTCCGTAATGGCAATCTGGCGTTCGTGAGGCAGCGCAAGACAGAACCAATATTCTGTATTGCGCGTGATTCCCGGTGCATAGCGATGACGCAAATGTGTAAAAATCTCAAACTCCACACAACGTTGGCAGTCCATCAAGGTCAGTTGCTCTGAGACAACGTCAATATCAACCTCTTCCTTTACTTCACGTTGTGCGGCATGCAACGCGTTTTCCCCTTCTTCCAGGCTGCCGGTAACCGACTGCCAGAAATCAGGATCGTCGCGCCGCTGTAGCATCAGCACCCGCCCGGTATCCCGGGCGAAAATAACGACCA
>DASXXQ010000315.1:0-14230 GCA_036502985.1 Buttiauxella sp.
TTTAGGTAAGTACTACCTAAGTCTGGGGGAAAAGGACAGCGCCACGGCACTGTTCAAGTTAGCGGTCGCTAACAACGTACACAACTACGTTGAGCATCGTTATGCATTGTTGGAATTAGCGCTCTTGGGCCAGGAGCAAGATGACCTGGCAGAATCGGACCAGCAATAGCTGACGAACATCGATCAGCCCATAAACTTTTTTATTAAAGTCATCACCTTAACGGGTGAGGGCGTTTTTGTTCGTTAATCAACCAAATTTGAGCCGGTTCACACTTTTCAATGAAAATTGCAGGTCAATTTCACGATGAGTTACGTAGACTGGCCGCCATCAACGAGGCACATGTACTACATGACTGATATCATCGAAACTACTTTTACTGATCTGGGGCTTAACGCCTCCATCCTTCAAGCTCTGAACGATCTGGGCTATGAAAAACCATCTCCAATCCAGGCAGAGTGTATTCCACATCTGCTGGGTGGCCGCGATGTACTGGGTATGGCCCAGACAGGTAGCGGCAAAACTGCAGCGTTCTCTTTACCGTTGCTGCACAACCTTGATCCAGAGCTGAAAGCACCACAAATCCTGGTGCTGGCACCGACCCGCGAACTGGCGGTTCAGGTTGCTGAAGCCATGACGGATTTCTCTAAACATATGCACGGCGTAAACGTTGTTGCCCTTTACGGTGGCCAGCGTTATGACGTGCAACTTCGCGCCCTGCGTCAGGGACCACAGATTGTTGTTGGTACCCCAGGCCGCCTGCTTGATCACTTAAAACGCGGCACGCTGAATCTGTCCAACCTGAAAGGTCTGGTACTGGATGAAGCTGATGAAATGTTGCGTATGGGCTTCATCGAAGACGTTGAAACCATCATGGCGCAGATCCCAGAAGGTCATCAGACCGCTCTGTTCTCTGCAACCATGCCAGAAGCGATTCGTCGTATTACTCGTCGCTTCATGAAAGATCCACAGGAAGTTCGCATTCAATCTAGCGTGACAACGCGTCCGGACATCAGCCAGAGTTACTGGACTGTGCACGGTATGCGTAAAAATGAAGCGCTGGTTCGTTTCCTTGAGTCTGAAGATTTTGATGCGGCGATCATCTTCGTTCGTACCAAAAACGCAACTCTGGAAGTGGCTGAAGCCCTTGAGCAAAGTGGCTATAACAGCGCTGCGCTGAACGGTGACATGAACCAGGCTTTGCGTGAGCAAACTCTGGAGCGTCTGAAAGACGGTCGTCTGGACATCCTGATTGCAACTGACGTTGCAGCTCGTGGCCTGGACGTTGAGCGTATCAGCCTGGTTGTTAACTACGACATCCCGATGGACTCTGAGTCTTACGTTCACCGTATCGGTCGTACAGGTCGTGCGGGTCGTGCTGGCCGTGCTCTGCTGTTCGTTGAGAACCGCGAGCGTCGTCTGCTGCGCAACATCGAACGCACCATGAAGCTGACTATTCCTGAAGTAGAACTGCCAAACCGCGAACTGTTGAGTGAGCGTCGTCTGGCTAAGTTCGCCGCTAAAGTTCAGCAGCAGCTGGATAGCAGCGATCTGGATCTGTACCGTGGTCTGTTGGCAAAAATCCAACCTTCTACTGAAGAAGAAATGGATATCGAAACGCTGGCTGCAGCACTGCTGAAAATGGCACAGGGCGAACGTCCTCTGATCCTGCCACCAGATGCGCCAATGCGTCCACGCCGTGAATTCCGTGAACGTGATGAGCGTTTCGAGCGCAGTGATCGTGCACCACGTGGCGATCGTGCAGATCGTGCACCACGCGGTGACCGTCCAGAACGTGGCGATCGTCCACAGCGTGATGGTGAAGCTCCAGCTCGTCGCGAACGTCGTGACGTTGGCGATATGGAACTGTACCGCATTGAAGTTGGCCGCGATGATGGTGTTGAAGTTCGTCACATTGTTGGCGCTATCGCTAACGAAGGCGACATCAGCAGCCGTTACATTGGTAACATCAAGCTGTTTGGTACTCACTCCACTATCGAGCTGCCAAAAGGTATGCCAGGTGAGATTCTGCAGCACTTCACCCGTACTCGTATTCTGAACAAACCAATGAATATGCAGTTGATGGGTGATGCACAACCTCGTACTGACCGTGGCGGCGAACGTCGTGCTGGCGGTGCAGGTCGTGGTTTCGGTAACGGTGGTGGTGAGCGTCGTGAAGGCGGTCGCGGTCCACGTCGTGACGGTCCAGGTGCTGGTGCACCACGTAGCTTCAGCGGCGAACGTCGTGAAGGCGGTCGTGGCCCACGTCGTGAAGAAGGCGGTGCAGCTCCTGCTCGTCGTCGTCCAACCGAAGCTTAATTGACAGAAGCTTATGCCTGTTGTTAATCAGCAGGCAGTAATAAAAGTCCCGGTTAACATAACTGGGATTTTTTTTATCCAAATTGTACTCATGTACTGGTACAATGTATCGCAGTAAACCTGTCGCTTCGACAGACGTTCATCGTTTCAGGAATTCGTATGGCAACCTTATCGACCACCCAGGTGTCACCGTCTATTTTCGGCGGGGTAATGATTATTGGCGGAACAATTATTGGCGCTGGGATGTTTTCCCTGCCAGTGGTGATGTCGGGTGCGTGGTTTTTCTGGTCTATCGCGGCGCTGCTGGTGACCTGGTTTTGTATGCTGCATTCTGGTTTGATGATTCTGGAAGCCAATCTTAACTATCGCGTTGGTTCCAGTTTTGACACTGTTACGAAAGACTTATTGGGCAAAGGCTGGAATCTGATTAACGGTCTTTCCATCGCGTTTGTGCTCTACATCCTGACTTATGCCTATATCTCGGCAAGTGGTTCGGTTATCCATCACACGTTGGGTAAAATGTCCGTCGATTTCCCTGCGCGATTTGCCGGGCTGATCTTTGCGTTGGTGGTCGCCTTTATAGTCTGGTTAAGCACCCGGGCCGTCAGCCGTATGACGACGATTGTTCTCGGTGCAAAAATCCTGACCTTCTTTATGACGTTTGGCGGCCTGATGTGGCATGTCGAACCTGCAACATTGCTGGATAGCAAAGCAATAAATCCGAGCTATTTTCCGTATCTGTTAATGACGTTGCCATTTTGCCTCGCTTCGTTCGGTTACCACGGTAACGTGCCGAGCCTGATGAAGTATTACGGCAAAGATCCCCACACCATTAAGCGCTGTTTGTTATGGGGAACGCTGATGGCGCTGGGGCTGTATGTTATCTGGTTGGTTGGCAGCATGGGCAATATTCCACGCAGCGATTTTATCGCGATTGCGGATAAGGGCGGGAATATTGATGTGCTGGTTGGGGCGTTGAGTGGCGTACTAAACAGTCGTGCTCTGGACGTGTTGCTTATCGTGTTTTCCAACTTCGCCGTAGCCAGTTCATTCCTTGGTGTGACGTTAGGATTATTCGATTATCTGGCGGACCTGTTTAAGTTCGACGACTCGCCAATGGGGCGTTTGAAAACCGCGCTGGTGACATTTATCCCACCAATGTTAGGTGGTGTTATCTGGCCTGACGGGTTTATCTATGCAATTGGTTTTGCTGGGCTGGCAGCAACTATCTGGGCGGCTATCGTTCCAGCGCTTCTGGCAAAAGCGTCACGCAAGAAATTTGGCAGCCCGCTTTATCGTGTATGGGGTGGGAATAAAATGATAGTGCTGATACTGATCTTCGGGGTGACTAACGCCGCGATCCACATCCTTTCGAGCTTTGATTTACTGCCGGTTTATCATTAAAAATTAGCCCCTCTGTTGAGGGGCTAATTGATTAACTCTTCAGGCTTTCATGCACATCCATCGCTAAATCAAATGAATGCATCCGAGCTTCACTATCAAAAATCTGGCCGTTAACCATAATTTCGTCGGCCTGAGTTTCCCTCAGTAACGAAATCAATCCGTGACGTACTTTCGCTGTATCACCCACCAGCGACATGCTTAATGCCTGCTGCACGCCATACTTCTCCGCCGGGCTCCAGAAATTGTCCATATTTTCAATAGGAGGCGGCAATTGGCCTGTTTCACCACGGCGCAATTTAACGAAGGCCTGCTGCATCGATGTAAACAGGAATTCAGCGTCGCGGTTGCTGTCGGCAGCGATGATATTAATACACACCATCGCATACGGTTTTTCCAGTCGAGTGGAAGGCTTGAATTGGGCACGGTAAAGTTGCAATGCCTGGAACAACATATCTGGCGCGAAGTGCGAGGCAAATGCGAACGGCAGTCCAAGTTGGGCAGCAAGCTGTGCACTATAAAGGCTTGAACCCAGTAGCCAGACAGGAATTTTTGTGTTGTAACCAGGAACCGGGCGTACTGCTGGATTAGGGTCTGTTGCGTCAAACCAGGAAACCAGCTCACTGACATCACGCGGGAAATTGTCGATATCGCCACTCATATGGCGGCGTAACGCCATCATAGTGCGCTGATCGCTGCCTGGCGCTCGCCCTAATCCCAGGTCAATACGTCCTGGATAGAGTGTTTCCAGCGTACCAAATTGCTCGGCAATGACTAACGGTGAATGGTTCGGCAACATTACGCCGCCTGAACCCAGGCGCAACGTTTCGGTATTTGCTGCTAAATAACCCATCAGTACCGATGTTGCCGCACTGGCAATACCCGTCATATTGTGGTGCTCGGCCAACCAGTAGCGGTGATATCCACGCTTTTCGGCAAGACGAGCTAAATCCAGAGAACGATGAAATGCATCACGAGGCTGGGAGCCTTGTGGAATAGGGGCTAAATCGAGTAAAGAGAACGGAACTTGGGTGATGTCAGGCATAACGGCTCACTTTGTTTATCCCCTTCATACTTCAAGCTGCATCTTTGTTGGCTGCGTTTACTTACCCGAATCACTTACTCATGTAAGCTCATCGGGATGCGTTCTCGTGCCGCCTTGATGCAACTCGAATTATTTTGGGTCGAATGACTCTTCAGTATTGCGCAAAAACATCAACAATTAAGTAACAAAGTGAGCCTTTTCTCAGCTCTGAGTCACCAGCTCTAAGCCAGCAACGCGACGCCAGTAACCATTGCAATCATTTTGCTGTGCCAGAGTTAGAGGGGCATTGCCGTTCTCATTTTTGCGGAATGCTTCCAGAACGCGCAATGTCTCCATCCCCATCGGTGATAAACGGACCATATCAACCAGGCCTTTCATCGATGCCAGTTCGTTTCCGAGGTTATAAACATAGCCACTCATGGTCTGAATGCCATTAAGAACAAACACTTGCTGATTTTCCTGTGAGAGCATGTTGCGCCCGACAGGATATTTAATGCAGCAAGTTTCGCATTCATCTTTTGGCTTATCTTCGGAACGCGCGGTAAAGCAGCGTGCAGAATAGGCTAGCGGCAGATGCCCGTAGCTCAGAACTTCAACTTCAAACTTGTTGCGGATACCCAGTTCATCACACTGAGCGAGCATATTTGCCAGCCAGTCACGCGAAAGTTCAACTGGCATGCACCAACGAACCATTCCTTGTTTGAGCAGCAACCGCAGCGTAACCGCGTTATAGCAGTTAAGCGCATGGCCGGCGACAAACGGTAGCTTGCGCTCTGCAGCCATGTTCACGGCACCCAGATCGTTGGCTTCAATCAAGAAATCGCCATTCTCGACGTAACGCTTCAACTCGTTGAGCTCAGAAGGGGCTTGTACCAGAGCCAAAGTAGAAAGCACGACTTGCTTACCCTGGCCTGCGAGGTTTTTTGCCATATCCAGCCAGTCGCTGGTTTTTGTCGCGCGGCGCTTACTGCATACCGATTCACCAAGATAGATAGTCTCGGCGCTGCTGTTTACCGCCGCCTGATAAAATTTTTCCAGCGTTTCTTTTGGCCAGTAGTACAGCACTGGCCCTAATGAATATTTCATGGTCATTCCTACTGCCATTTACGGTGATAGGCACCGAGTGTGGTTTGCGTGCCTTCAGCCATAGCACCGAGAGCTTCCATCCATGCCGGTTGTGCCTGGTAGTTTTCCGGGTCTGCTATACAGCGGTCGATTGCCTGGCGCCATACTTTGGCTACCTGGCTGACATACGCTGGGCTGCGCTGGCGGCCTTCAATTTTCACCGAAGCAATATTTGCCGCGAGTAATTCAGGCAGCAATTCAAGCGTGTTCAGGCTGGTTGGTTCTTCAAGCGCATGATATTTCTGGTCATCAACCAGATAGCGCCCTTTACACAGGGTTGGATAACCGGCATTTTCACCATCCTGATATCTGTCAATCAGCACATCATTAAGGCGAGATTCGAGACCCTGAGGTGTTTGTTGCCAACGAACAAAGCGTGCCGGAGAGCAGGCACCTACAGTATTCGGGGATTCACCGGTCAGATAAGAAGAAAGATAGCAACGACCTTCCGCCATGATGCACAGGCTACCAAAGGCAAAAACCTCCAGAGGTACGGGAGTTACACGGGCTAACTGCTTCACCTGATGAATGGATAACACGCGTGGCAGAACGACACGCGCAACGTCGAAATGACGATGATAAAAGCGAATTGCTTCTTCATTGGTGGCAGAGGCTTGTACCGAAACATGGCGCTCGATATGCGGGTAACGCTCTGACGCATACTCAAGCATGGCAAGGTCGGCCAGAATAAGGGCATCGGCCCCGAGTTGCGCTGCCATATCCACTGCTCGTTGCCAACGCACATAGCCATCAGGGTGCGCAAAGGTGTTAATAGCAATATGAAGCTTGCGGCCACGTTGATGCACGTAACTTACCGCTTCTTGCAGTTTCTTCTCCGTGAAATTCAGTCCAGCAAAATGGCGGGCGTTGGTATCATCTTTAAGACCAATGTAAACCGCATCGGCACCATTATCGATGGCCGCTTTCAACGCCGGTAAGTTTCCAGCTGGGCAAAGCAACTCCATAATTTATCCTGAATCATCGGGTAACCTCAGAGGAAACCCATGCAGCCCTCTGGTGGGCGGCAAAATTGTTAACGAACTGGGATTTTAGTTAACCCAGCGGCGACAAATTTTGATTTAAGGCAGCTAATGGCGTATTGATGAGCCTTATAAGTGCTATCGATAACCCGCGCAATTGTTGATTTGCACCGCTACGGAGAATGGCTGGTGTGGCAAAATGGCGGTTAAATTTTTCAAGGAGTAAAGCTCGTGCTGGATAAATTGCGTTCACGCCTGGTCCATCTTGGCCCGTCACTGTTGAGAACACCGGTTAAACTGACACCCTTTGCTCTAAAGCGTCAGGTACTTGAACAGGTGCTTGGATGGCAGTTTAGTCAAGCTCTCGCTGAGGGTGAACTCGAGTTTCTGGAAGATCGCTGGTTAAGTATTGAAGTACGCGATCTCGGTTTGAAGTGGTTTACTTCGGTGCAAGATAATAAGCTGGTGGTGCGTGAAGATGCTCCGGCAGATGTTAGCTTCAGTGCGACCGCCAACGATCTGCTGATGATAGCCGCACGTAAACAAGATCCTGATACCTTATTCTTCCAGCGCCGTCTGGTGATTGAAGGTGACACTGAACTGGGTCTGTACGTCAAAAATTTAATGGATGCCATTGAGCTGGATGCAATGCCGAAACCTTTACGCATGCTACTGCTGCAACTGGCTGATTTTGTCGAAGCAGGAATGAAGCACAAACCTGCTCCAGAAAGTAACTCGGTAGGTGAGCCATGCTAATTCGTGTAGAAATACCTATTGATGCTCCAGGCATCGACGCTTTACTCCGCCGCGCTTTTAACGGAAATGGTGAAGCGGATTTAGTGAAGGATTTGCGGGAAGACGGCCTGTTAACTCTGGGTGTCGTTGCCACAGATGATGAAGGGCAGGTTATTGGTTACGCCGCATTTAGCCCGGTCGCAGTAGAAGGTGAAGAGCTTCAATGGGTCGGTCTGGCCCCCCTTGCTGTAGACGAAGCTTACCGTGGTCAGGGTCTGGCAAAACAACTGGTATACGAAGGGTTGGATTCACTCAATGAATTTGGCTATGCGGCGGTAGTTACGTTAGGCGAACCGGCAATGTATGGGCGCTTCGGTTTTGTACCCGCTGCGCAGTTTGGTTTACGTTGCGCCTGGCCCGATACTGAAGCTTACTTCCTGATTCATCCGCTGGCTGACGATGCGTTAAACGGTGTGAGCGGCCTGGTTGAATATCACGAACACTTCAATCGCGAATATTAATTTCGTGTGTCTTTTGAAGATCTGCCAGCAGGTCTTCAAAAGATAATTTCCCTGTTACTAACATCTCTTTCTGCGTTTTAGTCAGCTGTTTTATACGATATTCCAGGCGCAAAGCCGATGAGCGATCGCCCACCAGATGACTAAACGCCAATTTCAGTTCACCTTTTCCGCGTAGAGCTTTCGCCCCTTTTCCAGACTGGTGTTGACCAAAACGACGTACCACATCGGTAGTGACGCCGGTATACAGACGGTTATCGAGCGTACGGACTAAATACAGATACCAGGATGACATAAAGGGGGCGCATAATTGACGTTTTCCGCAGAATATCACTCTTCAGGTTGTACATGGAAACTCTCAATGCCATCAGTCGTTGGCTGAATAAACAGCACGTACTGACTTACTGCGCAGGCAGCAATGGCGATTTATGGTGCGCCAACGCGTTCTACTTATTCGATGAACAACGTGTAGCATTTTATCTGTTAAGCGAAACTCACACCCGCCATGGCGAACTTATTGGTAAACAGGCTAATGTGGCTGGAACCGTTAACGGGCAGCCGAAAACTGTCGCCTTAATCCGTGGCGTGCAGTTTCGCGGTGAAATCACGCTGGTTGAAGAAGGCGTTGAAAGCATCCGCGGTCGCTACTGCAAACGCTTTCCGGTGGCGAAAGTGATGAAAGCCCCAGTCTGGGAAATCAGGCTTGATGAGATAAAAATGACCGACAACACGCTCGGTTTCGGGAAAAAATTACACTGGCTGCGGGATAACACTAAACTTGGTGCATAAGCGACAGGAGATCTTATGAGTCGGGTGTTGATTACGGGGGCCACAGGCCTGGTTGGGGGGCATTTATTACGAATGCTGATTGCTGAGCCGCAAGTCAGCCACATCGTTGCTGCGACAAGGCGTCCGTTACCGTCGATGAACAAAGTCACCAATCCTTACGATCCACAGCTTAGTGACGCTTTAACAAAATTAACCGAACCACTTGATGTGGTTTATTGCTGCCTGGGTACTACGATGCGTGAGGCAGGGAGTAAAGAAGCGTTCGTTCTCGCGGATTACACACTGGTGGTCGACACTGCGATAACTGGCCTGCGTATGGGCGCGAAACAGATGCTGGTGGTCAGTGCGATTGGCGCTAACAGTAAATCGCCATTTTTTTATAATCGGGTAAAAGGCGAAATGGAAGAGGCGTTGATAGCGCAAGACTGGCCGCATCTAACGATTGCTCGCCCCTCTATGTTGCTCGGGCATCGCGAATCGCAACGTTTTAACGAATCGTTTTTTGCGCCCTTATTTAAAATGATGCCGGGTAAATGGAAATCAATTGAAGCGCGAGATGTGGCAAAGGCGATGCTGCACGAAGCACTTTCTCCTTCACAAGATGGCGTGACCATTCTGGACTCACGTCAGTTACGTGAAATAGCCGCTCGAACGGCGATTTCTTAGCGTTGCCTTTCCAATACCCTGGCAGTAGTCGTATCATTCATTCCAATAATAATACAAATCTTCATTTTTTGATCCCAGGGTAATGTTCTATGCAAACTCAAACTTCACTGCGGGTGGACGAAAAATCGTTCGCCTGGTGGAAGCCAGTACTGTTTTTCGTCGTGGTCGTTGTTGGCTTGTGGATAGTGAAATGGCAACCGTATTACGGCAAAGCCTTCACCGCCGCCGAAACGCACAGTATTGGCAAATCCATTATTGCCCAGCCGGAAATGAATCCACTCAAAGCGGCGTGGGACTATGCAATGGTCTACTTCCTTGCCGTATGGAAAGCCGCAGTATTAGGTGTGCTTTTAGGCTCGCTTATCCAGGTGCTGATCCCGCAAAACTGGCTGCTACGCACTCTCGGGCAGCCGCGTTTTAGCGGCACACTCTTTGGCACTCTTTTCGCGTTACCTGGCATGATGTGCACCTGCTGTGCGGCACCCGTGGCGGCAGGTATGCGACGTCAGTCGGTATCAATGGGCGGAGCGCTGGCGTTCTGGCTGGGCAACCCGCTACTGAATCCGGCTACGCTAGTCTTTATGGGATTCGTGCTCGGCTGGCAATTCGCGTTAATCCGCGTTGTTGCGGGAATTGTCACGGTAGTAGGTGTGGCGACTCTGGTGCAGCATTGGGTAAAAGACCAGCCTCAAACGACCGATATTCCACAACCTGTTCTCACCGCTGCGCAAGTGCAAGGCAACTTCCTGCAACGCTGGATGAAAGCGTTGTGGAATTTGTTCTGGAGCACGATCCCGGTTTATATCATCGCCGTTCTGGTGCTGGGGACCGCTCGTGTCTGGTTGTTCCCGCATGCTGATGGCGTGGTGGATAACACACTGTTCTGGGTGATTGCGATGGCGATTGCTGGCTGCTTGTTTGTTATCCCAACGGCGGCTGAAATCCCAATTATTCAAACTATGATGCTGGCGGGAATGGGGATGGCTCCAGCCCTGGCTCTGTTGATAACCTTGCCTGCTCTGAGCGTTCCATCATTAGTTATGCTACATAAAGCGTTTCCCGCTAAAGCGCTGTGGTTAACGGGGGCTCTTGTAGCATTGAGTGGGACGATAGTTGGCGCACTAGCGTTGATCTAAAAGCTAAAAAAAGCCCGGAAGGGCTTTATCGTAAATGATGTACGACCTGGTTGCTGCTGCCACGCCAGACCAGCGCCGGGTCTTTCAAATCCTGCACGAACTTGCCGTCAATCAGCACGTTAATTAAATCAACGATTTCGCGCTGGGCTTGCGTTAACTCAGCGAGTTTGTAACCGGTCCACATCCAGATATCTTTCCCGGGGCACTCTGCCCGAACCCGTTGCACCAGCTTCAGCACATCGGCGATATTCTGCGGATGCAGCGGGTCGCCGCCGGAAAGCGACAACCCCTGGCGACGTATCCGCGTATCGTTTAGATCGGCAATTATCCGGTCTTCCATGTCCTGCGTGAATGCCACACCGGAATTTACCCGCCAGGTGCTTTTGTTGTAGCACCCAGGGCATTCGTGCACGCAACCGGAAACAAACAATGTGCAGCGTGTTCCCGGCCCGTTGACGATATCAACGGGATAGTATTGCTGGACGTTCATTAGCCTAGCTGCCCGTTACCCAAATGCTTCACGCGACGCTTCACTTCTTCTTGCTTACCGGCGTTAAACGGGCGGGCATCCGGGCTGCCGAGGTAGCCGCAAACACGGCGGGTTACAGATACGCGGGCTGCATCGTGGTTGCCACATTTCGGGCAGGTGAAGCCTTTGCTGGTGCATTCAAACTCACCGGTAAAGCCGCACTCGTAACATTCATCAATTGGCGTATTGGTACCGTAATAAGGAACGTGTTTGTAGCTGTAATCCCAGACATCTTCCAGCGCTTGCAGGTTGTGCTGAATGTTCGGGTATTCGCCGTAACAGATGAAACCGCCGTTCGCTAATGGTGGATACGGTGCTTCAAAATCAATTTTGTCGTACGGGTTAACTTTTTTCTCAACGTCTAAATGGAAGCTGTTGGTGTAATAGCCTTTATCGGTTACGCCCGGTACCACACCAAATTCAGCGGTATCAAGACGGCAGAAACGGTCGCACAGATTTTCACTTGGCGTGCTGTAGAGGCTGAAACCATAGCCCGTTTCTTCTTTCCAGCTGTCGGTGGCTTTACGCAGACGTTCAACAATTGCCACGGCTTTCGCGCGCAGTTCTTCGTTGTCATAAACGTGCTGGTTACCAAACAATGCATTCACCGTTTCGTGGACACCGATGTAACCCAGGGAAATAGACGCGCGGCCATTTTTGAAGATCTCAGCAACGTCATCGTCTGCTTTCAGGCGCACACCGCAGGCACCTTCCATATACAGGATTGGTGCAACGCGAGCTTTCACTCCTTCCAGACGTGCAATACGCGTCATCAAGGCTTTATAGGCCAGTTCCAGACGGCTATCGAGAAGCGCCCAGAAGGTGGCTTCGTCGCCTTTCGCTTCCAGCGCAATACGCGGCAGGTTAAGACTGATAACACCGATGTTGTTACGCCCATCGTGAATCTGCTCGCCATTTTCTTCATACACACCGAGGAAACTACGGCAGCCCATTGGTGTTTTGAACGAGCCGGTAACTTTCACAACCTGGTCGTAGTTCAGGATGTCTGGATACATGCGCTTGCTGGCGCACTCAAGAGCAAGCTGTTTGATGTCGTAGTTCGCATCGCCAGCCTTATGATTAAGACCATCTTTAATGGCAAAGACCAGTTTCGGGAACACGGCTGTTTTACGGTTTTTGCCCAGACCCGCGATGCGATTACGCAGAATTGAAGTCTGAATCAGGCGTGATTCCCAACTTGTTCCCAGGCCGAAACCGAAGGTCACAAACGGGGTTTGACCGTTGGCGGTATGCAGCGTGTTTACTTCATACTCCAGAGACTGGAAAGCGTCGTAGCACTCTTTCTCTGTGCGAGAAAGTGCATAGCCTTTCGCGTCTGGGATCTGCCACTCTTCAGCTGTTTGACGATGCTTTTCAAAGCTTGCCGTCACAAATGGAGCCAGCACTTCATCGATGCGGTTAATCGTGGTGCCACCATAAATGTGGCTGGCAACCTGGGCAATGATTTGTGCCGTTACCGCTGTTGCGGTGGAGATAGATTTTGGTGGTTCAATCTCTGCATTGCCCATCTTAAAGCCATGCGTCAGCATGCCTTTGAGATCGATAAGCATGCAGTTAAACATTGGGAAGAATGGCGAGTAGTCGAGATCGTGATAGTGAATATCACCACGCTCATGCGCCAGCACCACATCACGCGGTAACAAGTGTTGTGAGGCGTAGTGTTTAGCCACAATACCGGCTAACAGGTCACGTTGGGTTGGGATAACCTTGCTGTCTTTATTCGCATTTTCGTTGAGCAAGGCGGAGTTGGTTTGTTCTACCAGACCACGGATTTCCTGGTTCAGGCGGCCACGCTTTTCACGTTCGATATCGCGGTCGTGGCGATATTCGATGTAAGCACGTGCCAGTTGCTTGTAGTTACCCGCCATCAGCTGGTTTTCAACGGCGGTCTGGATCTCACCAATGTCAACCTGGCTGCGGCCTTCCATTTGAGCACGCACGATATCTGCGACGGTGGCGCAATAGTCTGCGTCATCGACTCCCGCTGCTTTAGCTGCACGAAGAATAGCTTCTTTAATGCGCTCTGAAGTGAAAGGTACTTTGCACCCGTCTCTTTTCATCACATGCGGTGTCATGATTTCTCCATTTAAAAATAGGTTATCCACAAAGGGATAGAATTGTTCGCAAGCGGGATTTGCTCGCTTTGCTATAGGTTTCCATTTTTCGGACCTATGCTTATCCACAGATAATCCCCAGAATCGTCTGTAGAACTTGTTGCTATATTAGTCGCAAAATACAAGATGTAGGGGCGAGGTGCATTTTAAGGTCTATATGTAGTGATTTGCATCAAAGATGTTTGCGGTTTTATTGATGCAGAACAAAGTAAATCTGGCGTAGCAGGAAGGATAGGCAGTGTGGCGAATTCTTAAAATTTCAGTAAGAAGATCTCCCTCCTGGCAGAGGGAGAAAGAGTAGACGATTACCCTTGTAACCAATAAACCGCCTCAAATGGCCGCAGGCTTATCTCGCCAGGTTTACTGGCTGCATCCGAATAATTACTCATTAGCACATCCCATTTTCCGTCGAAGGCTTCTGGCATCCACCATTGATTCTCACGGCTAAGGTTTGCGGCAACAATCAATGTTTGCCCCTGCCATTCGCGGCGATAACACCACAAATACGGATGTTCCGGCAGAAGATCCTGATAGTTACCCCAGGTGAACACAGGGTTCGCTTTGCGTAATTTAATCAGTTGCTGATAGGCGTAAAACACCGAGTTTGGGTCATCAACTGCGGTTTTTGCGTTAATGGTTTGATAGTTATCGCACAGGTTTATCCACGGGGTTCCATGTGTAAATCCTGCGTTTTCACCATCGTCCCATTGCATCGGTGTACGGCTGTTATCGCGGGATTTACTGGCAAGAATCGCCAATAGATTGTCGCTGTCGCGCCCTTGAGCGCGCAGTTCTGCATACATGTTGTGGCTTTCCACATCGCGATAATCAACGATGCGTTTGAAGTGTGGGTT
>DASXXQ010000316.1:0-23409 GCA_036502985.1 Buttiauxella sp.
GCCTGTCAGCATGCCTTTGACAGGTTTGTCAGTCAGGGATTGCGCGTACTTCGCCCATTCCACAGTGATCGCTTCCGGGCGGCTGATATCGCCAATAACAACCGGTGGTTTCACACAGCGGGAACCGTAGCTCTGCACCCAACCGTTTTGGGTAAAAACGAAACCGTCGAGGTGTTCACCAAAGTATTCCACCATGTCGTTACGCTCGGCTTCACCATGAACCAGCACGTCCAGCCCCAGGCGTTCCTGCTCAGCAACAGCCTGCTTGATATGTTCAGCGATGCCGGTGCGATAGTTATTGGCGTCCAGATTACCTTTTTTGAAGTCCAGGCGCAGGCCACGGATTTCGGTGGTTTGCGGGAATGAACCGATGGTGGTGGTCGGCCATGCTGGCAGATTAAAACGTTGCCGCTGGGCATTTGCACGTTCGGTGTAAGTACTCAGGCGTTGGCTGTCTTGCGCGGTGATTGTCGCCAGGCGCTGACCGACGGCCGCGTTATGTACACGCTGCGAATGGCGACGAGCCTGAATAGGTGCGCTCCATTCAACCAGTTTCTCAATATTGTTGCTGTTTAACGCTTCGGTCAGCAAAGACAACTCGGCACATTTTTGCAAAGCGAAGGCAAACCAGCTTTTCACTTCAGCATCCAAACGGGTTTCCACACTCAGGTCGATTGGGCTATGCAACAGGGAACAAGAAGACGCCACCCACAAGTCACGTTTACCGACCAGGTCTTTAAGCTGGTCATATCTTTCAGTCAGGTCAGCACGCCAGACGTTACGACCATTAATCACACCCGCTGATAGCAGCCAGTTAGCGGGAAGCTGCTGGTGCAGAGCATTGATGTCATCTTTGCCGTGAACCAGATCAACGTGCAGTCCCTGCACCGGCAGGGCAGTGATGGTATTCAGGTTCGGCGTCACACCTTCAAAATACGTCGTCAGCAGCAGTTTAACGTTGCCAACAAGCGTGTCGTACGCCGGTTTAAACGCATCCAGCCATTCTTGTGGCAACTCCAGAACCAGTGCAGGTTCGTCGATTTGCACCCACTCGATATTGCGTTTTGCCAGTTCAGCCAGCACCTGCTGGTAAACAGGAAGAATGTCTTTTAGCAGGCTAAGGCGGTCAAACTGCTCGCCTTTGACCTTGCCGAGCCACAGATAAGTTACCGGGCCAAGCAATACCGGTTTCACGTTGTGGCCCAGAGCCAGCGCTTCGTCCACCTCATCCAGAAGCTGCGTCCAGGTCAGCTTAAACTGTTGGCCTTTGGTGAATTCCGGCACCATGTAGTGATAGTTAGTGTTAAACCATTTCGTCATTTCAGCTGCAGCAGCGGGTTCGCCGGTAGGTGCACGGCCGCGGCCGATACGGAACAGGGTATCGATGTCCACGCTGGCGTCCACGTTCTGATGACGAGCCGGCACATTGCCAAGCAGCAAGCTGGTGGTCAGAACGTGATCGTACCAGGCGAAATCTCCCACTGGCAGCAATTCAACACCAGCCTGTTTCTGTTGTTCCCAGTGGCGTGCACGCAATTCGCGGCCCACCGCCAGTAATTCTTCCTGAGAGGAGTGACCCGCCCAGTAGCTTTCTTGCGCTTTTTTCAGTTCACGACGCAGGCCAACACGAGGGAAACCGAGGGTGTGATTTTTAATAGTCATGTTCTATTCCTCTTAATCTATGTAATCCGATAGATTTCGGATTTAGTGAAGGCGGCAAGCTCATGAGTCCCCTGGAGCTTACTTAAGTAAGTGACTGGGGCGATTGAGCGCGGCCAACGCACAATAAATTCGAAAGACGTGGATTTAGACGTCCAGATGTTTACACATCCATAATCAGCAGGTACTGTATATTCCTCAAGCGCAATTTGCTCATGCCGAAGTGAAGGACTTTCATGATCGAGATAAAACATCTGCGGACGCTACAGGCGTTACGAAACTGCGGCTCATTAGCCGCCGCCGCCGCCGCGTTGCATCAAACCCAATCCGCGCTCTCTCATCAGTTCAGCGATCTGGAGCAACGGCTTGGGTTCCGCCTGTTTGTCCGTAAAAGTCAGCCACTGCGTTTTACTCCGCAGGGCGAAGTGCTGCTGCAACTGGCGGAACAGGTACTGCCACAGATAAGCCGTGCACTTCAGGCTTGTAATGAACCGCATCAGACCACGCTACGTATCGCTATTGAGTGCCACAGTTGTATTCAGTGGCTAACGCCAGCGCTTGAGAACTTCCACAAAACATGGCCGCAGGTCGATTTGGATTTCAAATCTGGCGTGACGTTCGACCCGCAGCCTGCTCTCCAGCAAAGCGAGTTGGATATTGTTCTGACGTCAGACATCCTGCCGCGTAGCGGGCTGCATTATTCGCCAATGTTTGATTATGAAGTGCGCCTGGTGCTGGCAACCGATCACCCGCTGGCAAACAAAACGCGCATTGAGCCGGAAGATTTGAATAGCGAGACGCTGCTGATTTATCCGGTGCAGCGCCAACGCCTTGATATCTGGCGTCACTTCCTGCAACCGGCAGGCGTAAGCCCGTCGTTGAAAAGTGTGGATAACACGCTGCTGTTGATTCAAATGGTGTCGGCGCGCATGGGAATTGCCGCACTGCCGCATTGGGTCGTTGAGAATGTTGAGCGCCAGGGTCTGGTGGTCACAAAAACCCTGGGCGAAGGACTGTGGAGCCGATTGTACGCTGCTGTGCGCGATGGCGAGCAGCGTCAACCGGTCACGGAAGCGTTTATTCGCTCGACGCGTTCACACGCTTGCGAGCATCTGCCGTTTGTGAAGAACGCGGAGCGACCCAACGGCGATGCACCCATAGCGAGGCCATTATCACCGTCCCACCAATAATAAAACTCGGCCAGTGGGGCTTCTCTTGCCAGATGGCGAGGTTAACCAGTAGCCCCGCCGGAACATGCACATTGTTCATGATGCCAAGCGTTCCCGCATCCACCTGCGTTGCGCCATAATTCCACATGAAATAACCCAGCCCGGAAGCCACTACGCCAAGCCACACCAGGATTCCCCATTGCAGGTTGGTCGTCGGTAACTTCTGTGGATTTCCCAGCGCAAACCAGGCCGTGACCGCCACGATTAACGCGCCGAGATAAAACCATGAAAATGCGCAATGCTGCGGCATCGGGCGCGTTTCCATCAGGCGCTTGTAGCCCACCATGCCGATGGCAAAACAGATATTTGCCGCTTGCACCAATAGCAAGCCAATCCAGAAGTGATCGCTGACTTTATCGTAGCGAATAATCGCTGCACCAATCACTGCCAGGCCCGCGCTTAATGCATAGCCCCAGCGCAGTTTGTTACCACTTAGCAGGTCGTAAATCAGCGTGACGTACAGGGGCGTCATCACCGTGAACAGCAGGAATTCCGAAACTGTCAGGTAGAGGTAGGCCTGGAAACTAAACAGGTACATCACGCCGAGTTGCAGTGCGCCCACCAGCATATACAGCAGCAGCGTTTTCAGGCTGTAGCCTTTAAAACGCAAGAACGGCAGGAACACCAGCGCCGCCAGCCCCACGCGCATCAGCACGGAAAAATAGCTATCGACATGACCGGCTAGGTATTCACCAATCAGGCTAAAAGAGAAGGCCCACAGAATAGTGGTGATGATAAGTAACGGCACAATGAGATCTCTACGACAGGCAATTTATTCGCCATTGTAGCGGAGGCGGTAGGCTGGAGTTTATTTATTTGGTTGACGAGTGGCGATTTATTCGCCACTCGAAAAGTGAGCATTAATCTTTGCCGAGGAACATCTTACGCAGGTAATGCGGCACCGCGTCATCGGCATTGCTACCAATGACTTCCAGCTCTGGCAATAAGTCTTTCAGGCGCTGATGGGCGTTTTCCATGATGCAGCCTTTCCCGGCCATTGACAGCATTTCCTGGTCGTTCATGCCGTCGCCGAAAGCGATGCATTCTTTCAGGCTATAGCCCATCGCTTTTGATACCGCTTCCAGCGCATGGCCTTTTGACACACCGCCCGCCATCACTTCCAGGCAGGTAAGCGTTGAGAAGCTGACGTTCACACGATCACCCCAACGCGCAATTAACGCTTGCTCCAGCGGCAGCAATGCTTCGTGAGAATCGCAGGTGAAGAAGACTTTGCTGACGCCATCGGCTTCCAGTAAACCTGGCTCAAACAGGGTGTAGTTAAACACCGCTTCTTTGAAATATTTCATCTCTTCAGGGCGGTGACGGTTCATAAACCACTGGTCACCGCGATAGACGTTAGTCACGATATCTTTATTGGTATGCACAACACCAAAGAGATCCTGGGCGATGTCTTGATCGAGATCATGGCTGAACACCAGGTTGCCGTCTGTATCATGTACACGCGCGCCGTTGGAGGTGATCATGTAGGCTTTGATTTCGAGGTTATCGCGGATTTGACCCACATCGATATGGTGGCGGCCTGTTGCGAAAACGAAGTGAACACCTTCGGCAGTGAGTAATTTCAGCGTTTCTTTCGCATACGGGGTCAGAAGGTGATCGGGGGACAGCAACGTGCCATCTAAGTCAGACGCAACGACATGGTACATAGGATTTGTAAACCTCTGGTGTTGAATTCAGATTAATTATGCCTATCAAAAAACGTGATGATGGCATTCAGCGCTTCGGTTCGCATATCGTCCTTTTCGAACAGGATCTCATGATACGCACCGTTTATGACGTAAGGTTTTTCCCCCTCACAAGGGTTGCCCGCCGCGGCTCTAAGTTCGCAGAATTGGTCGTGTGCGCGATTATCAACAACACGTTCCTCTTCTGCCTGCAGGATAAAAATCGGCGTGGTGATAGCAGTGGCCCCGGCTATTACCTGTTCTCCTGCGAGTATCCCTTCTCGTACCCAGTGATTCGTTGGTCCACCCACCCGCAATGCTGGCTCGTCAGCATAAAAACGCAGGTTGCGGCGATAACGCTCACGGCTATGGGTCAGGACATTAACGCTAAATGGTAATGCACGCCAGCGGCCTGTTCCGATTGCATATCCTTCACGAAATCGCTGATGGCCTTCTGCCCAATCGAGAATATGGCGAACCATCCAGTCCGGCCAGCGTAAGGCGATGCCAAACATCGGTGCGCACAGCGCAACCGCATCAAAGCAATGCGAGTTTTTCTCAAGCCAAAGCGTGATAATTGCACCGCCCATGGAATGCGCTAACGCGTAGCGTTTTCTCCATGGGCCGTTTGCGACTTCATGCTGGTAAAAGCGGTCAAAATCGTCGACGTAGTCACTAAATCTTGCCACATGGCCACGGTGCGTATCTGAAAGCATGCGGCCTGAACGCCCCTGCCCACGGTGGTCGATTATTAAAATGTCGAATCCGCAATGGAACAAGTCATACGCCAGTTCAGCATATTTGACGTAACTTTCGATACGGCCAGGGCAAACAACAATAACCCTGTCGTGATTTTGCGAGCGAAACCGTACGTAGCGTACCGGCACTTCGTCGACGCCTGAAAATTCACACTCTTCGCGCTGACGCCAGAAGTCCATCAATGGGCCTGTGGTGAAGGCTGCGAAGGCATTTTCCCTGGTTAACCATCCATTTTTATGCTGAGTCATATCGCTTTTTTGTGATTCGTAGCACGCTCATCAACAATAGCGTATTGTGGCATAAAAGTGTTCGATCAGGGAATTTCACATGAGCATTGAGTGGTGGTTGACCTATCTCGTGACCACAATAATTCTGAGTCTCTCACCCGGTTCCGGGGCAATTAATACCATGACCACCGCCATCAGCCATGGCTATCGGGGCGCTGCGGCTTCTATTGCCGGGCTACAAACCGGGCTTGCGATTCATATCGTATTGGTAGGGATTGGTCTGGGCGCGCTGTTTTCGCGCTCATTGTTGGCCTTTGAAATTTTGAAATGGGCTGGCGTTGCGTACCTTATCTGGCTTGGTATTCAACAGTGGCGCGCCGCTGGTGCAATTGACCTGAACACGCTTGCCACCAGCCAACCGCGCAGCCGTCTCTTTAAGCGCGCGGTTTTTGTGAATCTCACCAATCCCAAAAGCATTGTCTTTCTGGCTGCACTTTTCCCGCAGTTTATCGCACCGCATCAGCCGCAGGCGGCGCAATATTTAGTGCTCGGTGTCACGACGGTAGTGGTCGATATTATTGTGATGATTGGCTATGCGACACTTGCGACACGGATTGCAGGTTGGATTAAAGGGCCGCGTCAGATGAAAGCACTGAACCGCGTTTTTGGCTCACTGTTTATGTTGGTTGGCGCTCTTCTTGCGGGAGCACGCCAGGCCTGATTTTTTCCGTTCTGCTTCAGGTTGCAGAGGTATTGGCTGCAACCCGAAGAATTAAGGATATATACCGGAAAAGTTAGCGGGAGATGATCAGATGGATGCCGAATCCGGCAAACAAGGCCCCTGCTACACCATCAATCCACTTAGCAAGGCGCTGATAACCCCTGCGCATTTGCGGTAACGCAAACAAGCTGGCAACCACCGTGAACCAGGCAAAGGTTTCCAGCGCAATCATGACAAACAGCCCCCAACGCTCGGCGCTGCCAACGTCATTACTGACAAACAGTGAAAACACGCTACCGAAATAAATAATAGCTTTTGGATTCGAAAGGTTAGTCAGCAGGCCTTTCAGGAAGCTGCGCCCGCCGCGTGCCAGCTCAACACTGACCTCTTCTGTCGACTTAGCCGTTTCTTTTTTCAGTGCACTGCGCAGCATCTGGTAACCCATCCAGCACAGATACAGGCCACCACCGACCATAATAATGTTGTGTAGCCACGCCATTTTTTCGAGGATCAGGTTAAGACCGAGAAGCGCCACACCAGACCAGACCATTACGCCACCGGTAATACCCAGCACGCCCATCATGGCTTCTTTACGGGAGCGGCTTACGGCTGTCTGTGAGACAAAAAAGAAATCCGGGCCAGGAGTAATCAGTGCGACGATATGCAGAACCGCCACCGTGAGGAAGAGCATCAACATAGTAAATAACTCGCGGGAAAATTATTTGGTGAACTTTCATCCTGCCACGTTCGGGCGGGACTGGCTACTACTCATCTTCGCCATCGACATGGCTGCGAATCAGTGCCATAAACTCGCGTCCAAAGCGTTCCAGCTTGCGCGTGCCAACCCCGTTAACACCCAGCATTTCGCCCGGAGACAGCGGCATTTGCTCGGCCATTTCAATCAGCGTGGCATCGTTAAATACCACATAAGGTGGAATATTTTCTTCATCGGCAATGGCTTTACGCAGCTTGCGCAATTTGGCAAACAGCTTGCGATCATAGTTGCCGCCGAATGCTTTCTGGCTGGTGCTACGCGATTTAATGGCCACGACTCGCGGCACCGCGAGCATCAAAGGCTCTTCACCACGCAAGAACGGACGAGCAGCTTCAGTGAGCTGTAGTGCGGAGTGTTGGGCAATGTTTTGCGTCACAACGCCGAGGTGAATCAACTGACGGATGACGCTGACCCAATGCTCGTGAGTCTGGTCGCGGCCAATGCCATAGACAGGTAATTTGTCGTGCTGCAAATCGCGGATACGCTGATTATTGGCGCCACGCAGCACTTCTACCACATAGCCCATCCCAAAACGCTGATTGACGCGATAGATACAGGACAGTGCTTTTTGTGCATCCACCAGTCCGTCGTAACGGCGCGGAGGGTCGAGGCAAATATCACAGTTGCTGCAAGATTGCTGGCGACCTTCACCGAAGTAATTCAGCAATACCAGACGGCGGCAGGTTTGCGCTTCTGCAAACGCGCCCATCGCATTGAGTTTGTGCCGCTCGATATCCTGCAATTGCCCGACTGGCTTTTCCTCAAGGCATTTACGCAACCATGCCATATCAGCCGGATCGTAAAATAACATCGCTTCCGCAGGCAGGCCGTCGCGCCCTGCACGCCCAGTTTCCTGGTAGTAAGATTCGATATTGCGCGGGATGTCGAAGTGCGCCACAAAACGGACATTGGGTTTGTTGATGCCCATACCGAAGGCGACAGTCGCCACAACGATTTGCAAATCATCGCGCTGGAATTTTTCCTGTACTTCGGCACGCACCTGGTGCTCAAGCCCGGCGTGGTAAGCCCCGGCACTGATGCCTTTGCTTTGCAAACGCGCAGCGGTGTCTTCGACTTTGGCACGGCTGTTACAGTAAATAATGCCTGATTTCCCGCGCTGCTCTTGCACATAACGCATCAGTTGATCGAGAGGCTTAAATTTCTCCATCAGCATGTAGCGAATATTCGGGCGATCAAAGCTGCTGACCTGGATTAACGGGTCATGTAAGCCCAAAAGGCGAACAATGTCAGCACGAGTAGTGTCATCCGCCGTCGCGGTAAGCGCGATAAACGGAACCGCAGGCAGGCGTTGGCGCAATTGACCAAGCGCTGCGTATTCTGGGCGGAAATCGTGACCCCACTGTGAAATACAGTGCGCTTCATCAACCGCTATCATCGAGAGATGCCAGTGACTGATTTGATCGATGAAGTTATCCATCATCAATCGTTCAGGGGCAATATAAAGCAGGCGAATTTGGCCCGTGCGGCAACCGGCGAGCACTTCTTGCTGCTGCTCACGGCTTTGCGTCGAATTAAGACACGCCGCGGCAACGCCGTTGGCGAGCAGTTGATCGACCTGGTCTTTCATCAGCGAAATCAGGGGCGAGACAACAACCGTCAGCCCACCAAACACCAGTGCGGGGATTTGATAGCACAGCGATTTACCACCGCCGGTCGGCATGACAACCAGACAATCGCGCCCATCCAACACCGTGTCGATGATGGTTTCCTGACCCGGGCGGAACTGTTGATAGCCAAAGGTATCTTGCAAAATCTGTCTGGCCAGCACTGCCTGATTAATAACTTCCGCCTGTGTCACGCTTTACCCACCACTAAAACCACCAATTTCTTAGAACAGATCGTTAAGCATAACGCCGACACCAAAGCGTGTCTGGCTAAAGTTGTAATCAATTAATGACTCACCGTACCCGCTGTAAAGCTGAGTATAAAGACGGACATGTTTCGTTACCGGATAACTAAAGCCTAATTCAGCGCCACCGTAGCCTGTGTTCCAGTTGTACTGCCCTTTCATACTCAAAATCGCGTCGCCAAACTCATAGCCAACTCGTAGTTGGTAATAGCCCATGTATTTGGTGATATCCGGGTTGTCATCGGTGCTGCCCAGTACGTACCACGGTTTCACTTCAACCATCCAATTGCCGTTTTCGGCCATCAAACGCGTGTATAAGCGGTTCCAGCTACGGGAGGTCGGGTCTGAGCGGCCGTTAGAGTCGTGGTTATAACCGAACTCAACATCGCGCAATGTCCAACCTGCGAAGCTTTCATCGGTGGCAAAACCAAGGAACAGCTGTGGCTCATAGTTGGTTTCACGGAACGGGGCGGATTCGCCGCTATTGGAAAGCTGCCACCAGGATTTTTGAGTATAAGAGCCACCCAATACGGAATTCGGCCCCAGGATACCGCGCCACAATGGAAACGCAAGGCTAAGCTGGAACTTCACTTCGTCTTTACGGGCGTTATCAGACCAGTTGTAAGAGCTGATCGCTTCTTTGTTTAGATCGTCTGTCACCGTATAAATTACGTAGTTGGTTTCATACGGATAAAGGGTGAACGGGTTGTCATGTTCCAGGAGCATATTGGCGATGATACTGCCGCGAACCGCAGGTTTATCATGCACTTCTTTAATTGTGGCTTCCTGTGCGTAAGCCGTCAGAGGCAACATGCCGGCCGCCACTAACCATCCCAGAAACTTGCGCATCGACAATATTCTCCTGAATAAAAAAGGTTTCAAATTATTATTACGGACACATTCTACATAGTTCTGAATGTGCACGCTCGGTCAACCTTTCTTAAATTGGCAATCAACGATTACGAAGCATAAAATAAACAATTGCTTAACATTGTTGCTTTGTTTTGATCGAGGATGATCCATGTCTACCCCATTTCTGACCCCTGAAGCCGCCCTACAACTGGTCGGTGAGATTTTTGTCTATCACATGCCATTCAACCGAGCGCTGGGTCTGGAGCTAATCCGGTATGAGAAAGACTATGCCGAGCTTAGTTTTAATAATCAGCCAATGATGGTGGGGAACTGGGCGCAGAGTATTTTGCACGGTGGTGTGATTGCTTCTTCGCTGGATGTTGCTGCGGGGTTGGTTTGCGTAGGCAGTACGCTCACTCGCCACGATAGTATTAGCGAAGAAGAGCTGCGCCAGCGGTTATCGAAAATGGGGACTATCGATTTGCGAGTTGATTACTTGCGCCCGGGCCGTGGGCAGCGCTTTACCGCCAGTAGCAGTCTCCTGCGTGCCGGGAACAAAGTGGCGGTTGCTCGCGTGGAATTACATAACGAAGATCAACTGCATATCGCCAGTGCGACTGCGACCTACATGGTGGGGTGAAGCCGTTATAGCTGATACAATTAGGACACTATTTATCAACGAGCTCTTTTCATGGATGCGAAACAGACCCGCCAGGGCGTGTTACTTGCGCTGGCGGCGTATTTTATTTGGGGCATCGCGCCTGCATATTTCAAACTAATCCATTACGTTCCAGCTGATGAAATTCTGACTCATCGCGTGATTTGGTCATTCTTCTTTATGGTGGTGCTGATTAGCCTGAGCCGCCAATGGCCACAGGTGAAAAAATCCTGCAAGAACCGCAAGAAGGTTTTTGCTATGGCGCTTTCGGCGGTGCTGATTGGCGGTAACTGGCTGCTCTTTATCTGGGCTGTGAATAACAATCACATGCTGGAAGCAAGTCTGGGCTATTTCATCAACCCGCTGGTTAACGTGGTGCTGGGGATGATTTTCCTCGGCGAGCGATTCCGCCGAATGCAGTGGGTTGCGGTAGCTCTGGCAGCCTGTGGCGTGTTGGTTCAGCTATGGACATTCGGTTCATTGCCAATCATCGCCCTTGGCCTGGCATTCAGTTTTGCGTTTTACGGGTTGGTGCGTAAGAAAATTGCTGTCGATGCGCAAACCGGCATGTTGGTTGAAACGCTGTGGCTTCTGCCCATTGCCGCTATCTACTTGTTTGGCATTGCAGATAGTTCGACCAGCCACATGGGGCAAAACTCAATGTCGCTGAACTTGATGTTGATTGCCGCAGGTGTGGTCACAACGATTCCGCTGTTGTGCTTCACCGCAGCAGCGACACGCTTGCGTCTCTCTACACTGGGTTTCTTCCAGTACATTGGCCCTACGTTAATGTTCCTGCTGGCCGTGACGTTCTACGGAGAAGTGGTGGGTAAAGATAAGCTGCTGACCTTCGGGTTTATCTGGGCGGCACTCGCGTTGTTTATTCTGGATGCAGTTTATACGCAGAGTAAGCTGCGCAAATAACCTGGCGGTGGATGTCGCTAAATCGCTAATCCACCCTACAACTGCTTTTCGTAGGTCGGGGTAGCGTAGCGACACCCAACAAAACTACAACCAGTTCTTACGCTTAAAGTAGAGATACGGCGCAAGCCCTGCAAGAATCATCACGATAATCGCGGCAGGATAACCAAAGCTCAGCTCCAGTTCCGGCATAAATTTGAAGTTCATCCCGTAGCTTGATGCCACCAGCGTCGGCGGCAGGAACACAACCGATACCACCGAGAAGATCTTGATGATGCGGTTCTGCTCTATGTTGATAAAGCCCATCGCGGCCTGCATCAGGAAGTTTACTTTCTGGAACAGCGATTCATTGTGCGGCAACAGGGATTCGATATCTCGCAGGATTTCACGCGCTTGCTCAAGCTGCCCGCTCGGCAAACGTGCTTTGCGCACCAGGAAGTTCAGCGCACGCTGGGTATCCATCAAACACAAACGGACTTTCCAACCGATATCTTCAAGTTCCGCAAGTGTAGAAAGCGCTGCGTCATATTCATCGCCCTGATGCCCTTCCATAATTACACGGCTGAGTTTTTCCAGGTCGCTATAGATATTTTCGATTTCGTCTGCCAGCTGTTCGATTTTGGTTTCAAACAGGTCGAGCAGTAATTCGTAGGCGTTGCCGTCCACCATATTCTGGCTACGGGCGCGCATACGATAGAGGCGAAACGCCGGTAATTCACGCTCACGTAACGTGAACAGGCGGCCTTCACGGATGGTGAATGCCACGGTGCTGTTCCCCGCGTGATCGTCTGCGTCTTCGAAAAAGAAAAATGAGTGAATGTGCAAACCGTCTTCGTCTTCAAAAAAACGTGCGGATGCTTCGATGTCTTCCAGTTCCGGGCGGGTTGCCAGGCTTTGACCAAGTTCCGTTTGCACGCGCTGCCGCTCGGTCTCTTCAGGCTCGACCAAATCAACCCATACAGAATTGCTAAGGTTATCGGCCTCATCCAGTTCGAGACGGCACAGACGATTGTTTTCCAGTTGAAATGCGCTCAGCATGACCGGTACTCCCAATGCAAAAAAATATCAGGGACAGTTCGGTTGGCACACAGACAGAAACGATACAGGTTTCAGACCATTAAAAAGTCTGACTCATTGCGACGGGATATACGAGATATGAGGTCGCCGACAACCACTAAGGCTATCAGCATAAGAGGATAGCCTTAGAAGTTGTACCTGGATGACAGGTAATTGAGCCAGTATTTACTGGGTGTGTCCAAGGCGAGTGTCCTCTTAGCGTAATCGTGCGCGCATGTTACGCCACCACCTATATGGCGTCAACACGCAACAGAACACCATGGACTATTTAATTCCCCTGATGTTTGTAGTGGGAAAAACAGTAAGTTTTTTGTATGAGTTACACCGTTTCAAGGCGTGCATAAGCGGCGACTAACCATTTAATTCCCTGGCCTGGAAATGCGACCTGGACTCGGCTATGTTCCCCACTACCTTCCAGATTAACAACCGTACCTTCGCCAAACTTCTCATGACGAACACGCTGCCCGAGTTTAAAGCCGGAATCATTCTCGGACAGAGGCGTGCCCATACGTTGATGGCTAACCGGACGGCTGATGCTCGCGCGTAAACGGACTTCTTCCACACAATTTTCTGGCAGTTCACCAATGAAACGTGACGGACGGTGATAAACCTCTTTACCGTACAAGCGACGCGTTTCTGCGTAGGTGAGCGTGAGTTTTTGCATCGCGCGCGTAACACCGACGTAAGCCAGACGGCGTTCTTCTTCCAGGCGCCCGCCTTCATCCAGCGACATCTGGCTTGGGAACATGCCTTCTTCCATTCCGACGATAAAGACTTGCGGGAATTCCAGCCCTTTTGCCGAGTGCAACGTCATCAGTTGTACCGCGTCTTGCCAGGTATCCGCTTGCCCCTCACCCGCTTCAAGAGCCGCATGAGACAAGAATGCTTGCAGAGGCATCAGATCTTCGTCTTCGTCCTGATAACTGAACTGGCGCGTCGCCGTGACCAGTTCTTCTAAGTTCTCGATACGCGTCTGGCCTTTCTCGCCCTTTTCCTGCTCATACATCATCATCAAGCCTGAGTCTTTGATGACCCGGTCAGTTTGTACGTGCAACGGCATATCGATAGTTTCGTGTGCCAGCGAGTCAATAAGCTCCATAAAGCGTTGCAGTGCAGATGCCGCACGGCCTGCCAGCGCTTTTTCCTGGAGTAACAAACGGCAGGCTTGCCACAAGGTGAGCTGTTTATCACGGGAAGTCTGGCGCACCACATCTAATGTGCGATCGCCAATACCACGCGTTGGCGTGTTGACGACACGTTCAAACGCCGCGTCATCATTGCGGTTGGCAATCAGGCGCAAATACGAAAGCGCGTCTTTGATTTCCTGGCGTTCGAAGAAGCGCATACCACCGTAAATACGGTACGGCATGCTGACCTGCAACAATGCTTCTTCCAGCACACGTGATTGGGCGTTGCTGCGGTAGAGAATGGCACACTGCTCAAGCGCACCGCCGTTTTCCTGCCACGTCTTGATGCGATTAACCACGAAGCGCGCTTCGTCCAGTTCGTTAAAAGCACAATAAAGTGAGATTGGCTCGCCATCGCTGCCGTCAGTCCACAGCTCTTTACCCAGGCGGCCCGAGTTATTGGCAATCAGGGCGTTAGCGGCATTCAGAATATTATTGGTTGAGCGGTAGTTTTGCTCAAGGCGGATAGTTTGCGCACCAGGGAAATCCGTCAGGAAGCGTTGGATGTTCTCGACCTGCGCACCGCGCCAGCCATAAATGGACTGGTCATCGTCGCCCACGATCATCACTTTACCGGTATCGCCCGCCAGCATACGAATCCACGCATACTGAATGCTGTTGGTATCCTGGAATTCGTCCACCAGGATATTGGTAAAACGTTCGCGGTAGTGGTTCAAAATATGGGGTTTGTTTAACCAGAGTTCATGGGCACGCAGCAGCAACTCGGCAAAATCCAACAAACCCGCTCGGTCACACGCTTCTTGATAGGCCTGATAAACTTTTTGCCAGGTTTGTTCAACTGGATTGCCATAACTTTCAATGTGATGTGGGCGCAAACCTTCGTCTTTCTTGCCGTTGATAAACCACATTGCCTGGCGAGCAGGCCACTGTTTCTCGTCGAGATTCATGGCTTTAATCAGGCGCTTTAACAAGCGCAACTGATCTTCGCTGTCGAGGATTTGAAAATCCTGCGGCAAGTTGGCGTCCATATGATGCGCACGCAGCAAGCGATGTGCGAGACCATGGAAAGTGCCCACCCACATGCCACCCTGGCTGGTCCCCATCAACTGGCTGATACGATGGCGCATTTCGGCCGCCGCTTTGTTGGTGAACGTCACCGCCATGATGGAGTACGGGGAACAGTTTTCCACGCTAATCAGCCACGCAATGCGATGCACCAATACGCGTGTTTTACCGCTGCCCGCCCCTGCCAGCACTAGCATGTTGCTGCGCGTGGCCGCGACGGCTTCGCGCTGTTTATCGTTGAGGCTATCAAGCAGGTAAGAAACGTCCATTGGCACCGCCGCGTGAGGAGATAAAAATATACTGTGGTTTTATACAGAGCTATTCAGATTATATCAGTGCGGTGAGAGATGCCAACCGCGAAATTTCCAGATGTGGCAATAAACGGCTGTCATCAATCTGCATTAAGTCGCCATCGCGCAGGTTTATCCAGCAAGCCTGCATACCGCAGCGAACAGCCCCGGCGACATCTGTCGTCAGGTCATCACCTACGTGCAAGATATGTTCGCGCGGAACATCCAGTTTTTCTGCTGCCAGATGATACATGTCGTTAAATGGCTTTGATCGCCCGTGAGGGCCAGCACGCAGCACAAATTTAAAGTATTTATCCAGGCCAAAAAGGTGCGGTTCGGCGTTACCGTTGGTAATCGCCACCAGCGGCCATTTTTCGGCAAGCGCTGCTAAGGTGTCGTGAGTTTCTTGCGGCACCTCGATTTGGCTACGCCAGTGGGCGAAATTCGCCATCGAAGCTTGTGCGCCAGCCTCTGCTTCTTCTGCTGACAAGCCCACGTCTAACATGGCCTGCTCAACCGCGCGGCGACGCCATTCGGTGACATCATGGTAGATTTCGGGTTCAGCGAGACGCAAGGCATGCCGGATACGCAAAAAATCAGGTCGTTGCAGGTGATTCAGCTTCGGATGGTAATTTTGCACAAAGCTCATTGATTCGCGTTCGGTGCGGATAATCACTTCACGGTTATCGTACAACGTATCATCGAGATCAAACGTGAGCGCGGCAATAGGCCCAAGCGGGCGATAAAAATGCATTACGATTTTCCTCGTTTAGCGCGTGGATGCGCAGCATCATACACTGAGGCTAAGTGTTGGAAGTCGAGATGGGTATAGATTTGTGTCGTGGAAAGGTTGGCATGGCCCAATAATTCCTGCACACCGCGCAGATCCCCGCTGGACTCCAGCATGTGCGTAGCAAAAGAATGGCGCAGTTTGTGCGGGTGAACATGGCTGTTTAGTCCCTGTTTTATCCCCCACTCGCTAAAACGTTTTTGGACATTGCGCGTAGAAATACGCTTTCCCTGCTTTGAGAGAAATAGCGCGTCATCGTCCGGACCAAAAAGCTCGCGTAGATCGAGCCAGTGCTCAACCCAGGTTACAGCGGATTTCCCTACCGGCACCCGGCGTTCTTTACTACCTTTACCCATCACCCACACTTCGCCTGTTGTCAGGTCGATATGGCGACAATCCATATTAACCAGCTCGGAAAGACGCAGCCCGGCGCCATACATCACTTCCAGCATCGCGCGGTCACGCACAGCAAGCGGGTCGTTAATGTCGATATCCAGTAAGCGATTAACGTCGTCAACGTCGATATTTTTTGGCAGGTGACGACCGGCTTTCGGAGTAGAAATACCTTTTGCGGGGTTGGCTTTGAGTTTGCCCTGGCTGACACACCAGTCAAAAAAACTTCGTAAGGCAGAAAGGCGCAATGCGAGGCTGGATGGCCCCAGGCCAGCTTTACGGCTACGCACAGTAAGAGAGCGAACCGCTGCGGCATCACATTGCTGCCAGTCGCTCAATTTCATCTCACCAACCAGACCGATTATCGCACTAAGCTGGCGACCATAATTGAGTAGTGTCAGGGGGCTTAGCTGGCGCTCTACCTTCAGATAGCGCAGAAAGCCATCCACTAAGGTTTGCAGCGGCGAGGTTGTCATACTCGCTCGATCCAGCGCTCCAGCAGGTCGGGCAACATCAGTGCCAGTTCGTGCAGTAATTGTGTACCTTGCCCTTCCTGATAATGCTGAGCGTCACGGCTACTGAAGATAAGAACGCCTAAGTCCGCATCACTTCCCATCAGAGAAAGTGCAACCGAACCAATGGCTTTAGCCTGGGGTAAAACCACCAGTAATTCAGGACCATTTAGCGGCCCCAGATAGTGTTGCCTCTCGCCCAGTCGTTGAATGCGCAGCGACTCGAAAGCCTGACGATTGAGCGCCAGATGAGTGAAATCAGAAGGAGCTCCAATCCGCCAACGATCGGCAAAAAGACGCACATTCGCGCCAGCCAGCCCCATTTCACGCGCCCAGCGGTGCAGACGATTCAGCATTTCCTGCAAACTGGTGGCAGAAGCCAGATGGCCTTGCAACTTCAGTAAGCGATAGAACAGCCCTTCGTTAACACTCGCCTGTTCCATCAACAGAGTCATGTTTTCTTCAAGAAAATTGATATGGTTACGGCTACGCGCCATATGCCATTCAACCAACGAAACCGTGCCACGTATCGGATGCGGGACTTGCATCTGTTCTACATGCTGGGCGTTCCGGATAAAGAAATCGGGATGGCGTAGCAGATATTCCGCCACCATGCGGTCATCCAGTTCCAGTACGGCTTCTTGCTGTTCTTCGGCGTTCTTCATAGATGTATAAATCCATCATAGACGTGGGCCGCCGGGCCGGTCATAAATAGCGGATTTCCGGGCCCTTTCCAGGCGATATCAAGACGGCCACCAGGCAGCTCTACGCGAACCTGTTCGGCAAGTATTCCTTGCAAGATACCTACGGCAACCGCGCCGCAAGCGCCACTGCCACAAGCTTGAGTTTCTCCGGCACCACGTTCATAAACGCGCAGGCGGATATGTTCTTTGGTGACGACCTGCATAAAACCAATGTTTGCACGCTCAGGAAAACGATCATGGTTTTCCATTACCGGCCCTAGCGTTTCCACATCGGCCGTTGTCACATCATCAACCTGAATAACACAATGCGGGTTACCCATTGACACGACGCCGCACATAATAGTCTGTTCAGCGGCACGCATAATATAGGTCTTTTCCGCTTTGTTTGCGCGGAACGGAACGGCGGAAGGCTCGAAATTCGGCTCGCCCATATTCACGCAAACCAGCTCGTCTTCCGTCACGCTGAGAACCATGCGGCCATTCGCGGTGCTGACACGAATATCGCGTTTGTTGGTTAGCCCTTTCAGACGCACAAAGCGTGCGAAACAACGCGCACCATTGCCGCATTGAGAAACTTCGCTGCCATCGGCGTTGAAAATACGGTAATGGAAATCCAGGTCCGGATCGTAAGGAGGCTCGACGACCAGCAATTGGTCGAAACCTACGCCCAAATGCCTGTCGGCCAGGCGGCGGATAAGCTCAGGGGAGAAATAGACGTTTTGAGTCACCGCGTCGACGACCATAAAGTCATTGCCAAGGCCATGCATCTTCGAAAACTGCATCTTCTGCTCCATATACGCGGCTACTTATCGATAATTTGCTAGTAGATAACCTGAGTCGGTGCGTTATCAGTTCCACGATTGTTGCGATCCGGCGTGGCTGATTGCGGCTTTTTCTCAGGCGTCACGCTCTGAGTCGTAGGTGTCGTTTTGCCATCAGCTGGAGGAAAGTACAAAGGCCCTTTAAGGCCACAGCCAGAAAGGCTGAAAAGTGCCAGCGTAAATGCAAGTGGGCAGAAAATTTTCTTCATTATTGAGATGCCTGTAATCCAATATTCTACCGTCTATCATCGCAGGTGATCCCTGAAAAGCAATACTCTTTTCTATTCGTGAGCGTTGCTTTTATACTGCCCTGAAGACGAACAACTGAGAAAAAGATATGAACGACAGTGAATTTCATCGCACCTGTGACGGCTTGTGGTCAACAATCGAAGAACGTCTGGACGACTGGGATGGTGACAGCGATATTGACTGCGAAATCAATGGCGGCGTGCTGAGCCTGAGCTTTGAGAACCGCAGCAAGATTATTATCAATCGTCAGGAACCATTGCATCAGGTCTGGCTTGCGACCAAAAGTGGCGGTTACCATTTTGATCTGAAAGGAGATAAGTGGATTTGCGATCGTAGCGGTGCGGAGTTCTGGCAGCTACTTGAAGAAGCCTGCACACAGCAAGCGGGTGAACCGGTTAGCTTCCGCTAGCTGTTGCTGTACTGCTGAAGTAGTGGCGCATTGCTATCGTCATGATTAGCAGGCGTCGCTGCTGTGATGGCCTGGTTGCGGAACGGGATAACCTGCGAGCGCCCATCAACCTTCACAATCTGATAGAACTGCGGCAGGTTGAAGTTGATAAAGCTTGAACCGTAAGTAAAACGGTCATGCGAAGAAGAGTAGAAACGGCTGACATCCCGCACCAGATCTTCTTTGCTTCCTTCACAGTGGTGATAAACCTCTGCCCGGTTAGTCTCATCCAGAATATAAATGTTAAACCCCTGGTCCTCGCTCGCTTCTTCAAAGAAGAATTGAATGATGCCCTCGCTGGCAAAACCATCCACCACTGACGGGAGTTGTACCTGGTTGGTTTCAACCTGCACTGACAAGCCGTGCAGTTTGTTATGCGAAATTGCACCGTAGAAATCGACCGCATTTTCCAGTTTCTGCACTGATACGCTCAGGCGCTCAAAGAACAGCCCCCACGTTTGGCCAGAAATTCGCAGCGCTTTAAAGCGGCCTGGTTCCTGGCGAGTGCTCGATAAACGGAAGTCGATACATTCGGAAACCAGTTGTTGAACACGGGTGCGGATAAGCCCACGCAGATGCTGGCTATAGCAGAAAACTTCTACGCTATCAGGCGGTGCGGCATCCTGGTGCATTTTGCCCAGAATCGTTTTCAGCGCTTCAATCATTGATTGTTCGCCATTGAAATGCAGAGTACGCACCTCATTCCAGGAGTTGCGGTACAGCAAGTCAACGCTTCCTACCAGACACTGCTGCTGCTGCCCGAAGCTGAATACATCCAGCTTACGGAAATCGAAATGAACGACTTGATTACGGAAAGCCGCCGTCGGGTCGTATTCAAGGTTCACGATGATCGACAGATGGCGAATTTCACAGGGGCTATACAACGCTTTCGCGGTTGGCGCAGGCAAGCGCAGCGGGAAGTGGTGTGAAACATCGGCAACCATTTCCTGCAATTTTGGTAAATCACAAATACCGTTGCCCTTAATAAACAGGCGAGTGCGGGAGGTCAGCAGGCCATTGAAGTAGGCCCATGCCACCAGCTTATTAAGATAACGGTTATATTCCAGCGGTTGATGGCTGATGATGGAGTCCATGTTTGGCGCACGGTTGTAGAGATACCAACCTGAGCGGTTGGCACGACCCGGCGGAACATAGATAAAGGTCAGATTAGGTTCTGACAAATCCGGAGAGATCTGTGGATTAACCAGTGTCACTTTACCAGGCAGTGCTTCAAACGCTGCATACAATTTACGGGTCAAAACACCGATATCTTGTGGGCTTGCGCTGACGCTCAAGTTATTGCGACGAGCAAAACGAATCAGGTTGCGATAGCTTTGCATCATCGCATCAAGAAGTTCGTTGTGAGCATCGCGAACCTGGTCAATTTTCCAGTTAGCGCGGTTGTCCAACATTGCCAGGCGCGGTTCATCCCAGCCCCAGTCTTTGACCAATTGGCTTAATACTTCACGACGCCAGCCTACACAGGCGCGTTCACGGGAAAGTTTTTCGCAGACTTTGAGATAGAAGCAGCGACGCACTAAATCCAGACGCGCAGTATCTTCGATTTGCGTAAGGTAGTGAGTCACACGCTCCAGCATCATGCAGTACGGATCAAGCCCAAAAGAGACTATCTCGCCATCATGCAAACGCTGTTTAATATCTTTTGCCAGTAAGCGAGTGTTCGGATATTCCCAGGAATAGGCTTCCAGCAGCAGGGTTTTCAACACGGCTTTATAAGGCGAGTCGATACTTTTATAGAGCTGCCACAGGCTGGCTCCAAAATATTCTTCCGCTGACAGTGAGCTCAGGCCACCGAGATCCAACCATTCGTTTGGTGTGAGCACGCCCTGTGCGTAAAGCGTCATCACGTAATCGTCGTAATGATCTTCTTCATCGCCCGGCACCATACTCCAGAGAATACGTTTACCGGCAAGGCGCACCGCGGTGCGATAGAATTCGTCCAGCAACAGGATGTGTTGGGTAGAACCGCAATCCTCGCCGCCCAGACTGCCGCTTTCATTATGGCGGAAGCGGTTTTCGTCAATCAGGAAGAAACTGACTTCAACGCCTAGCGAAGCAGCCCAGCTTTCCAGCACGCTACATTTACGTTGCAGCAGTTGGCGCTCGTCGTTATCGAGCCATGACTGGTGACAAACCCAAATATCCAAATCAGATGAACAACTCTGCCCAACGGAAGAGGTGCTTCCCATGGAATAGAGGCCAGTGATAGGCAATTCACCTGGATCGGTTTTCTGCGGCGGCATGCCGCGCATTAATTCGAGTTCGTTAAGATAGTGACGTTGGGTTTCATCAGGCGTGTAGATGCAAATGCCATGTGGAACGTTACCCTCAAGGTAACCTGGCATCAGCGGGTGATGATAATGTAACAATGTTGGCAGAAGACTGTAGACCTGTTGGAAAGCAGGCCCCATGGCAGCAAGTGCGCGATCTACACGCAGTTGGTTAATGGCATCCAGTCTCTGTTTAAGAGTCTCAATATAGAGGTACAAGACATATCGCCTGATGGTTTCAGTATTACGAAAAAACCCGTTTCCCGGTTGTTGCCTCTATTATAAACGACAAGGCAAAGAATTGCTGGAAACGTGATCAATTTAACACCTTGCTGGTTGACCGTAAAGAAAGATGCGCTACTCACCAACTTCCGCTACGCCTGCCCGCTTTATCTTCCATAATACGAAACATGTCCCTCTTTTCCGCAAAACCGTTGAAACTGACAGCCTTCCTTGAAGAGTGGTAGGATGGTCAGGGACGATAATTACGGTAACTAGCAATGTTAGACAATGTATTAAGAATTGCCACTCGCCAAAGTCCATTAGCACTTTGGCAAGCACATTATGTCAAACAGCGCCTGGAGGCGTGCCATCCCCAGCTCACGGTTGAACTGGTGCCTATGGTTACGCGTGGCGACATCATTCTTGATACACCGCTGGCGAAAGTCGGTGGCAAGGGATTGTTTGTCAAAGAGTTAGAACTTGCGCTCCTTGAAGGGCGTGCGGATATTGCCGTGCATTCAATGAAAGATGTGCCAGTAGAATTCCCTGAAGGCTTAGGCTTAGTGACTATTTGCGAGCGCGACGATCCACGCGATGCATTTGTTTCTAATAATTTCTCAAGCCTGGATGATTTACCCGCAGGCAGTGTCGTTGGCACATCAAGCCTCCGCCGCCAGTGTCAGATTGCTGAGCGTCGCCCGGATCTGGTCATTCGCTCATTGCGTGGCAATGTCGGCACCCGCCTGGGCAAGCTCGATAACGGTGATTATGACGCAATAATACTCGCTGTTGCCGGACTTAACCGTCTTGGTTTGCAAGAGCGCATCCGCTACGCCCTCCCCGCCGAAGTGTCTTTGCCAGCGGTAGGCCAGGGTGCAGTAGGAATCGAGTGCCGTCTTGATGACGCACAAACTCAAGCGTTGCTCGCGTCGCTTAACCATGACGAAACAGCCATCCGCGTCAGTGCAGAACGCGCCATGAATATGCGCCTTGAAGGTGGTTGTCAGGTACCGATCGGCAGCTATGCGGAGCTTAGTAACGGTGAGCTTTGGCTGCGTGCTTTAGTCGGCGCGCCAGACGGTTCTGTCCTGGTTCGCGGTGAGCGCCGTGGCAAGCCTGAAGACGCTGTTAGTATGGGCATTTCACTTGCTGAAGAACTTCTCGATAAAGGTGCGCGTGAAATTCTGGCTGCTGTTTATGACGGAGATGCCCCGGCATGACCATACTTGTCACCCGCCCTTCCCCTGCAGGGGATGAATTAGTGAGCAGACTGCGCGCACTGGGGCAGGTGGCGTATAGCTTCCCACTTATTGAATTTTCCCCAGGCAGGCAGTTGGACAAACTGCCTCAGATGCTGGCGAGCCTTTCAGAAGGCGATCTCGTGTTCGTGTTATCGCAGCACGTCATACATTATGCCCACCCGCAATTAAAACAGCACGGCATCGCCTGGCCTGCAAATCTTGCCTGGTTTGCCATCGGGCGTACGACTGCATTAGCGTTTCACACGGTAAGCCATTTGCCGATTCGCTATCCACAAGATCGGGAAACGTCAGAAGTCTTGCTACAATTACCTGAATTACAAAATGTTGCCGGGAAACGGGCACTCATTTTGCGTGGGAACGGCGGGCGTGAGCTATTAGGTGAAACGCTTACCGAGCGCGGTGCTGAAGTGACTTTCTGTGAATGCTATCAAAGAAGCGCCAGAATTTATGACGGCACAGAAGAAGCCTTTCGCTGGCGCGAACGTGGCGTTTCAACGCTGGTTGTAACGAGTGGCGAAATGCTGCAACAGCTTTATGCGCTCATTCCGGAATGGTATCGAAAAAACTGGTTACTCCACTGCCAACTTTTGGTTGTCAGTGAGCGTCTGGCAGACCTTGCCCGGGATTTGGGCTGGCAGGATATTCGGGTCGCCGATAACGCAGACAATGACGCGCTGCTTCGCGCGTTACAATAAACCTACAATATGGGACGCCACAATGACGGAACAAAAGAATACCTCCGCCATGGTTGAAGAGACCACACCAGCGGTGGAAAGCGCAC
>DASXXQ010000317.1:0-11785 GCA_036502985.1 Buttiauxella sp.
GTCATTAACCCGAAATATGCCGCCCAGTCACCGCGTTTCCACTCAAGCTTTATGTTTGTCATCGGTGTTTCCCTTAGAAAGAGTAACGCTCACCAAAGGCGAGCAGAGCCTTCTCAAAACATTCAAACGGCGGATGCACAATCCCGGCGCCAATCATGCCGATGCCCGCGTCTTTGTGGGCAATGGCGGTATTGATAACGGGCAGAATGCCGCTGTTGCCCACGCGCTTAATATCAATGGCGGTCGGAATACCCATAAACGACAGCAACGGAATGGTGACGTTAGGGTTCTCGCCGAGCGTTATTTCACGCATCTGGCGCGAGAAATCGATAGCTTCATCCACCGTACCGCCCACCAGTGCAACAATGGCCGGAGCCGTTGCCATGGCAAAACCGCCAATGCCGTAGGTTTCGGTAATCGCGCTGTCGCCAATATCCAGACCGGAATCTATCGGTTTGTAACCTGCAAACATGGGACCGATAACTTGCTGTGCCGGGCCGGTAAACCATTGGCCCGGCAGCCCGCTGACGCGCAGGCCAAACTCGACGCCGTTGCGTGCCATAGTGGTAACCACGGTGCTGTATTCGATGCCGTGCGCCGCATCCATTGCCGCTTTGCACATCGCCATCCACGTTGGGCCGGAGAAGTAGTCGCTGCTGGCGACAAAATCGAACACCTCTTTTTGCTGCGCCACGGTGAAGTTGGTCTGGATAATCCACGGCGTCAGCGCCTGAATCAGTAACGTGGTGCCTGCATTGTTGCGGTTGTGGCACTCGTCCCCCATATGCAGTGCCTGCGCCAACATCAGACGCAAGTCGATTTCACCTGCGAGTTTCATCGCGTCGCGCAGCATCGGGCCAAGTACATCGCGCATCCAGATCAAACGATCAATCACGCTTTGGTCGTTGGCGCCCATGCGCAAGATCTTCGCCATTTGCTCACTGAGGTTGGTGTATGCGCGGTTGCCGTAGGTTTTGTTCTCGACGATATGCATAAACATGGAAGCAGATGTCACTCCTGCCATTGACCCTACGCAGTCGTGTTCATGGCACGGCGAGAAGATGATTTCGCCCGATGCAGCCAGTTGCGCTGCATCTTCAAGGTTTGAAGCCAGTCCTTCAAAGACCAACGCACCGGTCACCGCACCTTTCATCGCACCGCACATTTTTTCCCAGCTAATCGGTGGCCCGGCGTGAAGAATGGTATTGCGCGTCATGCCTGGAACAACGTTAATCGCCTGGTCATAACCTACCAGCACCGGCTGGGACTGAATGATGCGCTCAACCGCGAGCTTGTTGGCTGCGTGTACTTTTTCGGCAAGACCTGGTGCGTCAATCGCATCCAGCGCTTTAACGACGGCTAAATTTCCAAGGCCGGGTGGCGTCCAGTCCAGTTGCGTTACCGGAACGTTCTGCTTTTTCAAATCGTCGCTGAACATCGCAATGCCGACGTTAATGACGTTCAGGGGTTGGTTGAACAAACTCATTGTGCTTTCTCCTTGCAGACAAATTCGCGTGCCAACAGGCCGGTATTGGTGCTGCTACTGGCCCAGATAACGCCTGCGTCCGTTAACATCTGGCATTGTTGTTCAAGCGAAGGGGTGTCCTGGTCGGTGCCCAGTACGTAGCCTAAAATCTCCAGATGACGCCCATCGCGTGCCGCAATGGCTTTTGCATCTTTGATAGCGTCGAGCATCACGCCGACAGGATCTTCATGCGAGCCAAATCCCAGCACGAAATCCATCGCGATCACGCCCACTTCTGGGTCACGCGCTTCCTGCAACAAGCGGCTGATGCGGTTAGTTGGGTCAATCATTGGGTGCGGTTTGCCGTTGGTGAAATCGTCATCACCAAAATCGAGGAAGGTGTGCGCAATACTGACGTTGACGTCTTTGAGGCGATATTCCGGGTTTGGCTGAATATTGCTGTAAACATCGGGGTATTTTTCCAGCGCGGCAAACATGGCTTCATCGCATAGTGTGCCACCACAGAACAGCGCACGAATGTACTTCTGTTCTGGCTTCAGGCGGGCACGTACTTCTTCTATAAGCGGCCAGTTGAGCGGATGTAAATCCAGCGAATCTTTTTTAATGCCGGTAAGCAGAACAGCTTTAAGTGCGGCTTCTTTGGTGCCACGAGCAAACTGCAAGCCCGGTTCGTCTTCGCGTGCTTCTCCAGTCCCCAGGAAACAAACCACGACCGGCTTACGGCAGGTTTGCGCACGGGCCAGCACTTTTTCGGCCACGGCCTGAGCCGGTGGTTTAGAGATCAGCGCAATCACTTCGGTTTGCGGGTCATCTTCCAGCATCTGGATGGCATCCAGCATCATGATGCCGCCGATTTTCTCGCTTAAATCGCGCCCGCCAGTCCCGATAAGCTGGGAAACACCACCACCAAATTCATGAATACGAACGCTCAACTCCTGGCTGCCGGTACCGCTGGCTCCCACAATGCCGATAGAACCGCGACGCACCGCGTTGGCAAAGCACAGCCCTGCTCCGTTAATAATCGCGGTGCCACAGTCCGGCCCCATCATTAATAACCCTTTGCTGTGTGCAAGTTGCTTGAGCGCGAGTTCGTCTTCAAACGAAACGTTATCGGAGAACAACATCACGTTGAGGTCGTTTTCCAGCGCCTGGCGCGCTTCACGCGCGGCAAATGCACCGTTGACCGAGATCACCGCGAGGTTGCTGCCAGGAATGTTGTTATGTGCGCTGGCAAGCGTTGCGTAGCGGGCTTCATGACGTGAACCACCGTCATCTTTACGGGTAAACAGCCCTTCGATTGCCTCAAGAGTGGCTTCGTTTGCGGCATCACTGGCGCCTTTGATGACAATCATCAGGTCGCCATTTTTGGCCTGTTCCAGCTCGTCATTTAACAAACCGAGGTTTTTCAGTACCCCTTTGTTCATCTCGGTTGCCATGGCAACAAACGCCTGATCCACCCCTTCAAGCTGGTTCGCTTTGGTCGAGATGGACATTAATGAGACAGAATCAAAATAGGTGTTCTTTTTAATTACAATCCTGGTCGACATGATTTTCTCCGTCATATCGGGTCAACGCGAAGGCATCCGCCATGCCGCAAAGCATGTCGCATCCTGAACTCGACCCTATTTTTTTAATTTCGTTTATGCGCTGCTCAATATTTTTTAAATCGCCACTGACCACCTGATGAATAAAATCATGAATGCTTTCACGATATCGTTGGTCAATCGCTTCACGCAGCGTAATAGCACTAAGCAGCGTGGTTTTATGTTTTTGCCTTGCGAGTATGGAAATAAAATTATCGCGATATTTCCGTGCCGGGTTCCCGGCAACAAATAAAAAAGCACTTAGCCCTGCCAGATAATCATCACCCGATGGCGTTAATCCAATTCCCAGACCTAATAATTCAGTTATTTCATTTTCAATTGCGTCACACTCCCCTGCACGTAATGCAGCGATGAGTTGCAGGCGATGTAATTGCAATAAGCGGCTTATTTCTGCATAAAAAATATTGCCGCTGTGGAAATAAAATAATGACGAGCTTTGCTCAATACTGGCCTGTGTGATTTGGGCAAGGCTTTGCCAGTCAGTCTCTTTTATTCTGGTTTGCGTTAAATAAGGTGCATCGGGTTGCCAGCGTGTACAGCGCGAAAAATCGATGCGTTTGTCCGTACCAATATTAATGCCGTTACTGTGAAAACTGACCCGCTCACCGGGCTGGAATAAGTGATGACAATGCTCCAGCGCTAAACGGCAGCTGTTCGGTCCGTTATCACAGTCGGTACTCAGCAAAGTGAATATCTGTTGTCTTTCAGGGAGAAGAATATTGACTGCCCTGGAAAACACCTGTTCAACATAACCGGTGGTATCACCTTGTAAATCTTGGTTAAAAAAGGTGACATCTGCCGTTTGTGCAAAGAGGCACCGCCGCAAAATATCATCGGCGATAGTGCGCCTCCTGGGTTTACGCGCCGGCGTTAACTAACAGTTCGGCAATCTCGTGGTAGCCCTTTTCGCGAGCGAGGAAAAGGGGGGATTTGCCGTATTTGTCGGTCATGTGCGGGTTTGCGCCATGGTCGAGAAGCAGCTTGACGATCTCTTGCTGTTTTGCACCGCCATCATTGAGGACAATGGCTTCCAGCAACGGTGTCCAGCCAACAAAGTTGGTGTGATTGACATTAATTTCCGTGCGCGTCACTAATTCACGCACAATTTCGACATGACCTTTTTCGCTGGCAGGAGTAATACCCACGCCACCAAAGCGCGATAAAACATTCAGATCTGGATTTGCCGGTAATATCAGGCGTAATAATGTCAGATCGTTATTCAGGCAACTGAGTAAGAAAGGGTTAAAGCAGGTTTCATCTTGTTTATTAATATCGGCACCGGCCGCAATTAAATACTCTACGCAGTCATATTTTTTGTGCAGACTGGCAAGTGTAATTGCGGTACGCCCCTGGCGGTTAGTAACGTTAATATCCACGCCGTCATTGAGGCATTGTTTTAGATTTTCCAGATGCCCTTCTTGTGCTGCATTTAGAAATTCCGCAATAAGTTCTTTCTGAGACATATCCTTACTCCCATACTTTGCTATTTCCGATGAATTGAGAATAGCAACACTCTGACCGCTTTAACATCCGTTTAAAAATCATTCATCGTTAATGACAGCATTGTTGAATAGATTTCAACAATGTGAGCAAAATGTGCTTCAGCGCAATCTTTTACCTATGATAAAACCGTTTTCACGACACTTTAGTACCGACTAGCTGGATAGCCGTAAGCCCTTGTCTAAAGCGGAGACAACAGGATTTCAGAAGTGTGATACTCTTCAAATCAGTTGTAACGGCAGTGTTAAATATGGTTCAAGACTGCGGCCGGGATCATAGGAATTACAAATACATTCAACAATGCTGTGTCGGGTGCGTGTTGCTTACCCGACCTACGGTTAGGTTATGTCGATAATGGTTTTGTAGGCCGGATTAGCGCAGCGACATCCGACAAGAAAGAAAGGAAATCGCGTAATGAACTCCATCTTCACCGAAGAAAACCTCCAGGCTTTTACTACCGCTGCCCGTTACGCCAGTTTCAGCAAAGCCGCTGTTGAGTTGGGTGTCACCACGTCAGCCATCAGCTACACCATCAAACGGATAGAAACTTACCTTGATGTGGTTCTGTTTGTACGCAACACCCGCAGCATTGAATTAACCGAATCTGGCTACTATTTCTATCGCAAAGCAACCGAGCTGCTTAACGATTTCCATGCCATCAAGCGCGGCGTAGATACTATTTCGCAGGGCATTGAGGTGAAGGTGCGCATCTGTATCAATCAGTTGCTTTATACCCCGCGCCATACCGCTAAACTGCTGCAAATTCTAAAAAAACAGTTTCCCACCTGCCTGATTACCATCACCACCGAGGTCTACAACGGCGTGTGGGATTCGATTATCAATAACCAGGCCAATATCGCGATTGGTGCGCCGGATACGCTGCTCGACGGCGGCGGCATCGACTACACCGAAATCGGTGCTATTCGCTGGGAATTTGCTATCGCCCCTACGCACCCGCTGGCCTTTATGCCGGAGCCGATATCTGAAAGCCAGTTGCGCCTGTATCCCAATATCATGGTCGAAGACACTGCGCTTACGCTGAATAAAAAGGTCGGCTGGTTGCTACATGGGCAGGAAGCGATTCTGGTGCCGGACTTCAACACCAAATGCCAGTGTCAGATTCTGGGGGAAGGCGTCGGCTTTTTACCGAGTTACATGGTGCGCGATGCCCAGGAAAGCGGCCTGCTTGTGACGCGCCAGATCAATAACCCGCGCCAGGATTCGCGGATGCTACTTGCCACCCAGCACGCCGCTACCGGACAAGTTACACAGTGGATTAAGAAACAGTTTGCGCCTGGTGGAATGCTGACAGAGATTTATAGCGATTTGCTGCATCGGGATTAGAGCCAACGCTATATTCACACACTCTTTATGGTTATTGGTTTCCCCACCCTTCTACTCATTAAGTATGGGTTATCTACCCAATGCTTATCGAATTGATTTTGCTCAATAACTCATCAGCCACTATTGGTATTTTCGCGGCCATTCATACGTCATAACAATGAGGTTACGATGGACGTCAGTCGCAGAAAATTTTTCAAAATCTGTGCCGGCGGGATGGCAGGGACAACCGCCGCAGTTCTGGGATTTGCACCCAAAGCGGCACTCGCGGAGGTGCGCAATTACAAGCTAATGCGCGCTAAAGAAACCCGCAATTCCTGTACATACTGCTCCGTAGGTTGCGGATTATTGATGTATAGCCTGGGCGACGGCGCGAAAAACGCCAAATCCAGTATTTTCCATATTGAAGGTGACCCGGACCATCCGGTCAGCCGTGGGGCACTTTGCCCGAAAGGCGCAGGCCTGTTGGATTACATTCACAGCGAAAGCCGTCTGCGTTACCCGGAATACCGCGCACCAGGTTCTGATAAATGGCAGCGCATCAGCTGGGAAGATGCTTTTTCACGTATCGCCCGCCTGATGAAAAACGACCGCGATGCCAATTTCATTGAGAAAAACGAGCAGAATGTCACGGTCAACCGCTGGCTTTCCACCGGCATGTTATGTGCATCGGCGGCCAGCAACGAAACCGGTATGCTGACACAAAAATTTGCCCGCTCGCTAGGCATGTTAGCGGTTGATAACCAGGCGCGCGTCTGACACGGACCAACGGTAGCAAGTCTTGCTCCAACATTTGGTCGCGGTGCGATGACCAACCACTGGGTTGATATCAAAAACGCAAACGTTGTGATGGTGATGGGCGGCAACGCCGCTGAAGCGCATCCGGTGGGTTTCCGCTGGGCGATGGAAGCCAAAAACAACAACGATGCCACGCTGATTGTGGTTGACCCGCGCTTTACCCGCACCGCGTCGGTCGCGGATATTTATGCGCCCATTCGTTCCGGCACCGACATTACTTTCCTGTCGGGTGTGCTGCTTTACCTGATTTCCAATAATAAAATCAACGCTGAATACGTTAAGCATTACACCAACGCCAGCCTATTGGTGCGTGACGATTACAGCTTTAATGACGGCTTGTTTAGCGGCTACGACGAAGATAAACGCCAGTACGATAAAACGAGCTGGAACTATCAGTTCGATGAAAATGGCTACGCAAAACGTGATGATTCACTGACCCACCCGCGCTGCGTGTGGAACCTGCTCAAAGAGCACGTTTCCCGCTATACGCCAGAAGTTGTCGAGCATATTTGTGGCACACCGAAAGCCGACTTCCTGAAAGTCTGTGAAGTGCTGGCGTCCACGAGTGCTGCCGATCGCACCACAACATTCCTGTACGCATTGGGCTGGACACAGCACACCGTGGGTGCGCAGAACATCCGTACTATGGCGATGATCCAGCTGCTACTCGGCAATATGGGTATGGCCGGTGGCGGCGTGAACGCATTGCGCGGGCACTCCAATATTCAGGGGTTAACCGATCTCGGTCTGCTTTCCACCAGCCTGCCTGGTTATCTGACGCTGCCGTCAGAAAAACAGACAACGCTTGAAACCTACCTTGCTGCCAACACGCCAAAAGCCACGCTGCGAGACCAGGTGAACTATTGGGGTAATTATCCGAAGTTCTTCGTCAGTCTGATGAAAGCGTTTTATGGCGATGATGCCCGGAAAGAAAATAACTGGGGATTTGACTGGCTGCCGAAGTGGGATCAGTCCTACGACGTGCTGAAGTACTTTGACATGATGGACCGCAACAAAGTCACCGGTTATATCTGCCAGGGCTTCAACCCGGTTGCCTCCTTCCCGGACAAAAACAAAGTTGTGGCAAGCCTTAGCAAGCTGAAGTATTTGGTGATTATCGATCCATTAGTCACTGAAACGTCGAACTTCTGGCAAAACCACGGCGAGATGAACGACGTTAATCCTGCGGCAATTCAGACCGAAGTGTTCCGTCTGCCATCAACGTGTTTTGCCGAGGAAGAGGGTTCTATTGCCAACTCCGGACGCTGGTTACAGTGGCACTGGAAAGGGGCCGACGCACCAGGAGAAGCACGCACCGACGGTGAGATTCTGGCAGGGATTTATCATCGCATGCGCGAGATGTATCGCAATGAAGGCGGTAAAGGGGCCGAGCCGCTACTGAAAATGGGCTGGCATTACGACTTACCCCAAAGCCCAGAATCTGAAGAAGTTGCCAAAGAAAACAACGGTTATGCGCTGGAAGATCTCTACGATCAGAACGGCAATCTGTTGGCGAAAAAAGGCCAGCTTCTGGATTCGTTTGCGCTGTTGCGTGACGACGGTTCAACCGCTTCCGCCTGCTGGATCTACGCGGGCAGTTGGACGGCGAAAGGCAACCAGATGGCAAACCGCGACAACGCCGATCCATCTGGCCTTGGCAATACGCTCGGCTGGGCCTGGGCGTGGCCGCTTAACCGCCGCATTATTTACAACCGCGCATCTGCCGATCCACAAGGCAAACCGTGGGATCCAAAACGGATGCTGATCAAATGGAACGGTGTCAAGTGGGTCGGTAACGACATTCCGGACTACAACACTGCCCCACCTGGCAGCGGTGTCGGGCCATTTATCATGCAGCCGGAAGGTTTAGGCCGTCTGTTTGCCATCGACAAAATGGCGGAAGGCCCCTTCCCTGAACACTACGAGCCGTTTGAAACACCGCTGGGTACTAACCCGCTGCACCCAAATGTGGTGTCGAACCCGGCAGCACGTCTGTACGAAGCTGATGCCAAACGCATGGGCAAGCGCGAGCAGTTCCCGTATGTCGGCACCACTTATCGCCTGACCGAACATTTCCACACCTGGACCAAGCACTCGCGCCTGAACGCCATCGTGCAGCCAGAACAGTTTGTCGAAATCAGCGAAAAGCTGGCGAAAACAAAAGGGATTGCCAATGGCGACTGGGTAAAAGTCAGCAGCAAACGTGGCTTTATTCGTGCAGTTGCGGTGGTGACGCAGCGTTTGCAAACGCTCAATGCTGGCGGCCAGGAAGTGGAAACCGTCGGTATTCCTCTGCACTGGGGCTTAGAAGGCACTGCGCGTAAAGGCTATCTCGCCAATACCCTGACGCCGTCAGTCGGTGACGCCAACTCGCAGACGCCAGAGTACAAGGCGTTTCTGGTCAACATTGAGAAGGCGTAAGGAGCGAACTCATGTCCATGCAATCTCAGGATATTATTAAGCGTTCGGCAACCAACGCCATTACACCGCCACCACAGGCACGCGACTACAAAGAGGAAGTCGCCAAGCTGATTGATGTCTCCAGTTGTATTGGCTGCAAGGCCTGCCAGGTGGCCTGTTCAGAGTGGAACGACATCCGCGATGAAGTCGGTCATTGCGTCGGGGTTTACGATAACCCCGCCGATTTGAGCGCTAAATCCTGGACGTTAATGCGCTTTAGCGAGACCTCGCAAAACGGCAAGCTGGAGTGGCTTATCCGCAAGGATGGCTGCATGCACTGTGAAGATCCGGGCTGCCTGAAGGCGTGCCCGTCTGCCGGTGCCATCATTCAGTACGCCAACGGCATCGTCGATTTTCAGTCTGAACATTGTATTGGCTGCGGTTATTGCATCGCCGGTTGCCCGTTCAATATTCCACGGCTGAATAAGGACGATAACCGTGTATACAAATGCACGCTTTGTGTCGATCGCGTAAGCGTGGGCCAGGAGCCTGCCTGCGTGAAAACCTGCCCGACCGGTGCCATTCATTTTGGCACCAAGAAAGAGATGTTGGATGTGGCCGACGAACGGGTGGCGAAGCTGCAAAAACGTGGTTACGAGCACGCTGGACTCTACAATCCACAAGCTGTTGGCGGTACGCATGTGATGTATGTACTGCATCATGCCGACCAACCTGAGCTGTACCACAATCTGCCAAAAGACCCGAAAATTGATACACCAATCAACCTATGGAAAGGGATCCTCAAACCGTTATCGGCAGCAGGTTTCATCGCCACGTTTGCCGGGCTGATTTTCCATTACATCGGGATCGGGCCAAACGAAGAGGTCGATGAAGACGAGGAGGAACATCATGATTAAGCAGAGTAAATCCATTGTCAGGACCAGGTTTATCGACCGCGCCTGCCACTGGACAGTCGTAATTTGTTTCTTCCTTGTGTCGCTTTCGGGCATCGCGTTGTTCTTTCCGACGCTGCAATGGCTGACAGAAACGTTTGGTACTCCGCAGATGGGCCGAATTTTGCACCCATTCTTCGGCGTGCTGATTTTCGTGGCGCTGATGTTTATGTTTGTCCGTTTCGTGCATCACAATATCCCGGAAAAGCAGGACTGGCCGTGGATTAAAAACATTGTTGAAGTGCTGAAAGGTAACGAACATAAAGTCGCGGATGTTGGCAAATATAACGCAGGGCAGAAGATGATGTTCTGGACCATTATGAGCATGATTTTCGTGCTGTTAGTGACTGGAGTGATTATCTGGCGGCCTTATTTCGCGCCGTACTTTTCAATCAAACTTGTGCGCTACAGCCTGCTTATCCACGCGACTGTTGCCATCATTTTGATCCACGCCATCCTGATTCATATGTATATGGCGTTCTGGGTGAAGGGGTCAATAAAAGGGATGATTGTCGGTAAAGTTAGCCGCCGCTGGGCGCAGAAACACCATCCGCGCTGGTATCGCGCCATTGTTGCCAGGGAAGCGAAGAAAGAAAGCACTGAAGGGTTGTGATCGTTCTCCCCGGCGAATTTATTGCCGGGGATTTGAATCAACGGTTATTTTCCCGGACAATGCCTTTTTGACTGTGTTTGTTAACCCCGGCGTAACAATGACATGAAACACCCTTTGGAAACTCTGATGAGCGCTGGCGGCATCTTGCTGCTGGCCTTCTTTTCCTGCCTGCTGCTGCCAGCCCCTGCGCTGACCATTGAACTGGCACAAAAACTGATAGCCATGTTCCATTTGCTGGATATGAACCAGCTGTACACCATCATTTTCTGCCTGTGGTTCCTGGCCTTGGGTGCCATCGAATACGTCGTGATCCGTTTTGTCTGGAGACGTTGGTTTTCAATCGACCGGGATGCGTAGGATTCGTTGTCGGATGTCGTTATAGGAAGTTGTAGGGTGGATTAGCGCAGCGACACCCACCTTTTACATCCGTATTGTCGGATGTCGCTACGCTAATCCGACCTACGAAGGTTCCATTGAACAGGCGTTGTGTTTTCGGGGGGATTAGCGCAAGCGACATCCACCTCTTACACCCGCAGTGTCGGATGTCGCTATGCTAATCCGACCTACGAAAGTTCCATAGAACAGGTGTTGTATTGTAGGGGGGATTAGCGCAGCGACATCCACCTTTTACATCCGTATTGTCGGATGTCGCTACGCTAATCCGACCTACGAAACTGATAATGACGAAACGGGTTAACTTTTCATCACCGAAACAATGGCGCGAATGTCGTTACCGGTAGGTGCCTGGTGAATACGCAGGCCAAACTCATCAATTACCGCAAATATATGCTCAAAAATATCGGCCTGAATGGCTTCATATTCCAGCCACGCGACGGTATTGGTGAAGGCATAAATCTCAATCGGTAAGCCTTCTTCACCCGGCGCTAACTGGCGAACCATTAACGTCATGTCTTTGCGAATTCGCGGATGATTTTGCAGATATTCGGTCAAGTAAACGCGGAATGTGCCGACGTTAGTCATGCTACGCCCATTAAGAACTGAAACACTCTCACTATTGTACGTGCGGTTGTATTCTTCAATTTCTTTGCTGCGTGAATCTATATAAGGTTTCAACAACCTGGCCTTATGT
>DASXXQ010000318.1:0-25950 GCA_036502985.1 Buttiauxella sp.
CTCACTTTTTCATTTGCTGTAGCTGAATCTGATCTGCATATTTGGCCTGTTCTGCCAGCGCCGAAAACTGGCTGGGAAGATAAAAACGCTCAGGCGCTTTAAGGCCGCGCATATCACTGCCGGTATGAATTTGCAGTTCACCAATCTGGCTCAGCGTGACTCCGGCAACCGTTACAGGCATCACGATGCGATAAGGTTTTGTCTTTTCAAAGGGGACCGGAGTTGGGTAGCGGTTCTCGCTAAGATCGTAGTTACGATTTAAAACCAGATACTTATCCGGAACCCGGCGTTTGCTGTTCCACCAGTCACCGTCCACTTCGCGAAATTTCTTTTCGGTCTCCGCTTTGCTGACGGCACCCAATTGCACCATTGCTTTGTACAGCGCCTTTTCCATCGCTGCATTATACGATTCAACCGATCTTGCATGCCCGTGCAGAATCACGTTGATAGCAAGCCGTGCGCCCAATAAATTTGAGTAGAGATCTTCGGGTGAGAACGCGGAGATTTCCTCAGAAAACCCCGGTACCGACTGAAAGCCATACCACTGAGCAATTTCATGCCATTGCGCCAGTTGAAATGCGAGATGTCCCGCAAGCCAGGCTGCTACCGTATAGCGTTCAGGCATGGACGCAGGTGGATTGAAAGCATGAAGCTGAATGCGCCTGACGCCTAATTCTTCACTATAAAAAAGCCGCCAGTCCTGGCCAAGACGGGAATAAATCTGGGTAAAGAGATAGAAGGTGTTATCCGCCGTATCACGCACGTGGGCAATATCAATAAAACCACCACGATGAGTATAGATAAGGCCATCCCCCTCCTCGCTCAGGCCAACGATATTTTTAACCGCACCCAATGCACTGTCGTTGTAACGATGATGGCCAAGTGTAGAGAGCGTCAGAACGTTACCAATCTGGTAGACCGGAATGGGCACCCCAACGGCGCGCACCTGGAGATCGTAGCCAAATGCACAACACGGGCGCAAGGACTCTGGCGCCGTAAGACTCTGTGCCACAGGCCACACACGCCGCGCCTGCTCAATCGGCAAAATATCCCGTTGTGCACCAAAACTCAGCGATGTCACACCAAGAAGCAGAGTAAAGATCCAGACCCGCATTAAAACGCCTCCGCGATTTGAAAATAAAACCCGGCGCTCTCTTTGCCCACTCCCAGATCGAGCCGAAGATTCATATCCGGCTTAACTTCGAACCGGTAACCTGCACCAATGGTGGGTAACAGCGGATGATCAGCAAGATCCTGTGGGCTTTCACCCAGCGCACCGGCGCCCGCCCACAGAACAAAACCATGTCGCCAGTTAAGCTTTTTGCGATACTCCAGCTGCGTACTGACCACATCTTTATCGCGATAACGCCCCTGAAAATAACCGCGCATCCGATTGTCGTCCCCCGCCTCAGATAAACGATCCCATGGCACATCGCCGTGCGCAAAACGCCCCCAGAGATCGAACGCCAGCACTTCGCTATCACTCAGCGAAGCGTAGTAGTTATATTGCAATTGCAGCACGGTGAAGTGGCTATCCGAGCCCACAGCTGGATCAAAATAGCTGTATTCCGAGCTGAAGAACTGCCCGCGCGTTGGCCGCGTAATCACATCGCGGGAATCGTAGTTGATCATCACCGTTGCACCGGAATTGAGTGACGATGTATCGGCGCCGTATTGCGAAAAGTTGTCACCCGGGTGCGCATTATCCACTTTGGCGTTCAGGGTAGAAAAATCCCACCCTATACCCGCATAAAGATTGCCCGCCACGCGCCGCATGAGTTGCGGATGAAGACGAAATGATTCTTCGATGTACTTCTGTTCATTGCCTTGTGCCGCGTCGTAGCCAATCCCCCAGAAACCCGTTGGGATCTTTGCAATCGCGCCATCAATAAACAATCGCCATTCATCATCTGAGAAAAACGTATAGTTCTTCATGCCAAATCCCAACGCACCGCTGCTACTGACAAAACCAGTGAACGATATCGATGAGTTTTGCGTTTTACGATCGTTAGGATCAACACGATAAAGTCCGGCGATGGCGGTACCTAAACCCAGTTTCAATTCCGGGGTATAGAACGGCCCTGGCAGCACGCTCCAGTTAATACCTTTGTTGGCGTCATACTGATTGTCCGCGCCCAGCTCTCCCAGAAACCCGTCAACCTCATCACGCGTCACGGCTTGTGCTAAAAACGGTGTCGTCATCAGCATTAGCCCACCCCAAAATATCCCGCCACGCTTGTTCATCAGAAACGATATTCACCCGCCAGGAAGAAGCTATTACGCTCGTTAAAACCGATTTCGGTCAGCAGATTGAAGTTTTTCGTGATCTCGTACTGCGCGCCAATTAGCGTGTTCCACGGCGAACTGAGGTGCTGTTTCACATCAAAACGCCCCTGGTCATCTACGTTCACAGAACTGATAAGCGGCTGAAGTTCAGGAGGCATATGCAAATCAGATAAGTTGCCTTTGAACTCCTGATCGACATTCTGGTACATCGCACCCACCCATATACTGAGATGGGAAGGCCCGGATATGCCCGGCATCTCAAAGCGATACCCCACGCGCGGTGATACCGTCACGGCAGAAATTTTACCGTCCAGGATATCGAATTCAGTACGTGTGTAGTTGGTGTCCACCAGCGTGAACCAGTTTTTATACCCACCCGCCAGTGTAAAGCCTGTGCCCCAGGTTCGCCCTTCAAAATCGAGTGCGAAATCAATGTCCTGTAGCGTACCGTTTTCATGAAGTTTGTGAACTGACGAGGCAATAATTTTATCAATACCGGTATAGCGCGACGGGTCAGCATCAACCGATACCTGGGAAAGGGACGAACCTTTGGTGTAACCCATCAGCCCGTAAATATTTAAAAACGGAAACACCCACATATCCAGACGCAGGTTTTCGGTTTCGCTACGCTGGCGCGTTTGGCCAACGGCAATATTAAACATGTCGCTTGGGATCAGGTGATCGCCGAGCTTCAGCCCGGAGAAAGTAATGCTATCGACGTCGATATTCTGGCGAATATTCATATAGCTGAGGTTTGCGCCAAACGGCAGCGGTATGGAATAACCACGCGCTCGCGCTTCATCACCCCAGATAGGGAAAGTGCTGCTTTCCGACTCGGTATCAGTCGTTGCACCCAACGCCATGCCGGATAGCAACAGCAACCCAGATGCCAGGGAACAAGTCATTAAACGGCTTTGCCACATACTGTTGAGCATTATCATCAGCTCTCTCTTCTGCTTATTTTGTTATTTTGCCCAGGTACAGCCATTGTTACAGCCCAGAACCCACATTGAAATATAGAGCTTGTTCATCCTCGCTGAAAGCGACGTCAATACCGGTATGCAACCCGAATGCGCTCGCAATCAGATAACGAAATCCGCCACCCCAGGCGACTTCGGTTTGTTCATAAAGGTTTTCCCTCTCCTTTGCTGCACTCCCCGCGCCAACAAAACCTTGCAGTATCCAGCGCGGTGTCATTTGCCATTCAAGCTGAGATTGCACGGTACTGACATAATCACCTTGGTAACGGTAACTCGAGATGCCTCGTAACTTGATATAAGGCCGCGCCATTGGCGGTAAATGGCTATCCTGATTTGATAGTGACTGATAATTCCCGGCGAGCACCAGGGTGAAATTGCGACCGAGCGGTTGGAAATATTTGCCATCAAGCGTCAGCGTGTTGTAACGGTAATCACCGCCCAGGAAATTCGTGTAAAACTGGTATTCACCGGTGACCGACAGTCCGTTACGCGGGTAAAAGAAATTATCGGTGGTGTCATACTCCATCAATAATCCTACCCCAGAGGTTGAGCTGGATTCGCCAAGCACGCCCTGTAGTAAGCGATTGGCTAGCGGATTATCGGCAGAAATTTCCATGTTGGCGTAGAACTGTGAAGCACCGATGAAATAGGGAGAATCCGCCACACGAAAGAGTAATTTCTGCGATCCCCCATACCCTTTCGTACGTGTACTTACTCCTCCGCTGCGACCAAACCCTGCAATATCACTCGAATAGATATCCAGATTGATATCCGCATAACCCATAAGAATTTGGTAGCGAATGCTGTCATCGTTCCAGGTATGCCGATGGCCACCGCCGACAAACCAGGTGCCATTTTGTGTCGCTCCACCACCGAATGCAGTTATCGCAGGGGGAATAAAACGCCCGTTTGAGGGTTGTTGTTCATTCTGGTCATGCAGGAAAAGGCCGAACAGGCCGCCGCCATAGCCAATTGCAGGTTCGGTGATGACGACGGGAACCGGTAAAAAACCGTAGCGCTTTTCACGAAGATAGTCGCTCATATCCAGCATGCCGTCGGTGTCATCTATTAACCCGGCGGCAATTGCCCCCAGCGGTTGTAGCAATGACGCAAACAGCATAAGTGCCAGCAAGCGGTGCGGGTTAGTCATCAGCGTCGCCCAGAAAAAGATAAGGTTTTATTCAAAAAAAAACGAGAAAGGGAATCCCTGTCAATACCCTAAATAATTCGAGTTGTGGGCAGGCGACAAGATAGCAAATTCCCGGGCGCTTACTTTGTCAGTGAGTGGGATTTGTGAGTGCAGCCAACACCATAGACGGACATAAGTACCTGATTTGAGCATAGACTAGCCTGGCTCGTATTCAAGGTTATGGGATTAACCAGCGTTATTGTCGTGGGGGGAAAGCGGGGCGAGAGATGCGGGAGTAAAACGAAAAAACCCGCCGAAGCGGGTTTTAAAATTTCTAGCTTAGTTAACGCTAACCTTACAGGCTAGTTACGTTACCAGCTGCTGGGCCTTTAGCGCCGTTCTCGATGGTGAAGGAAACTTTCTGGCCTTCATCAAGAGATTTGTAGCCATCGTTCTGGATAGCAGAGAAATGTACGAACAGGTCTTTAGAACCGTCGTCTGGAGTGATGAAGCCGAAGCCTTTATCAGCGTTGAACCATTTTACCAGACCAGTCATTTTGTTAGACATGTGTATTACCTTTTGAATTGAGTGTGCCTTACGGCGATTTGGTATGCTTTACAGATTTTATGAAGCGGTAGAGGAGCACACGACAAAGGGTATCCAGGGATGACTCTTGAAGGACTGCTTTACTGAGTTGCTTTAAAGGTCTGTACGTCAAACCGATGGGGCGTATTAACTCATGCTTGGGCGATGAATGACAAGGATTATTTTAGCCATCTGCAGGTCTGGAGCTAAAAACCGCTGTTTTTAGCGCTTCGCTTAACGGGTGTGAATCACCTGTTGCCATACTCATCAAACCACTACATAACCATTTGTTAATATTCTATTTTTGCCACTTTCCTTAGCCTTTCTGGCGTGACATTTGGCAGGTCAAAAAACTCCATATAAGCAGGAATCATCTCAAATAACATATCTGTTCCAGGTTGTATCTGGCAGTCTCTTTCCTGGGCTGCGCGCAAAAATGGCGTGATTTCGCTTTTCATCACCACCTCTCCAACAAACGTTCCCGGCGTTATCAAGCTCACCTCAACAGGCAATTCATCACCCGAATTCATTCCTATAATAAAGAACAACAGCGGGGCAAATGCCGGCCAAAAAGTTAAAAAAAATAGTGGGTGATTAACGAACAAAACAAAGTCGGGTTACACTTTTCAGTCACTACCCGGCAACTCACAGGCAGACACAACATGTCAGATAACAACTATCAGCCCCCAAAAGTTTGGACGTGGAAAAAAGGCGAAGGTGGCACCTTTGCTAATATCAACCGCCCTATTGCAGGCCCGACCCACGAACGCACGTTGCCCATCGGCAAACATCCGTTGCAGCTCTACTCCCTTGGCACACCTAATGGGCAGAAAGTCACTATTCTGCTTGAGGAGTTACTGGCTCTGGGTGAAAACGGCGCCGAGTACGACGCACACCTGATTCGTATCGGCGAAGGGGATCAGTTCTCTAGCGGCTTTGTGGACGTGAACCCGAACTCGAAAATCCCGGCGCTGATGGACCATTCGGTTACACCTCCGATTCGCGTCTTTGAATCCGGCGCGATTCTGCTTTATCTGGCCGAGAAGTTCGGGCATTTCCTGCCAAAAGATATTGCGGCTCGTACCGAAACCTTGAACTGGCTGTTCTGGCTGCAAGGATCAGCGCCCTATCTGGGCGGTGGCTTTGGTCATTTCTACAATTACGCACCGTTTAAAATTGAGTACGCCATTAACCGCTTTACGATGGAAACCAAGCGTCAGTTAGACGTGCTCGACAGGCAACTGGCGACACGCCGTTTTATTGCCGGAGATGAATATACGATTGCGGATATCGCCATTTGGCCATGGTATGGCAGCCTGGCAAAAGGTGGGTTGTATGACGCAGCAGAGTTCCTCGACATCGCGTCGTATAAAAACTTTGTCCGTTGGGCTGATGAAGTGTCCAGGCGTCCTGCGGTGAAACGTGGGCGCATTGTGAACCGCACGTTCGGCGAACCGTCTGAGCAATTACACGAACGCCACGACGCGTCTGATTTTGAGTTACGCACACAAGACAAACTGGCGAAGTAACATTTTAACGAAACCGCTAGCCCCTGAATAATTTGGGGTGCAAATCCCCGGAAGCTTACAGTCGTAGGTGACCGGGGTTTTCGAATGCAGACACTTTCCCTGCACGTCGAAGTATGGCGAATATAAAATTTAAAAATAAACAAATTATCGATGGTTTCAGGATAACTATTGCGGGTAACTTGCCGTCTGAATTATTCAGTGAGCAAACTGCAAGGAAATATCGTGTTAAAAAAATACATACTTTTACTCACTTTCGTTATCGCGGGTTGTGCCAATCCGGGTGATGAAAAAGTAGAAGCCTTAAACAGCCTGGAATTCCAGCCGGGTGTGATGTCTACAGCCACTAATAGCAACCCTGAAGAACTTAAAAGCCTTTATACGGCCAATAAGAAAGCCATTTCCAGCCTTACTACGGAAATAAAATCTGCACGAGTTGACCATCTGAGAAGTGCCGATGTTTTTGATAACCGCGATGGCATTGATACGGTATTTCAAGCGCTTACCAAGTTAGAACAATTTGATGAGCTGAATAATATATACCTTAAAGATAAGAATAAAGAGGGGCTGGCCAGGATAAATAAAGCCTTAAAGCCAATAACGGAGAAAAATGCCTGAACACACGAAAACTGGTGGATATTGCCAACGCTAATCCACCCTACTACTGCTTATTATCGACCGGGTCAGCGATAGCGGCATCCGACATTCAGCGCCACAAATAATCAGTACAGCTGCTTCTCAATCAGCATCTGCTGTAATTGCTGTTTTTGTTCAGGGGTCAACACCTTGCTGACATTAAACAAGTATTTTGCTCGCTGGTAACGCACCTGACTCTGAATAACACCAATAGCATTGAGTTGTTTTTTCGCTTCGTTGTCGTTCCATTCCCCGGTTTGAAACATATTAACAATCGCATCTTGTGTTAAAGCATCGGTATTAATTTTAGCGATTTCTTTTTGTGTATCTTCGCGAAGCGTTTTTACCGTCTTCATTTGTGCTGATGTGAGCTTGAGTTGCTTTGATAATACATCTTGCGGTAGCGTTTCTGTAGAAGTTGACGCCACAACCACACCTGAAAATGCCAGAGCAGTAACCATCATGGCGATTTTAAACACTTTCTTCATCCTATATCCTTTCAAGTATTAAGTGTTACAAACAGCTGAACACTCATATTATTAACGCATTTATAACATCATTAAAAACCCTGAGTAGTTTATTTTTACATAAAACAGTTAATTGTATCGGAAAAGTTAATAATATAATAAACCAGCCTTTCAACTGGAGTACAAAACAATCACAATGTATATTTCATCATACAAAGAAAAGCCTCCAGTAAGAAATGTCATCCGCCACGGATGGTTGGCAGGGTTATTATCATTGCTGTACACGATATTTGCAGTAATATTCAATGAATATAGTAACCATGTATATTTTCAGTACTTACAAACCCCGGATGAGTTTTTGGTGATTGCTGTACTAACCTGGCTTATGTTTCTTAACAAGCGTATCGGTGCGGCACTCATGGTGATTTACTTCGCCACGCACAAATTAATACTCTTTCTCTCCGGGCTCTACCATTCAACGAGCATCATCATCGTCAACCTGGTTCTACTTTACATCTATATTTCTGCCGCAAAAGCGACTTTTCTCTTAGACAAATCCAAATAACAGAAAGCCACACTATGTTTCCATAGCGTGGCTTCTGAGTGCTTACTATTTGATCTTTACTTGCAATAGCCTACATCCTTGTTGGCTTTAAACATCATAATTCCATTTAAATACCTGCTCAATTAACTTTTTGTTTAAAAATAAATATTGTGTTTTAGACAAAAAAATACCCGCCGGACGGGCGGGCATATTGTATAGACACAATGAAGTGTACGAACAATATTAAAGGATCGAATTACTTGAGGTCGACAAAATCAATGAGGTTTGATGTATCAACGTGATAATTGTACTGCGTGACTAATTACCCAGCAATTCTATTCCGATGTAATAATAAATTTATCAGAAGTTGAAATTCACTGCCGCATAGCCACCGTCAGCAAGAATATTATCGCTATGGCCATCTTTTCCTTTCATACCGACATAGCGATAGCCACCTTCAACGGACAGGGTAGGGTTAACGTTCCAGCGAAGACCTGCATTCGCTTCGCCATATTGCTCCACGCCGCTGGAAAGTGAATCTGGTGAATAATAGCCATCGCCAAACAGGGTGAAATTGTCGCCCAATGGGAGCTGCGCTCCACCACCCACGGCTACGGCATAACCTTCATCACCATCAGAAGGGTTCAGATAAAGTGTTTTACCGCCCAGGGTGACTAAAATTGAGCCAAGCGGAATATTCCAGCCCATTCCCAGGCTTGCAATATCGCCATCGTTATCGCTATGTGCCCAGTTACCGCTAAAGACAAAACCCGGCTCATTTGCGCCAAAAGTCATCCCGAGGTTGGTCCATTCACTGCCAGCCTCACCGTGAAATGACACTGCACTTGCAGAACTTGCGGCAAGCGTCGCACCAACCAAACAAACCACTTTTAAAAATTTCATCGCTTTCCTTATTTTCAATCAGGGAGTTTTCAGACCAAAAAAAAGCCCGACAGGCATAATGCATCGGGCAAAACGGACGTTACTGCTGTTTTTTTTAATACTACAAGGAGGTTTACTGCTGTACTGCTACACCTGCGATTTCTACAACAACACGGCGATCGGGAGCCAGGCAGTTGATCAGTTCATTACGTTCTTTGACAGAATCACAGGTTGTGCCGGTAACGGGTTCACTTGAACCACGGCCTTCAGCCTGAACGTTCTGTGCTGGCATCCCTAAACGAACCAGTTCATCCGCCACGCTCTGCGCACGCTTTGTAGAAAGGTCGAGGTTGTAATTTGGAGAACCCATACGGTCGCTAAAACCAATCACTACCGTGGTTTTTTCTTTAGCGGCCTGAATTTCTGGGCGATTGTAGAGATCACGAATCGCTGCTTCACCCTCAGGTGAAAGGGTCGCGGAGTTAAAACCGAACATCACGTCAGATTTCAGATTGAAGCGTTGCGGCTCAACGGGTGCTTCAACCGGAGCAGGTGCTGGTGCAACGACAGGTGTTGCTGCATTCTGACCAAAGCGGTAAACCACACCGGCAGTTACAGTACCCACATCGGCAGAGACGCCAATCTGGTTAGAGTTACCTACATTGCTTACCCACTGATACTCTACGCGGCCAGCCCAGTTGTCATTAAACTCATATTCGGTACCGACAGCAGCCAACGGACGCACGCCTGTCTCAAACTTGGTACGGTCATCTTGTTGAGTTTCTGCACGATAAGCCATTGCGCCCGCACGGCCATAAATGTCCCAGTTTTCGGTAAATGCGTAACTGGCTTTCATAGAAAGTTGCAGACCTTGAGCGCCCATTTTTGCACCAGCAACGCCGTTGTTGCCTTGAATCTGCATATTGCCGAGATAGTCGTAACCGCCTTCAACAGCCAACCATGGAAGGATTTGATAACCACCAAATACGCCGCCACCAACGGTATCATTACTGGTATCAAATTCATTGGCGTTATTCAGATTACCATTAGAATTATTGTCACCATTGGCATCAAAATAATGCGACCATCCTAGTTTTGCACCGCCGTACCAGGTATTGGTATCAGCTGCGGCATTAGCATTCGTTACTGCGAGGGCGTTGAGTACGATTAATGCAATAAGAGACTTTTTCATAATGATCCTTGAAATCGCTGCTGAGAAAATACTCAGTGGTTTTAATATTTCAGCGACGAATAATATTCACAGCCCCTTGTAGATGGAATATTATTTTTGTTTATTTTTACATAAAAAATCATTAGACGAGATAGGGATAACAAAGTATTTACCCCGTTGACTACCAGGCGAGCGGTTAAAATTTCTCTGGCAAATTTATAACATCCAGTAAATATCCGCCACGCTTAATTTCTATGTATCCACCGTTCTTCAGTGCAAACATCACATTCAAAATACTGCTACGTGATAAGTGCGTTCGCTCCTGAATATAATCAAGGATTGAAGTTCTTAATCGCAGGTCTTCTGGCAAAAGAAACAGCTCAACAAGATGGCCGCGAATGATGGAATACGTGCGTTGCTGCACCACGACAGAATCACGATAAAAAAGACGGGTGGTGTAATAGGCCAGGATTACCGCAACATCTTTCCACATATCATGTTGGGTAATGAGTTCATGTGCCAGGCTGGCATCAAGACGCAGTATGGTGCATTCGGTTTCTGCACGTAAAAAGTGGCTGCGCAGAGGCTGTATGCTTTCTGCAATACCAAACACGTTCTGGTCATAGACCGTAGCGATAACCAGGCCATCAGTCGCCCGGAGGACAGACAACTCGCCTTTCTTGAAGACGTAAAATTGCGGGCTTTGTTTATACCCCCAGCTTATCCGCTTACGAGGAACGACGTCCATCGGCGTTCCATAAGGTTCCAGGATTGAAATCAGACGCTCGATGGCGGCTTCAGGGCGAGTAGGAGGAGGTACGGTCATTTTTTTTCCATTACTGTCTGTTTACGCCAGTACTTCAGAGTATATATTCCCTATAGATTTTGAACTGCAGGCAGGCCGCAAGAGGTCATCCCGAGTCACTAACTGAAGTATAGTGGTCGGGATAAGTACAGCCAATATCCCTACAACTCGAAAGATACCGAGTGTATCGCACTAAAAGCCTGGCAGGGTTCGACACCTTGCATTTTTTGGCCGATAGATACAACCGTGATTGTTAACATTCAAACAATATCTACCAAATTTCTTACAACTATTTCCATGATGAAAAGAAGTGTAATTTTCCGTTTTTCCTATTGCACACTATTGCGGCTTCGTGCAATAGGAAAATGATCTGATATTTATTTTTAAATGAAATAAAAGTGGCAGCCAACACCCCTTCTCTTTAGTGTCACCAAACATTTTACTACGGGGGCACCCATCTATGTTTCTCGATTACTTTGCCTTAGGCGTGCTTATTTTTGTAGCCCTTACGCTCTTTTACGGCGTGATTGTCGTACACGATATTCCCTATGAAATTGCGGTGCACCGCAATCATCCCCATCAAGATGCTATTCATGCGGCAGGTTGGGTAAGTTTATTCACACTGCATGTCCTGTGGCCGTTTCTGTGGATCTGGGCGATGTTATATCGCGAAGACAGAGGTTGGGGATTTACCGTTAAGAATAATGAAATGGAAATGCTCAGAGAAAGGCTTGCACGGCTGGAATCTCAGCATGAACACAATAAAAGCAAGTCATCAGCAACCGACTAATTAACCAGGATTCATTGTGGATTTATTACTTATCCTTACATATACCGCAATTTGTTTTGGTATATTTAAATTCTTTAAAATTCCGTTAAATAAATGGAGCGTCCCTACAGCGGTATTGGGTGGGGTTATTCTCATTGGCTCACTGCTGTTATTAATGAACTACAACCACCCTTATACCGAACGGGCTCAAATGGTTACCGTGACGTTGCCTATTATTCCGGAAGTACAAGGGGTGGTGGTAGAAGTCACATCAGATGCCAACAAGAAACTGAAAAAAGGTGATTTCTTGTTCCGTATCGACCCAACCGCATACGAGGCAAAAGTCGAAGCGCTGCAAGGTGAGATTGAAAGCGCCATGCAAAACGTGGAGATGCTTAAAGCGCGTCTGGCTTCCGAAAATGCCGATATCGCACAGGCGAAGGCTTTACGTGATTTAGCCTTAAAAGATGCAGACCGTTACCGCAACGGTAGCCGGGACAAAATGAAAAGTCCGTTTACCGACCAGGAAGTGGTTAGTGCGCAACAAAACTATCTTGCGGCACAAGCGCAGTGGCGCTCTTCCCTGTCGAAAAGAGATCAAACAGAAGCGCAGTTGGATGCCCTGGTAAATGGTGAAAATGCCACGGTGTACAGACTGAAGTCTCAGCTTAAAGAAGCAGAATATTACCTTGCGAAAACGGTCATTCGCGCACCCAGCGATGGTTACGCCACGCAGCTTTTCCTGAAGCCTGGCATGTTTGTGCGTCCGATACCGTTGCGCCCGGTGATGGTGTTTGTTCCCGATCAGAAAACCAGTGTTTACGCCGTATTCCGTCAAAACTCAGCCCTGCGTTTAACCGCGGGCGACCAGGCAGAAGTGGTCTTTAATGGCCTTCCTGGCAGTGTAGTTAAAGGCAAAGTGAAGCAAATCCTCCCCGCGATTGCCAACAGTAGCTATCAGGCTCAGGGCCATTTGCAGGGCCTGAGCCTTGATCCAAAACTCGACGGAATCTATGCCGAAATTGAGCTTAACAATGTGGCAGATGTAGAGAGATTACCTGCCGGGACCATGGGTCAGGTCGCGGTGTATTCCGGTTATTTCGAACATGTTTCTATTATCCGTAAAATCCTGCTGCGCATGACCAGCTGGACACATTATCTGTATATCGATCACTGATTTAAGGTTAAAAAGGAGTCCCCCATGCAGAAAGCAAAATTACTTATTCTTTTCACCATCGTTATTCTGACATGGGGAACAACCTGGCTTGCCATGAAATTCGCACTGGTCAGCCTGCCGCCCATATTTGCCACCGGGTTGCGCTTTTTAAGCGCAGCACCCCTGCTGTTCTGGCTGTTGCATATCACACGCTCATCATTGCTATTTCCACCAGGACACCGGTTATTCCAGTTCTGCGTGTTCTTATTTTGTTTTTGCTTGCCGTTTACGCTGGTGATTTATGGCCAGCAGTATGTCAATGCCAGCACGGCCGCGATTATCTTCGCCTGCATGCCCGTCGCCGTCGTGTTAATTTCGATTGCGTTACTCAATGCTCCCACCAGCTTGCTGCAACTCGGCGGAGCGCTGTTGACCATTCTGTCGCTGTTTAGCCTGCTTGAGGAAGAATCCAGAACCGCTCTGAGCAACAACTGGAAAGGCGCATTCGCCATCGTTGTCGCCGTGATCATGCACGCTTTTATGTATGTGCAAAGCAAGCGGCGTAACTGCCGGGTTTCTCTGTTCACATTTAACGCTCTACCGTGCCTGGCAGCGGGTTTACTCTTAACGCTGACCGGCTTGATTGTCGAAAAACCAGAAATTGGCAATATCACCTGGCTGTCTTTTTCTTCAATTATTTACCTTGGCGTGGTCGCGGGCGTATTCGGGATCCTGTGTTATTTCTCACTGCAAAAGCGCGTGTCGACTTTTAACACGTCGTTAGTGTTTATCTGTTTTCCCGTTATCGCCGTTCTTCTGGAGTGCATGGTTATGGACCGCGTGTTTTCTTCGACCTCGTGGATTTTGCTCGCGGGAATGCTCAGCGGAGTGTTTTTGTCGTTAATTCCTGTAGAGAAAAGAAAAATGGCGACCACACCGCATCAGCAGTGGGATTAACAAGATATTTTCGCCGCCATGTTTACAACTGACCAATAGCTGTTAAAAATGAATATTATTTGTTCATAACTATGGTCAATGTCAGAAGAGATTCTCAGGCAGCAGATCCAGAACCTCAAAAAGCACAATGCCCGGCTCAAAAGAATTGCGCACGACTCACGAAACAAGTTGAGTGCGGCTCTGGACGGAACGGGGTTGTGTTTGTGGCAACTAGATTTGCCAAGCGGCAAATTAGTTATTTTCAATCGCCGATGGGGTTCCATGTTGGGCTACCGGCCCAAAGAACTTAGCGCTCACTTTGATGTGTGGCGTGAGCATCTGCACCCGGAAGACAAAGAGATGGTATTGGCCGCGTTTTATGACCATCTCGACGGTAAAACACCCTATTATGAAGCGCTGCACCGTATGCAGGCGAAAAATGGCACTATCACCTGGGTACTTGATCGGGGAAGAGTGAGCGAATGGAGCGATGACGGCACACCACTCAAAGTCACCGGCACCCACATCGACATGACCAAAGAAAAACAGTACGAACAGCAGCTTGCTAAACTCGCCAACCACGACCCGCTGACCAGCCTTGCTAACCGCTACGCGCTGCATGCCCAGTTCGATCTCCTCAAAAAACTCGGCGCCCTGTCGATAGCCTTTATCGACCTCGATAACTTTAAAAACGTTAACGACACTCTCGGCCACCGCAGCGGTGACGAAGTTCTCCTGCAATTAAGCCAGCGGCTGCACGAGGCGTGTCCGCCAGAGGTCACTATTGGCCGCATCGGGGGAGATGAATTTATCCTGCTGATGCCGTGGGCGTTGGAACACCCAGAAATCGACCAAATTGCCCGACGCTGCCTTGATGCCGCCATCACACCTTTCGAGTTAGGTAACGGGACAGCAAGCGTCGGTGTTTCGATTGGCGTGAATGAATCCTGGGCCAGCGATAACTTTAGTGATGCGGTTATTCGCGCCGATGAGTCCATGTATCTGATTAAACGCAGCGGCAAAAACGGCATCGCGCTAGGAGCCCGAATCCTTATTCAGGGATAGGCTCAGGCCAGATATTTGCGGAACCAGTCGATGGTTCGCGACCACGCAAGCTCCGCCGCCGCTTTGTCATAACGCGGTGTCGAATCATTGTGGAACCCATGATTTACTCCCGGGTAAATATAGGCTTCGTAGATTTTATGGTTCGCTTTGAGCGCGGCTTCATACGCCGGCCATCCTTCGTTAATGCGTGAATCCAGCTCACCGTAATGCAGCAACAAAGGTGCTTTAATACGCGGCACATCTTCAGTTTTTGGCTGGCGTCCGTAGAACGGCACGGCGGCAGCCAATTCCGGATAAGCTACCGCGGCGGCATTTGCTACCCCTCCACCATAACAAAAACCGGTGATACCGACTTTCCCGTTGACCGCATCGTGGTGCATCAAAAACTCAATTGCGGCGAAGAAATCATTCATCAGTTTCGTTGGATCGACCTGAGATTGCAGCTCACGCCCTTTTTCATCGTTACCCGGATATCCGCCAACCGAGCTTAATCCGTCGGGTGCCAGTGCAATAAATCCTGCTTTGGCGACGCGCCGCGCCACATCTTCAATGTATGGATTGAGCCCACGGTTTTCGTGCACTACCACCACGCCAGGCACTTTACCCTCAGCTTTCGCCGGGCGCACCATGTAGCCTCTCACCTGCCCATGACCATTCGGCGATGGGAATTGGATATATTCAGCCACAATATCGGGATCGGTAAATTCCACTTGCTCGGCGAAGGCGTAATTCGGCGTCAGCAACGTTCCGAGGGCAACAGCCGAAAGCCCACCGACAACAAATTTACCGGCGATGTCGAGAAACTCACGCTTGCTGATTTTGCCGTGTACGTAAAAATCGAAGTATTCGAGTAATTCAGGCGGGAAATCTTTTGCGGTAAGTCTGGTCATTTGCAGGTCCTTAATCCCCGTCATACTTCCAGATGCTTCTTTGTTGGCCGCGTTCGCTCACCCGAATCACTGACGGATATCAGTGATTCGGGATTCGCTCTCTTGTCGCCTCGATGCAGCTCGAATTATTTTGGGTATCTGAATTAGGTGTGGATAAATAATGGTCTGCATTTGACGATTTTGTAAACTATCTGCGCACAACGTTAACTCGCCAGATACCAAAGCACACCAGTACCAGTGCCAGGGCATAACGCCACTCGAGAATGCTCTCTTGCAGGAAAATAGCTGAAAGCACCGCGCCCGATACCGGGATCAGGAAGTTAAATGGCGCAATCATTCCTACGCGATTATGTTTGAGCAACAGGCTCCACAGCGCAAAGGCGACGGATGACAGCAACGCCAGATAACCAAGAATCGCAACAGACTCCCAACCATGGAATGCCAGTGTACCGCCGCTGGCATAGCCGCCAACCGTCAGCACCACACCGCCAATGGCCAGTTGCCAACCGGTCATAATCGTCGCATCCATGGTCTGTGAAATACGTTTGCCGTACAGCGATGCGGCAGACAGAATAAATGCCGCCAGCACCACAAAGCCGTCACCCATCCAGCTAAAACTGAAATCCATCAACTGGCTATTGAAGTTCACCACCATGACGCCCGCAAACCCCAGCACGCAGCCCACGACTTTGTTGATGCTCAGCTTGTCGTTGTGATAGATAAAATGCGCCAGCAAGACGCTAAAGAAGGTACCAGTGGCATTCATAATGGAGCCTTTCACACCCGTGGTGTAAGCAAGGCCAATATAAAAGAAGATGTATTGAAGTGCGGTTTGGGTCACGCCTAATACCGCAAGTTGTGAAAACTGCTGGCGCGATAACCGCGCTATCGGTTTGCCTTGTATAGAAGCAAACGCCAGTAATAACAGACCTGCGATAACAAAACGGTAACCCGCAAAAACAATTTTGCCCGGCAGGTCGTCCGTCGCAATCTGAAAAATTTCATAGCCGTTTTTAATCGCCGGGTACGCACTTCCCCACAGCAAACAACAAAAAGCGGCACCCATCCATGCGAATTTCTTATCAGTAAACAGCGAAACGTTATTGCTCACGCCCCTTCCCTTACCAAAAATAAACTGTCGTTTCAGAATTGGCCATTATCCGTTAATACAGAAAAATAGCGATAGCCATCCACACTTTTCATAACCACGGTGGATGGCACGACAGTTAATTTAAGGTTTAGGGTAATGCGACGGACGTGCTTTCGGATGAACCGCAAAATGTCCGGGCGGTGCATTATCAACTTTCACCGGCACGATTTCCGGCGCTTGTTTTTTATTCCCTTTATCGCGGAACAGATAAACATTGAACGGCAGAATAAATACCAGCACAAAGCAGACAATCAGCAAGCCGCCATAGACATCATGGGCGTGCGCACCCGGTAGAGAACTCGGTGGAATGAACGACACGATAAACGCCAGCACGGAAACGATAAGCCCGGAGCAGGCGACGATCAGTTTCACTTTTTTCCCGCCAGGGATCTGGAATGCCCGTTTTTTATCCTGCTGTTTACGCACCAACTGGATATATCCCAGGAACAACATCAAATAGCTGCACAGATAAATAACCACGGTAAGCGACAGAGCAACCAGGAAAGACATATTGCTACCGCCTCCGGTATTTGTGAGCACAATCAGCGCAATGGTGGTGATGGTCAACTGTGAGATAACCAGCGCGACCGGCACACCATTTTTGTTCACTTTGGCAAAGCGTGCAGGCAGCAAACCTTTCTGCGCGGTGACTAACATGCCGCGAGAGGGGCCAACTATCCATGAAGCAATTTCTGCCAGTACACCAAGCATTAATAATGCGGCAACAGTACGAATCGCCCATTCAAAGCCCGGGCCGTAATAGCCAATCAGCGAGCTAAACGCCTGCATAACACCCGCAGAAAGATTAATTTCATCGTGCGGGATAACCGCCGCCACAGATAAACCACCAATGGAGCTCAGCACGATAGCGGCAATCACCAGCAGGAACATTGCCAGCGGATAATCACGCGCAGGGTTAGTCATCTCATTTACGTGAGTCGCAGAGGCCTCAACACCCATATAGCTGAGCACAAACGCCACCATTACCACGAGCGTGCCAAGCTTTGAAAAATCTGGGAAGAACGTGCTTGCCGACATCTCTATCGCCAGAGGTTGACCGTGATACAGCCATGCCATCGCCAGGGCAACCAGAACCATCGCCGGGAATAAAATCCCGCAAAAGAAGCCTAGTTTGGCAATGCGCGCGGTGTAGCGAGTCCCTTTGAATTGGGTGAGTGCGAGCCCCCACAGAATAATGACCGCCGCTATCGTTCTAACTAATGGATCAGTATTCAGTGCAGGCCAACTGAGAATGTAAGACAGCGCCCCGAGCACAAAATAGAGCATCGGGATAAAACCAATCGCGATTTGCAGATAGCTAAACGAAATAGCCGCAAATCCCCAGCGCTCACCCAGCGTATTGGAAACCCAGGCGAACAGCCCTCCTTCCTCCCAACCTTCAACGGTGGCCATTTCAGCAGCACACAGGCCAACAGGAATAAACCAGAAAATCCCGCCCACCAGCAGGAAGAAGATCAGGCTAAAACCTGAGGTGGCAAATGTAGGATATTCATAAACGGCCATTACCATCGACGCGGTAATAGCGAAAAAACCAAGCAAAGTGAGCGACCTTGCAGAGGTGTGAGTGGTTGTGGTGGACATAATCCTCTCCGCATCCACAGGCTTGAATAGCCTGTGGATGAACATGCATGATTAACGACGTAAAAATAACGGCCTTTTGTAGGTCGGATTAGCGTCAGCGGCATCCGACATCTGACACCCGTTATGCGTGGTTAAAACCACCGGCTTCCTGCGCGGTTAGCGGCTGAGTAACCGGATTTTTTTCCAGCGCTTCAAGAGTGCGTTTCAGGTCGCCAATCAACAGCTCGGCCATATCAACACTCATCCCGTGACGTACCAGGATGCGCTGTACCACTAAGTCTTCGCGATGGGTCGGCATAGAATAGGCGGGCACCTGCCAGCCACGGCTGCGTAAACGGTCGGCCAGGTCATACAGGGTGTAACCACAGTCCTTCTGGTCTGCTTTTAGCGCCCAGGTCAGTGCTGGAATACCGTGGTGTGGGTTGCCATCAAAGATGATGTCGAACGGGCCAATTGCGGCAATGGCGCGCGCCAGATACTGCGCGGTTTCGTAGCAAGCCATGTGGATTTTGCGATAGCCTTCGCGGCCCAAACGCAGGAAGTTGTAATACTGAGCGACAATTTGCCCACCCGGGCGCGAGAAGTTCAGCGCAAAGGTCGGCATATTGCCGCCGAGATAGTTCACGTTGAAGATCAACCCTTCTGGCAGATCCTGTTTTTCACGCCATACCACCCAGCCTGCTCCAAGCGGTGCAAGACCAAATTTGTGGCCGGAAGTATTGATTGATTTCACCCGTGGCAGGCGGAAATCCCAGTCAATTTCAGGTGCACAGAACGGGGCAAGAAAACCACCGCTAGCGGCATCAATATGCATTGGGATATCAAGACCTGTGCGTTGGTACAGGTCGTCGAGTGCATCATGAATTTCTTTAACCGGCTCATACTGGCAGGTGAACGTAATGCCCAGAGTTGGCACCACACCAATGGTATTCTCGTCGACATATTTAAGCGCTTCTTCAGCGGTCATCATCAGGCGGTCGCCTTCCAACGGCACTTCACGCAGCTCAACATCAAAATAGCGGGCAAATTTGTGCCAGCAAATCTGCACCGGGCCACAGACCATATTCGGCTTATCGGTAGGTTTCCCTGCCAGTTCACGACGTTTACGCCAGCTCCATTTCAGCGCCAGCCCGCCCAGCATCGCCGCTTCCGAAGAACCGATAGTTGAGCAACCCAGTGTCTCGGTAGGTGACGGGGAATGCCACAGGTCGGCAAGCATCGTCACGCAACGCTGTTCAATTTCAGCCGTTTGTGGATACTCGTCTTTATCAATCATGTTTTTGTCGATGGAGAGATCCATTAGCTGGCGAATTTCGTCATCAACCCATGTCTGGCAAAAAGTCGCCAGGTTTTGGCGGGAATTACCATCCAGCATCAGTTCATCATGAATGGCATGGAATACATTGCGCGGATTACGTTCCTGTAATGGAAACGCTGTTTTTGGAAGTGAGGTTGATAATTCAGCAGAAGCATAAACATCATCATTTTCATTTTCGACTGGCTGATTTAGCATGGTCATAATTTATCCTTAATTTGTTCAGGGTTGGTTGAAAAGTCATTTAATCGGGCATAGCGAGTTATTTAACAGTTGGAGCCAACTCACCCAATTTTGCTGTCGGTGTTTTTTGGCATTGCTTAAATATTTTGGGTACCGCAACGGTTTCCACTTCTTTCCAGTGAACATAATCGCCGCCTTTAAAATCGGTATTTCTATTCACTACCCAAAAGGCAATCGGCGTCATGGATTTTGGATTCATATCCATAAATTCACGGCAGGTCATATTTTGCGGTGTCGTTTCTTGTTCTGCAAAAGCACTATTAATCGTGGTTGCCATAGCGGCAGCAGCAATAATTATCGAGAGGCTTACTTTAAGATTCATAAAATATTCCAGTGATTACTGTGAGTCTTTGAGGGCCAGCTTATTAGGCTGTGCTGGCGAGAGTTTCTTACGCAATGAAATAAAGCCACCGGCACTGAAGATCATCTCCAGGCCGATAAAAAGGGTAGTAAAGAGATACGATTGTTCAGGGTCCAGGCCCAACCACAGGGCGGCAATCAACAGGTCGAAAATACCGATGAGGATGCTCCAGGTATACCCCGCGCGGCCACGCATTCTGAAGCCAGAAACGATGCGTGAAATCCCGCCAATAATGAACAGGCAACAGAAAATAACTGATAACGAATTCATGCCTACCAAAGGGTTAATGATGAAACCGTAACCAAGCAATAACCAGGCGAGGGCAAATACCGCACTCACAAATTTGGATTTCCAGTGCTGCTTGCGAAAAACAATCAGGCTATAAAAGGTATAGAAGCCACAAATCATAAACATCATGCCAGTGATATAACTGAGGTACAGTCCGGCCATAAATGGATAGATAAGACAACAAGCACCACAAATTAATAGAAGGACTGCCATAACCAGGGAGTGTTTTTTATAAAAAAGACGAGAGTTTTCGTTAAGCGACTTTAGTCTATATTGGTTAAAGATGAACATAAATAAATTCTCACCGCAGAGTTAATGATTAAAATAGTAGGACTTGTTATACGACCGAGTAAATAAGAGAAAAGACGCATCGTTATACGCTGAGTCTGACACCTGTGTTCGTATTCTGACAAATGTCAGATTACCCCTCCATTATTCATTCGACACTCTGATGTTCAGCGCAATATTTATTTCTTATTCTGCTGTCGTCTGGTGATGAACACCTATTTTATTAAGGAGAAGATAATGAAAAAATTAATTCTGGCTGGTCTTTTGGCAACCATGATGAGTTCTGCACCTGTATTAGCAGCTGCCACCGCAACCACTTCTGCACAAACCGCTGCGGCCACGGCGCAATTACAAAAAGAAGCGGCAGATGTGATGCAGGTTGCGGTGCAGGGTGCTAATGCCATGCGTGATGTTCAGTTCGCAAGACTGGCACTGTTTCACGGTGAGCCAGCAAGCGCTAAAAAGCTGACCGATGACGCAGCAACCTTGCTTAAAGATGACAGCATCGACTGGGCTAAATTTGTGAAAACCGATGCCAAAGCGAAAATGATTGACGATCAATACGTGATTATTAACGCCACTGTCGCGCTGTCCGAAGATTATGTTGCGACTCCAGCTAAAGAGAGCGCCATAAAATCTGCCAACGAAAAAATGGCGAAAGGCGATCAGAAAGGGGCAATGGATACTTTACGACTGGCAGGTATTGGCGTGATGGAGAACCAGTATCTGATGCCGTTGAACCACACTCGTAAAGCCATTGCGCAGGCACAAAAACTGCTGGAAACCGGTAAATACTACGAAGCTAATCTGGTGCTGAAAGGCGCCGAAGACGGCATCGTTGTGGATAGCGAAATGTTCGCCGCATCGAACTAATCTGCATTCGTATTATGTCGGATGTCGCGGCGCGAACCCGACCTACCAATGCGTTCGTTTTGTGTCGGATGTCGCTCACGCTAACCCGACCTACAGATGCGTTCGTTTTGTGTCGGGTGTCGCTCACGCTAACCCGACCTACAAATGCGTTCGTTTTGTGTTGGATGTCGCGGCGCGAACCCAATCTACAAGTCTGCAAATCATGCTGGTTTTGTAGGGGGGATTAGCGCAGCGACATCCACCATTACTCCGACCAAACCTATTAATGACTCATCAAACTGTCGATCTCGACCTCAATCTCCCGCATCACGGCAGCAATTTTCTCTAATGCCTCCTGCCGGACTTCAAGCGGCAATGCGTCATAGCGGCGCGACTCAAAAGGTTCACACAATTTCTGTAACGCGGTGATTTCAAGAATTTGTGCCGAACCATGCAACCGGTGTAACGCATGCAAAAACATCTGCGGCTCATCCTGCTCGATTGAGCGCAATGCCATTTGCAAATCATTGGCCGACGCTTCACGAAACGTGTCCAGAATCTCGTTCATCAACTTGCGATCGCCACCGGTATTCTCGTTCAGAATGCTGAGTTTTAAATGCCGGGTAACACAAGGCGACGAGCGGTCAATGTCGAGTTTACTCAACTCGTGGGTCAGGGTTTGAATCGAAACGGGTTTAAATAAACACTGATCCATCCCACTTTGCAGGCACTGTTCGCGCGATTGTGAAAGCGCACTGGCAGTGAGCCCCCAAATTTGCAGCTGAAAATGTTGTTTCCGTAAAGAGGCCGCCAGCGCCATACCGTCTTTTTTCGGCATATTCACATCAGTTATCAACAAGTCATACGGCTTATTGGCAATTTTCGCTTCGGCCTCTTCACCGTCACTTGCCTCATCCACATTGTAGCCAATAGCATTCAACTGGCGTTTTAGCAGCAGACGGTTGGTCGGATTATCGTCGGCAATAAGAATCGACAAACGAGGTAATGGCGACAAGGCCGCCGGAGTATCACGGGTCGGCGTCAGCGATTGTTTTGCGGTTTCAACTGCCAGAGTGATGGTAAAAGTGGTGCCCTGCGACTGGCGGCTACTCATCTCCAGTGTGCCACCCATCAGCGTCACCAGCTCTTTACAGATAACCAGCCCCAAACCTGAACCCGTTTGTTCACGCCCCTGGCGGGCCTGAACATAGCGATGGAATAATGTTTTCTGCTCTTCCGGGCTGATACCACAGCCGGTATCACTTACCCTGACGACCAGCGTGCCGTGTTTATCATCAAGCGGTGTCAGCCGGGCAGTAACCTGAATACTCCCCTGCTCGGTAAACTTCAGGGCATTACCGACCAGGTTGGTGAGGATTTGCCGCCAGGCCTGTGGATCAATCAGAACCCGCTCATCGGCACCCAACTCGCTGGTGCAGCGCAGCACAATGCCTTTTTGCTTTGCTAACGCGTCAAAAGAATGACATTGCAGGTCTATCAGCTGCGTTAAATCCGTCCATTGTGGAGCAATCTGGTATTTGCCAGACTCGATTTTATCGACATCCAGGATCTTACCGATAAGCCCCAGCAGCGATTGGGCAGTGGCCCCGGCGAGGGCAATCGCTTCTTTGCGCTGGCTGGCATTCAGCTCTGAGCTCGACAGTAATTCTAAAAAACCCACAATTGAGCTAACCGGAGTTCGCAACTCATGGCTCATGCTGGCAAGAAAGCGGCTTTTCGCTTTAGTCGCCTGAATCGCCTTATCTTTTTCGGCTTCCAGCTCGTGAGACAACGCCTCTTTTAGCTGCAACTGCTCTTCAAGCTGTCGTTGAGACTGCTTTCTCTTACGCACTTCACGGGACAGCGAAAGCCCCCAACCCAGGCTGATGGCAATCAGCACCAGGGCAAAGATGACCACCTGGTAAAACTGCTTGCTGTAGAGACTCCAGGTATCAATCTGCCCGCTGGAGATTTTCGACCACTTCTCCGTCATTTGCAGAATGTCTCGTGGGGGAATGGCTTGCAGCGCCTTACTCAAAATAGATTTGAGTTCCGGTTCATCACGCGACATTGCAAAACTAATTGAAGCGGGAGGCGTATCAGGCAATCGCATATAGTGCATATTTTGCGGGTAATAATGATCAATCATGTAGCGGGCTGAAAGCTCAGTGGTAATCGCCGCGTCCACCTCGCCTTCCTCCACCATTTTCATCGCCATGCTGACATTATCCGTTTCTATCCAGATTGCCTGTGGGTAACGGCGCTTTAAATCGCGCACCAGAATATGCCCCGCAGCCAGGGCGATGCGCATCGGTTTCGCCTTGAGTGCGGCAGCCGTTTCGCGGTGTGTCGTCACAATCACGAACGAGACATTCATCAGCGAGTCGCTAAACGAAACAAATTTTTGGGCTTCATTACTGAGGGTAGCGGCGGGGATCATGTCCCAATTATCCTTGGCCATTATTCTCGCCATTTCAGTATTGGAATTGACGATAACCGGCTTAAATTCCAGCCCGGTTTGCAATTGGATGATATTGAGCAAATCCGCCATGATGCCACGCAACTCGCCGTCATGGTCGACAAGCGTAAAGGGCGGATAATTTGGGTTAATCAATACCCGGACTTCAGGATGCTTTTTAAGCCAGTTTTTCTCCTCCGGGCTGAAGGGAATGGGCTTATTCAGATAAGAGAGATTGCCGCGATTTAACCAGTTCTGCATCACCCGCATATGGGTTTCATTACTGATAGAGGTAATAAAACTCTCAAGGATATTTCTCAGCAGCGGCTGGCTCTGGTTGGTGACAAAATAATTGTATTGCTGTTGCTTGTTAAAGTAATGCGTAATAACCAGCGATTGTGAGAAGTATTTGGAGATGCAATTAGCGGTAGTGACATTATTACCAATAAAATACTGATTCTGGCCGGACATAACGGAAGACATCGCCTGGTAATCGCTATCATAAAGGGTAATTTTCGCGTTAGGGAAAGCCACCTTTGCTACATCCAGAAACGCGCAGTTTCGCACGCAGGCAAGGGTAACCTCTTTGCGCGTAGCCAACGGCAGCAAGGTGTTTTTGAGTGAGGTGACCAGCGTCGGCCAGGTCTTTATTAACGCCGACGTGCGCAGCAAATCGCTCCCTGGCGTTTTGCGCGAAGACAGCTGAGTCAACAACGTATCAACTTCGTTTCGCGACAGTGCAGCAAGCGCCTCTTGTTCGCTATCGTACTGTTTGATAGCAATTTTAATGTTCAGGTTCTTTTGCAGTAGCGCCAGATAATCGGCATTCACACCCTGGTAATATTCCCCTCCGCTTTCATAGTCGATGGGTGAAATTTCCGGCAGCCAGGTGCCCATCGTCAGGGTATCTTTGCGCGCCAACCAGCGCGATTCTTCAGAGCTTAAAGGTATATTCAGCACCGATGGCTGGTAATTGCTTTTAAGCTCGATCAATTGGCTCGCGCCGGAGGCTGAAAAAATACACAAACTAAACATTACTACCAGATAAAAATATAATCGAGCTCGCATAGCATTATCCTATTTTGTTTCTTTGCGCAAAATCATAAAGTTCCATTAGTGAAGAGCAATCAAGCTTTTCCATTAAGCGGCTTTTATAGGTGCTAACGGTTTTATTACTGATATTCATTTTGCTGGCAATGGTCGTGTAATCAATCCCATTGAGGATATAGCGTAATACTTTCATTTCCTGAGTAGACAACGTATCCAGTTTGTCTTGTTCAGTTATGGCCGAACCGCTGAAACGCTCAAGTGAGAATGGGAAATAGCTATAGCCATTTTTCGCCGCCTCAATAGCCGCGAGAATATTGTTCATCCCTTCTTTTTTACTCACAAATCCGTTCGCTCCGCATTCGGCACTGCGTTTACCGTAGAACAATTCATTTTTTGCCGAGATGATAATAATCATGCCGACATAGTGGCGTTTACGTAATTGCTCCAGCACTTCAATACCACTGATACCGGGAATATCCACGTCAATGATAAGCAGTTCTGGTTTGAGTTTTTCA
>DASXXQ010000319.1:0-2220 GCA_036502985.1 Buttiauxella sp.
CCCCCTTGCAAAACTAGTTTGCCAGTGCGGTGGAGGCGGTCAATAATCCTGCGAATGGGCTCGGCATCCAAATCAGTACGGCGAATTTCCCAGGGTGCACGAGGAGTTACTTGTTCACACTTTAACAGACTGGCCTCCGCCAGCCGTTCGATCGTGCGATGACTGACGCCACATATTCGCGCAGCTTGGCTCAAGCTAACTCTCTCCGGATCAGGCAGAGCTCGCCTTTGACCGGCAATGGAATGGTTGCGCCGGGCCGTCGCCACGCGAATCTGATTCCATCGCATCCCTTTGCCGGTAGAATAGCCGCGTCGGTTCAACACAGAGGCAATCTGGTCGTCGCCGTAGCGAACAGCCATACGACGAATGATCTCTAGCGCCTCCACAGGCGTGGCGGTTTCCGTTGCGGAACGCGGCCGCTCCACCGCGAGTTGCGTATGCGCGCCTCCCCTCCAGTGAATCACCAACTCAAGGCTCTTTTTATCCTGGTCAGTGCGCACGATGATCTCTTCGATGGCTTTGCGGAAGATCATCTTCTTGAGTGTCGGAGGACAGGGGTCACTCTGCCAGACTTGAGCAAAGTGATCACCCATCGAGCGTATTCTGATTTCCTCTTCAGGCGATAACGAGTAGCACTTGGTTTCGAGACTGGAAAGCCGTTGCTGGACTGCTTCGATCTCTTCCAGCTTGCCATTCCACCGCCGTTCCAACTCGCTGGCTGCAAGTCGATTCCGGGCATCCACCGCGTCGTACTGTTCGAACGCCTTCTTTGCCTCATACAACAGTTGCTCGAGCTTGCGGGACAGGGCGGCGCGTTGAGCGGCGCCGCCGGCACTCAGTTCTTCCAGCGCTCGCAGACCCGCTTCCACCCCCAAAGGCGCGATCACCTTTAGTAGTTCTTGTCCTACCCGGCGGTCTACCAAACTGCCGCCAAAGCCGATGCAATACTGCCCGCCACCATCATAGTCGCCCTTACAAAGGTAGCGTGCATTGGTGCCGCGACCACCCCAATACCGTACATGCAGCTTGCGCCCACAATGTCCGCAGCGGAGGAGCCCGACCAGAAGACCCTGGCCGGCGCGAATCGCCGCCATCGATTCGTCCCCCTCCCAGTTCACCGAATTGCGCCGTATCATTCGCTGGTTCCCTTCGTAGGTCGCCCAGTCAATATAACCTACATGATGATCGCGGATGAAGACGCGGCACTTTTCGGCGGGGCGCATCGCGCTCTGACGTTTCTCAAGCCGACCGTCCACCAGCAAGGTGGTTACCGGACGCCGTCCCCAAACGTAGGCACCAGCATAAAAGGGATTGCGCAAAATATCGCGGATCAGGCTCTGCGACGGAATCTTCCAGACCAGCCGCGTTCCCTGAATGGGGTTGGCCGGCAGCTCCACGTCGTGATCACAGAACCATTGGAATGTCTGACGCACGCTCCACAGTTCTCGAAACTTGGCGAACACGAGTTGAATCGCTTCGCAGACCCGTCGGTCGGGATGAAACGCAATCTTACCCACGGGGTCTCGGGCATACCCAATCGGGAGTCTTTTGAACAGTTCGCCGCGGCGCGCTTTAGACTCCTGCCCCGCCAGCAATCGTTGGCGTATGACCTTGAGTTCGACGACGCTGAGCGTTCCTTTGATGCCCAGCACCAATTGATCGTCGAGATAATTCAAATCGTAGACCTGTTGCTCGTCAGCGATAAGCGTTCCAAAGATCTGACAAACCTCCAGCAGCCGACACCAGTCTTTGTCCGTGCGGGATAGCCGCGATACCTCCCGGCTGCCGACGATTCCGACCTCTCCCAGTGCCACCGAGCTGAGGACACGCTCGAAGCCTTCCCGCTGGGCGGAGCCAAGGCCCGCGCTCGATCCCAGGTCACTATTGATGATTTCGACTTGCTTCCAGCCCAGCGCACGCATCCGTTCGGCCACCGCATACTGGAGGAGTTGACTTTCCTTATTCTGTCGTACTTGTTTTTCGCTGGATTGCCGAAGGTAGACAATCGCCTTGCGAGCCAGGTGCTCCGGTTTGATTTTGGGATTGTACAGAACCTCTATCATTGACTCTTCCCCCCTCCTCGTGAAAGACCGCTACCAGAACGCGGGCCATGAGATCGATCAGATCGGCGCGTGTCGCTGCGTCCATTGGCACGGCACCGCATTCCTTTGGGATCATCAGGTCCAGAAGTTGAAGTTGCACCACGACGACCTCCCTCGC
>DASXXQ010000320.1:0-27539 GCA_036502985.1 Buttiauxella sp.
ATGCATTTAGGCACCTGATAATTTTCTCAGGATGCGAATTCACATTTAAATCACAAAGCATCATGGAAACTAACAACTCGACACAGGGATTGAAAATCCCCGTGTCCTTGGTTCGATTCCGAGTCCGGGCACCACTATTTAAAGAAACCAGCCTAAGGGCTGGTTTTTTGCTTTTTGGGATTCTGGTAAGATTCCGGCCAATACCGCCATTAAGCTCCGCATCTATTGTAAATTCCTAAATATCTACATCACGGGTGCAAAGATTTTGTACCAGCCACATTGTTACCATCATCGTTAATCACAGTGTAACTAATGCTTTCCGGCTGCCCATTTGCACTACTACCTATTTCAATCATCTTATTGCCAAAAGGGGGAATCATCCCAATGTCTACCGGATATGATCCGGCAGTACCCTTCACTTGCGCGCTGCTGAATGTTGCATAATATGGCGTCGGATTAAGGACTTTCATGGCAATAACACCAGGGGTTCTGATTATCGAAAACTGCTGTTTCTGAGATAAACTATCGACATCAGGCTTAAGGTTGTTCGGTCGGAAAAACATTTTTAATTGCAAACGCACAGCGACATTAACAGCGGCTACGCCTGGCGGCAAATGGGCATCAGTTGGTGGAATTTCATATACATTGAGCCAGTAAAGCGATTCTCGATCTTGCGGCTGTTTGATTTGGGTAGCGAGTAAGCGCAGGTTTTTTTTCTCCCCAGGCTCCAGGCGGAAGATACCCGGCAGAGGCATTACCGGGATGTCTTTCGCCGTTTCAGGCGTTCCGTCAGGTTTACCATGATCAATCCAGGTCTGAACCACTACCGGGTAATCATTGCTGTTTGATAACATTAATGAGCGCTCTCGATCGTCCGCAGAAAACACCACTCTGGAGGACTCAACCATAACCCCCGCTTTAACGCTGCAGCTGAGAAGCATCAGCACGCCTAACCATCGAGTTAAATTACGCATCATTGTACCTGAATTATAACTTGCGCCGTTGCACGCAACTTACCAGCAGTGACCGTCTTTCCGGGAAGCGCTTTCAACGTGGCATTGAGTGTTTTCGTATAGGTTGTCATGCCGCTCACGACCGTTCCTGCCGTGGCGTCGTCAAGCACCGGATACCAACCAGCAGTGTTCCCGCCTAGCACAGTACCACTTAGCGTACTAAGCAAATTAAGCGTCGCTCCGCTGGTGCGACTGAACTGAATGCCAACGCCGGTCGCAACATTAGGATCCGTACCATAATTATCGGACAACAAGTAACCCACGCCAGAACCTGAAGCCCCAAAGCCCGCCGACACCGCCGCCGCAGCGTTTTCTGGGTTTACCAGAATCCCCATTGCTGTCTTGTTTGCCGTAACACCGCTGGCGAATGCAGTGACCCCCGTATTTGCCGGGCTGGAAGTCTGGCAACTAAATTGAATAGTAATAGGTTGCTGGCGCGTCCCCCCCGCCTTCAATTCTGTCACGCCAATAGTCGGGAACAGCACCGAAGGTGTCACATTAGTCACTGAACAAGCCGCTGAACGACGAATATAAATACGGTTATACAGATTTACCGCTCCAGGCCAGGAGCTATACCAACCGTCATATTGTGTGTTGCAATCGGCCCCATTTTTAAGGGCTGATGAAACACCTCCGCCTTGAAACGCAATATAGGTGGCAGGTTGCGAATACGGATAAACACCAGTACCGGCCCACCCCTGACTGGCACTTAGACGAAATAGCTCAACTTTGGTGTCACTGAAGTTCTTGGCTTTTACCAGTATCCAGCCCTGCGAATCCGTATCAAGATTAGTCAGTGGGCGAGATTGCCAATAACGAGAGTAAAATTGCCCGGTACTCAGGTTAGTTGCACGTAACGCCATCCCCGTCACATAGGTCTGATAGCTTTGTGGCAAACCAGCCGCTGTACCAACTTCCACATTACCCGCGTAAGTCGCATCTCCGTTGGTGGCATAGAATTCGTTTAGACTGCCTGCATCACTGGCCTGGCAGCGGTACAGAATTTGATCCGCGCTGTAGCTTTGGGCACCTGACTTAAGAAAACTAACGGTACCGCTAGCCAGTAATGTTCCATCAGGCTGGAAAGTGCTGTTATTAATGTTAACCACTGTCGGCAGAGTACCGCTTGAACCAGAGGAATCTGTCGCACCATCCCAGTTAGCAGCAGTACCTTTACCTGGCTCAGTATAATAAGGAGAACTGGAGTTGGTCGTGATCGATGTAATCCGATAGCAGGTAGCCCCGACGGGGAGCGCTACCAAAATGGCGATCAACAGCGACAATGCTTTGATAAATTTATACATGATTCATATCCGTGTTAGTGGCCAGTGCAAGGAAGTTCAAGGTGATACATCGACTGCTGCATATCCTGACCGTGTAAGTCGTAGTTCAGGGTGCATTGCTCAGCCGCAGACTCCCCCCATTTCACTAGCAGCTTGCCTTTCGTCGTGGCTGCTCGGGCATAAATCTGGTTGCCCTGCCCTACCAATCCGACAATGGCATTGTGGCTGTCATGAACATTGGCCCCCAGAGGCACATTGCCTTCTGGGCGGTTAATAAGTTTGATCAGCAACGCATAACCTTCCAACGTTTTGAAACGCACTTTAACTACCGCACCGGCGTACGGAGCAACCCGCTGCTGATTCTCTGCCAGTTCGGCATTTTTATTCTCAATGCCTTTGGCATCCAGGCTGATATCGTTATAACGATAGGGCACTAGCGATGGCACAATTGCGTAACCCGAGCTGTCGATCTTTGCCCCCATACCATTTGCCACCTGAGCACCATCCACGCCTTCCGCTTCCACCAGTCCAAAAGTATCGCCAAGATAAGGTCCAAGAGTGATTCCGCCGGAATGCGCTACTACAGCACCGCGAGCACTTGCCCCTCCCTGGGTATAATTCTGACCATACGACAAGCTGCCACCCAATGTGGCATCAGGCAGTTGTTGAGTCAGATTTACCCCCATGCTATTGCTACTACCGCTGGTATCGTATGCACCGTTAACGGTATAGCTCAGCCGTTGATCCTCGCCTAACGTCCCAGAGAGTGCAGTTTGATAATCAGTATGACCGTTCTCACCCGATTGCTGGCTAACACCGGCAGAAAGGATCGGCGAACGAGAACCTTCGCCAAGCGGTACGGAAATCGATAACATCATAATATTTTGCGTCGAACCGCTGGAAACATCAGCAGCAGAGTGTTCACTATCCTTAGTACTGCTGGTGTTCTGGCGGCTTAGAGACAAGTTGTAACTTATAGAGTGATAGGTATGCGAATAACCGACTTGATACTGAGTATCCCTCCCACGCCCACCACGATAAGTATTGGTAGAGCCTGAGACATAAACCTGACCGTAATCACCTAACCCTTGATTCGCAGTCACGACATACTGGTTTTTCTGCTGATAAGTACTGGAAGACCAAGAATCGCCATGTTCTTGTGCATCACGTAACCCCAGAACATCACTAAGATCACGATACCCATCTGTTGAATAACGATATCCAGCCAATGCCAGGGTAGTTGCCGTAGGGGAAAAAGTACGGCTGTAAGTCGTCCCTAAACGCCAGCCTTGCAGAGTTTCATCCCACATCGTTGCCCGCGAATAGATCGCATTAAAACCCAACGCCCCCATTTGACTCGATAACACAGCACCACCCAGCAGAGCCTCGTAGCCCTGTGCAACACGCATACCCGTGTTGGCCGTAATGGCGTTGGTGACACCCGTCTGATAAGTCAGATCGGCAAAGGTTGCGTTACTGTTACTGATATCTCGCACTTGTCCGGCGGATAAACTAATGTGCGAGCGCCCAGGTCGCATAGAATCTGGTACAGCAGAAAACGGCACAGTGAAAGATGAGGTTCGTCCATCCGCTTCCAGGATATCTACCACCAGGTCACCCTGGTAGCTTGTCGGATAAAGGTCATCAATGACAAAAGCCCCTGGCGCCACGGTAGTCTGATAAATTTGAGAACCTGACTGGCTGACGGTCACCTTCGCAGTGGTTGCTGCGATCCCATGAATGGTCGGTGCGTAACCGCGCTGAGATTCAGGCAGCATACGGTCGTCGGTCTCTAATTGAATACCGCGAAAACCCAGGCTGCTAAATAAATTACCTGAAGTGAAACTGTCGCCGAGTGTCAGTTCGCTATTGATAACGGGGAGCGGGCGCTGCACATAAGTCCGTATCGAATTCCAGTGGCTATTGGTCGGGCTATAGTCACTGGTGTAGCGGGTATAACTCGACTGTTGTCGCAATTGCCACATCCCAAGATTCATCCCGGAATTTAGCCCAATGTAGCTAGAGTCAGTGGTGCTACCGGAAGCCTTTGAACGGTAGTAGTTGGTATCATAATTGGTGAAAGCCACGGTTTCACCGGCAGAAAGATCGGCCGCTGGTACTGCACCGCGAGCGACGCGCGCCATCAATGCTTGCGGAATAAATAGATCCAGACGTAAACGGGCAAAGTCAAAACGGCTGGACGCTCCTTTAACCTGGTCTTCCAGTTTCTGGCATTTTTCTGTGTCATCAGTCGTCATAATATTGGCTGGCAAAACACCAGCGCCGCTTAGTATTTCCCGCGATAAACATGGGGACGCTTCGCCCTGTTTATCGCCAATAAACATGACCGTTTGTCGGTTCAGAAAGTTGCCATTAATAAAGAGATCTACCTGATAAGATCCAGGCTCAACAGAATTGGCTTGATTAAAACGGGCAATATTTTTTTGCTCTTTCGCAGAGCCAACCAGCATGCTGCTGTCAAATTCGAAACTGCTGGTGTCATCCACAGCCGCTGGCGTCGTTGCAGCCGCAATACCCAAGGGCGAAAGCATCCATAATGCCAGGACCAAAGGCCTTAATTGCGTAGAACAGCCAAGTATCGTGTTGGATGCAAAACAGCCGTCTTGATAAATGGAAATGCGGGTTTTAATCGCCTTTAAATTTTGCATCCCAATACCCTTGATAAAAGAAAGACTTTCCTGCCAGCGAACTCTGTAATAGAAAATTATTTATTAAGAACAGCCTCAGCATCGGTATGGCCGCCGTAATCATTTACCAGAGTGAATTTTACTTTTTGCGCACCCGAGAGTGAGGATTCATTTTTATTTAACGTCCAGTGCAACTGGGATTTCGGTGGAACCATATCGACATTAAATGGAATATTTTTATTCCCCTTCACTACTGAGGCGCTAATTAGTGATGCGTAATATCCAGAGTCGTTAGTAGCAGTTAGAACCCAGCGCCCCTTTTCTTCACTCAATGAAAAACGGATTTTTTTTGCTACATCATCCGGGCTACCCGTTATTTCTTTTGGCCGGTAGAAGATTTTCATTCTATTGCGCAGAACAATCATCATTTGGTTTTGAGCGTTACCGGCTGTGTTTTTAGGCGGAATTTGAATGGTATCCAAATAAAAGACTGACTCACGATCATGGGGCAGTTTTTTTCCGGTAAAGACTAAGCGTACTGACTGGCCCGTTTTAGGCTCAATACGAAATAATGCGGGTACCGTGATAAAAGGCCCATCGGCATTATCAGGTGTCGAAGTAGGATTATTAATATCGGACCATACTTGCATCACATAAGGAATAGTATCGTCATTAGTAAATTGTACCGTTTGTGATTGAGCATCTGACGGATAAATAACCCGAGTATTGAGCATAGTCACACTGGCAGTGGCATAAGTACTCAGCATTAAAAGAAAAACAGTAATTACACCGAATACCTTCCTACAAAATTTCACTCTCATGTTTAACTCTCTTTAAAACCCCTGCTGTAAAAACAACAGGGGGTAAACCTTATTGGTAAGATACTGAATACTGAACGCTACCTAATACAGAACCAGGCGCAGCAGTGCCTTCGGCATAATATTCAACGGCGAAATCATGAGATGCGGAGGTTGCACCAGAAGCCAGAGACAAACCTGCATTACCCGTTTGTCCGGTCAGATCAAGCGGTGTTGTTGGTGAAGCTGGGTCGACTAACTGTAATGAAACGTTCCCTGCACTACCGGTATTCCCCATGCGGCCACCACTGTTAAGATTGTTACCCACAAATACAGTTTTAATTGCCGTGGCGGATGTTGGTGCTGTGCAACCCGTCAAACTGATGGTGAATGGCGTTTGGCCTGCAGTCACTCCAGCTGTTGCCAAAGATGAGGTAGGGACCGTAGGCAATAGAACCAGTGGCGTTGATGCGTTACCGTTAATACTGACTACACAAGTCTGGTCAGCAACTTCACCCTGGAAGTTGATAGTATTGCCAGCCATAGCGGAAGTAGAAACAACTGCTGCGCAAGCCATTACAAATGTAATTTTTTTCATGGTTAAATCCTTTATATTTAAATATTGAGCGCATTGTTAATACAATGTTTTCTTCCGCCCGATGATGTAGTACGATTCATTAAATAAATGCGTCTCAAAACTCACATTTAATTTAATAAGGATAGATAATCAGAACATGCATGCGTTGTTTAATAACACATCAAATATTTTTAGTAACTTATTGAAAACATAAGCCACCAATAACATTTAGCAACTGCCAGTGTTAAAAACACAACTACATAGTTAATGAGTATTTAAGTGATAAAATTCATTATCGTTACTAATTCAAACCCTTCAATTCCTAATCATGCACTGCCTAATTAAGGAAAGTAATTATCTCGCTTAGGTAGTAATGGCTCAACGTCATTTATGTGTAAAAATAATCACAAGGTCCATTTTTATACTTTAAGAGAATAAGCTGCACTTATACTCCAAAAGGTAAAATAGAGCGCCGATAAATTAGCACCGAAATTAGATCGCAGGTATTTTACCGTTCCAAAAACCCATCGAGTTTTAAATTAAAAGATTTATTGCTAACCAAATGAATTCCCTGACATTTAATCCAATAAATTATGCGTTACTTTCCTCTAATTACACCTTTGAAGAAAATGCAAGTAACATAAAAAATATGATCATGGTGAGGTAGTTTTAAGTGCCTTCTAAATAATAAATCCCGGCCACTGAGCCGGGGTTTTTACATTTTAACTGTTATTTACTGCGGATCAGACAAACGTAACGATCACGTTTAATGACCGGGATAGTGCCGGTATCGTTAAGCGTCCGGGAAACTCTTTGATCCACTGGTTCATCTTCTTCTTGTTAAAATGCGTCACATTTAAGCCTTCGGCACAGCCCCACAGTTCCCGGGTGTTCTGGGCAGTGATAACAATACAGTCCGACTTCATCCGCATCTTAACCCGCATGCCCGGTATAAAACCAGCCAGTGAAAACCACGCCCCTTTACAGGTTCCCGCAGGGAGCCGGATAGATTCCCTGCTGCAAATCACACCGGCTATTTTTATCTTAGCGGTCCTCAAATCTTTTAACCGTCGCTTTACTGACACGAGCAACCGTCTGGATTAGTCAAGCTGAGCACGTCAAACCCGCTTCCAAAAAACTACTGCGCGACCTTAATCACCTCAACTGACTCTTTATGCGCATTCACCTCTTCATTGCTCAGCCACAACGGTTTACGCCCAAACGTCTTATACATCTCTAGTTGATCGCGATAGTGCTTCGCAGGCGTACCGTCTGGGCCAACAAAGCCACTTTGTCCTGGTGCCACGACATCCCACGCCTGCACCTCTCCGCCTTTGGACCCAAAGACAATCATGTCGTTTTCTGTCCCACGGTTTTGATATTCCGCCTGGTGAATAGCTTCTTCGGCGTTGGCTTGTGGCACACCAAAGAAGTTATTCGCCCTGAAGGTCAGCGGCATGGCGGGTGTTTTCCAGCCCATCGGCTGCTCACCATAACGCTGTGAAAGCTGCTTCCAGGTCTCTTGCAGAGCATTTCTGACCAGCTCATCTGGCGATTTACCGCCAAACAAATCGACAGCCTGCGGAATGGGTGAATTCGCCCCTTGTAGTGCCTCGTACAGAATTTTCGCCCCCACACTGATGTTCAAAGAACCGGTTGGGCCATCCTGCGTGGTTTCATAACCACTGGCGCTGTACCACTTGTTAAACGGAGCAGGTACGGCTTCAACAACGGTCTGTTTGAGCATACTGGTCAGCCAGACGTTCAAAATTGCGGAACCTGGATGCTGGTAAGTTTTGCCATCCGCATTCATACGATTATTGCCATCCCAGGTCGCTAATAGATCTGCAAGCTGGCGGCGTGGATCGTGGGTTGGCAATCCCTGAACGGCATGTTCAATGGATGGCAGGAACAAACGTAAATTCAGATCCTGACGGCTGGTTTTAGCAATAATGCCCCATGCTTGATCGTGCGTAAGTTTAGGCTGCGCGTCGATAAGCTTTTTGATCTCATCAACACGATCTGCCCCACCCCATAAGAAAGCGAAAAGATCCGATGCCGGATAACCTTCTTCTGGCGAATTGTTCCAGTTGGCGATGTAGCCCGATTTTGGATTGTAGATTTGCGGGTTGCTTGCGAACGGCAAAATACCCTCCCAGTCCCATTCACCCGTTCCAGGAACCGGCAGGCGCGGGTCATGACCAGGCTTACGTTTTGGATAGGCACCTGTATGCACGTAACCGATATTCCCTTGCTTATCAGCGTAATACCAATTGATGGTCAACGCCTGATTTGCAGCCTGTTTCGTCCACTGTGTCCAGTTTTTTGCCTGCATTTGATGTGTCCAGGCCAGCAGTGAAGCAACTTCTTTACCTTCCCACGCGCGGGATTTTGCATACGCGGTAGAGGTTTGCGGATCATTTTTGATAACGTTGCCATGAACCGTTCGATAGACAGTGTAGGAAACCGGCGAGCCATCTTTAACATTGATTGTCTCAGTGCGGCTGAGCATTTTCACCCATTGCCCATGGTGCAAATAATAATCAGGCCGTTTGGGATCGAGTTTTTCCGCGAAGATATCCACGTCATCGCCAAATCCGGCGGTCGCACCCCAGGAAATGGTGCCGTTATGCCCAAACACCAGGCCCGGATAGGCAAATGGCGTGTTGCCCACTACATCGTATCCGGCACCGTGCAAGCCAATGCCGTAAGTGTAGGCGGGCGCGTACCAACCAAACTGAGGCCCATTAACCATAATCGCGTTGGCGTCTGCCGCTTTTTTCTTCCCGATAACCCACATATTGCTGGTCGTCGGGTAACCCGCCAGGCCGTTGGCCCCGCTGCGGGCAAATTGTTGTTCGACAACAGACTTATTTTGCCCATAACTCAGCGCCAGCAATGCGCCGTCGTTGCCTTTCGCTAATCGCTCAAACGTCGGCGGAGTGTGGTCAAAACGAGGCAAATTATAGGCAAGCTGTGTCGCCTGATTGGTGAGTTTAAAAGGATAACGATGCTCATCAGACGCGATAGTGGTTGAGGCAGAAGGATTCACTAACCATTTGATTTGGTTGAATACACCCATACCCTGCTTTGCACCGTATTTGTCTTTCAGCGCGTTATACAATGCAAGATTGTCGATTTCGCTGGTGCTATCAGAAAAGCGGTTCGCCATGGTGCCGACAAAAATCATCGCCACATCAAATGGCTGCCAATGTTGTGGTTTAAAGCCGAGGGTTGAAAACTCTTTTGGCAGCAGTTTGCCGGGCTCCGCATTCACCTTATCAATCCAGGCGTTCATACCATCGGCATAGCCTTGCAGGATAATTTTTTCTTCAGGAGGTAACGCCTCAATTTGGGCATGAATATTGGCTGGCCAGTAGTTAAGCCGGATGTCTTTGTCGAAGTCGAGAAATTTACTTCCCAGCACTTCCGCCACGGTTCCCTGGGTGCTGCGGCGCGCCATTTCCATTTGGAAAAGCCTGTCTTGTGCAACGACATAACCGTAACCATAAAACAGGTTCCGTGTGTCGTTGGCATAAATATGAGGAACCCCGTACTCATCACGAATGATTTTTACATCCTTACTTTGCTCCGCTGCCACTCCTTGTGTACTCCATAACGCCGCCATCCCTGTCAAAAAGCAACTCACAATAAGGCCATTTTTATTTTTCATTGTATCCTCTTAAAGGTGAAAGACTTGCAAGAGGATACTAGCAACGCTTCAGGTATTATCCATTTCACCGAGACACTTTGAATTCAAATCGTGAGCAGGGTAACTAAATTAATCATTCATCATTAACCGCAAACAGATAAAAAACGAATCATAAAAGACCATACTGACTTTTAAGTTAAACCGTGCGTGTTTGTGTCGAACTTGCCTGCTGTGGGCTATATATGTGGTGAGCAAATTTACGGAAATGCACTCATGATGCGGCTAACCATGATCCTGCTTGGGGTTGATTTTCTGCGTTCTCACTGGCGCGCGCTGCGCCGTTTCGGCTGGGTGACATTAATTGCTGGCATCGTGATCTTTGTTGATGCACTGGATGGTTCACTGTTTCTTCCGATCGAACCTTTCGCCTGCTTATTATTGCTCGAAGGTGGCGCAACATTGATGGTGGCGCATAGCGGCATGGGCGGTCAGCGGGTGCTGCGTTACGTCAAAGGTGGTGCCTTCACTCTGGCGGCGGTGCTGATTCTCGCAGGTCATCATCATGGGAATTTTGTTCTGTCGATGATCTTCGGGCTGCTGTTTTTGTTTGATGGCGCACTACAAATCGCATCTGCCGTGGTGGTGCGTTATCGCCGCTGGCGGCCCGCTTTATGGGCAGGAGTGGTTGAAATTGCACTTGCGATATTCTTCTTTCAGCCGTGGCCTTCTGACTATATGGGAACGGCGCCCTACTGCCTTGGGCTTGGCCTCGCTTTCACCGGATGGAATATGTTTATCCTCGCCAATCGTGTGAAACGTGCTGCTGAAAATCCGGGCCTAAAAGGTGCGGTGTTTATGGAGGAAGCCGATAGTGTCCCTCCGGATGTTGTGGAGTGGGATGGCCCACCTGATGACGACGAAAAAGCACTGACGGTTCATGTCTGGACGCCAGCAGGTTCCGCATCAGCAGAAACAATCCCCCGGCCGATAATTAGTCGTTATATCGCCGCCGTCGACCGCAACGGCGTCATCTCGACCGGGCACGCTGCGCTGGAATCGCCAGGCGGTATTTACCTGAGCCTCTATCCTGCTGAGCTTATCGACCAGTCACCGGATGAGTTCGCTCGCCTGTTACGTGCAACACCAGATAACAACGTGCCAGGGCTTTTCCAGCCAGACTATGCGACAGAAGCCGCAAAATGGTGCCCATCGACAAGAAAAGTGCGCATCCGCAATTACAGCGAAGCACGCTTAAAAGCGTTCTGGGAAAGCTACCGTCAGAATGAATCCTACAATCTAACCTACCGAAATTGTTCGAGCAGCGTGGCGCGAGGCCTGGAAGCGGCACTTGAAGGCTCAGTTGGCAGGCTGTGGCAAAAACGGGGTTTCTGGATGGCAATGGGGAAACTGATGTCTACGCCGGAACTTTGGGTGGCGCTGCAACTGCGAAAACGCGCTGAAACCATGGCCTGGACGCCAGGCCTGGTGCTGGATTACGCCCGAGCCTTGAGCATGCTTGCCGACCCACGTCCAACCGGCTGGTTTAACACCAGCGGACGGGCGCTGAAGAAGATGCTCCACCGCCGCATCGCGTGGAGAAAAGGTAAAAGTGGTGAGGAAAGCACGGAGAATTAGCGTTAGTGATCAGCCAGTACCTTTTTCGCCGATGCTATTGCGCGCGCCATTCTGAGCAAAAATCAGAGCGCATTTTCATAGGATGCTTCGCGTCATGAGTGTAGCCTCAGAATGTGATCTACCCTTCCCCTTAAGGTTTATGGCGTTGCTGTTATAGCCCATCGCGCTAGTATAGAAACAACGTTTCAAATCACAACTATAAGGAAACATCATGCCGTATCTGGCTTCCCCTTCCCGTTACGAAACCATGCAGTATCGCCGTTGTGGACAAAGTGGCCTTAAACTCCCTGCCCTTTCGCTCGGCCTCTGGCACAGTTTTGGCCATGTAAACACGCTCGATTCTCAGCGTGCACTGCTGCAAAAAGCCTTTGATTTAGGTATTACCCATTTTGATTTAGCAAACAACTACGGCCCACCGCCGGGCTCCGCAGAAGAGAACTTTGGCCGCCTGCTGCGTGAAGATTTTTCGGCTTATCGCGATGAGCTAATCGTTTCCACCAAAGCGGGCTACGACATGTGGCAAGGGCCATATGGATCCGGCGGTTCGCGTAAATATCTACTGGCAAGCCTGGATCAAAGCCTCAAGCGTATGGGTCTTGAGTATGTCGATATCTTCTATTCGCATCGGGTAGATGAAAATACCCCGATGGAAGAAACTGCTGCTGCCCTGGCACATGCAGTGCAAAGTGGCAAAGCGCTGTACATTGGGATTTCGTCTTATTCACCAGAACGTACGCAACAAATGGCCGACCTGCTACGTGAGTGGAAAATCCCCCTGCTTATCCATCAGCCTTCGTACAACCTGCTTAACCGCTGGGTTGATAAGAGTGGTTTACTCGATACGCTTGAGCACAATAGTGCGGGCTGCATCGCATTCACCCCGTTGGCACAAGGCTTGTTGACTGGCAAATACCTGAACGGCATTCCTGATGGTTCGCGCATGCAAGTAGAAGGAAAAAAAGCGCGTGGCTTAACTGAAAATATGCTGTCAGAAGCCAATCTCAATAGCTTGCGTTTACTCAATGAAATGGCACAACAGCGCGGCCAAAGCATGGCGCAAATGGCGTTAAGCTGGCTGTTGAAAGATGACAGAGTGACATCAGTATTGATTGGTGCGAGCCGCACGGAGCAATTGGAAGAGAACGTGAAAGCGTTGGATAATTTGCGTTTTAGCGCTGAAGAGCTAGCCGCAATTGATAAGCATGTCGCTGATGGGCAATTGAATCTTTGGCAGGCATCGTCAGATAAATAACACAATGTGGGCTTCGCTGAATGACTCTGCGAGGCCCACTGTTTCCGAAATGACTTCGTTGACGCTTATTCTTTCACCGGCCCGTTGGCCTTGAGTGTGATTTCCGGAACTTTACCAAAATCCAATTGAGTGGTCTTCAGCTTAGCGATCAGGTCAGCGCTTACATCAAGTTCTGGATCAATTGAAAGCACGGTTTGCGTTGGCATGATGACATCAATTTTATTGTCACTGCGATAAGCATCAGTTGCTTTTTTCATCGCGGCCCCTACTACATTACGTGCCGTACGCTTTTGTGCTTCCCATTGCTGGGAAAGAACATTTTTATCAGCCTGGCGGGCGGTAGCCACTTTATCCGCAGGCAAGCCAGAATAGCTCTTTTCTGCCAGCTGCTGGCCTTTTTGCAGACTTTCATTTACTGCTTTAAGGTAGTCTTGTTCTTGTTTTGCCAAACCTGATTCCACTAACACTTTGTCGACATTCACAAACTTCATTTGTTTTTCTCCGGATTGTTGTGCGTCACAGCCTGCAAGCAGGGTACTTGCCACCAGCAAGACCATTGTAGCTCCAGCGAGATGACGAATTAAATTTCTATTCATTTGATAGTAAATCCCGTTAAAAATGCCAAATGTAAAAGTGGATTAATTAATAATTTAACCCAATACATTGAAACCATTTATCCATAAAAAATATTTATAACGTGAAGTGGTATAAGCATAAAGAATAGAACGGAAAAACAAAACAACTTAAATCCGAATTATATTCAACTCACAACATCCAGATGGCGGGCCGTTTCATAGTGTTCAACCCAATAGTTATTTGCCAGAGAAGAAATCGTCACGCCCTGACTGCTTGAAGCATGGATAAATTGGTTATCGCCAACATAAACCCCGACATGGCGCATACCAGGAGATGTTTTAAAAAAGACTAAATCACCCGGTTGAAGCTCATCCTTACTCACCCGACGCCCATTTTGTATTTGTTGCCCCGTCGTTCTTGGCAGCGCCTTATGGAAAGACTCACTGAAAATATGCTGTATCAGCGCTGAGCAATCCACACCTTCGTGCGTCGTGCCACCGAAGTGATAGCGCGTGCCTTTCCAGTGAGAAAACTGTGCCAATATGGCATTTCTTACGCTCTTTGAGTCATGATTAATTTTAGGTTTTATATAATCTGCTTTTTCGGAGAATACATTATTTTTGGAAATAGATTGAATACCTAATGATGCCAATTCCTTTGGCATATTAAAAGCAAAGGAATTGGCACTAGCGATTAAAGTAGCGATAAATAATGATGCGGTAATTAATTTATTAAAACGAGGCATAAATAATATCTTTCATATACAGGAAAACAATTACTGAGTCTTCAGTAATAGGACGAACAACTCCTTTTGGTTGGGCAAATAATAACCACTGAGCGTTTTTTGTCCAAACTATAATCAGTCCAATACTAGACTCAGGTTTTTTAAGATATAAAACAGCATCTTGCTGGGTGGGCTTTTGTGGGCGAGCACTCACACACTGACGAGTTCGACCACCGGAAGACTGTAATGCGGCCATACGAGTGCCACCAGCGTAGGGTAAGCGTCATGACTGAACTCGTCAAAACACTGGCGTAAATTCAGCACTTCAATATCGGCAAACGACACTTTCTCACCTTCAGTACAACGTTTTCTAAGGTTGTCGTAATAGCGATAAATGGCGGAGTTCAAATCGCTGCATCTTCTTTGCGCATTAAAAAGTACAGGGTTGGCACTGAGCTCGTCGATGCTCATGCGTTTAATGGTTGCGTGATTAAAATCCACATATTCATGACTTACCCGCCAATAATAATCAGGCGTAATTTTCGATATTAACTTAGCAAAGTAATCTTCACGCTCGTCGCTTTCCGTTAAATTTAATTTAGGGGAAACCTGTGGCGTTAATTTGACTTTGGGATGTGCAATTTCACGCATCAGTACCAATACGATGCACAGCAACAACAATATTAATACTATCGAATAAAATACGCTTGGCATGAGGTCTCCTGTTTTTTTTATAGTAATTTTGAGGCAAAATATTGTCAACGTAACACCTGATTGACATGAGTATCACTCTGCGAATATTTAAGGACCTCTAATGCTGCCCAACAACCTGGTGCCAGTGCTTTTCCCTGTCTCACAGGCTGACATTTCTTTACCAGAAGAACATAGTGCTCTAACTATAAATTCGCAGGATAATCTTTTAGCCCTCGAAAAAATGGTTCTGAGTGCCAATCACTACGCCGGGCAAGCAAAAAATACCCTACTTGAGGAGAATAACCGACATTTAAAAGAACGTTTATTTTGTGCGGTTAAAATAGAAGCAATAGTAACTGTCGTGAATGAACTTATAGAACAAGAAAAAATCAGCACTGCCGATCTGCATATGCTAATTGAAGATAAAAAATTGCAGATAAGTCAACATTTCCAGGAAATATGGGTCAATCAGCTTACCCAGGAAAAAAGCTGGCCGCTGTTTTATTCATTTAACGAGTAATATCAATGTCAGACGCGCAACCCGCCACCCCGGAAAACACTATTTCAGCTGATGACGTCACACCTGAAAGTGCAGTATTGCGTGAAAATATTGCCGTGATGGTGAAAATTAAAAATGACAATATCGACAACTTTGCCCAGAGCAAAATTAATATCACCTCGGCACTGGTTGAACAAAAGTGGCATAACCGCCACCAAATTTATCCTTACCGCGTGAAAGAAGAGATTTACGGTGCGGTACTCTGTGAAATAATTGCCCACCAGTCAGGACTTAAAAACGAGATCCTTGCCCGCCTGGAAGAGGTATATCAACAGTTGAGAAATGACGAAGCACAAACACTGTCTCGGGCGCGTGCTCTACTGGAGAACAACTACAAAACACCCTATTTGTAAGGCGCTAAGGTGTGCGTTCCCACACCTCGCGTTCGGTGATAATTTCGGTCACATCCCCCCGCTCGCCGATCCGCACCTCACTCACACGATCAAACTTGCTCTTGTCGAGTAGCAACAATGACTGTGCAGATCGCTTGAGCAGCATGGTTTTGTATTCTGCATTCCAACTGCGCGTGTCCCACAATGTTCCGTGGCTATCCAGGCCTTCGCAGGAAAAAAGGAAAAGGTCGATATCCAGAGATTTGAGATGAACCGCAAGAGGAGCATTGATAAAACAGGCATATTTCCGCTGAAGCAGCCCGCCGGTGCTAATAAGTTGGATGTGCTCGCGCCGGGTAAGCTCATGGCAAATACGTTCGCTGTTGGTAAATACAGTAAGCGGAATATCCGGAAGTAAACGGGCTAAATACCAGCACGTTGAGCTGGCATCCAGCGCTATCACCATGCCCGGCACAATCCAGGCAAGCGCTCGATGGGCAATATCAGCTTTGCTGTTAAGATGGCTTTTCAGGCGAGAGGTAAAAGGATCACCGCTTTCATCCGCCCCACTGTTTATGCGCTTTGCTCGCCCGTGCTGACGCACGATTTTTCCCTGCTTTTGCAACATGCGCAGATCGCGGCGCACCGTTTCCTGGCTCACGTCCAGTAAATGAGCCAACTGTTGCGTGCTCAAATTATTGTACTGCTCGACAAGTTGAACCAGTTCCTGATGGCGTGCAATTTTCATTATCGTGTCTCCCGGCGTTGCCAGGATATTAGGGTGTGACACCCTTCTTTAACAAGATGTTGCCGTACTTCGCCCACACCCCTGTGATGACGATCGCAGACCGAGGCTTTCAGGCCAGACGAAACACTGAAATCGCCTGTTGTAAGCTATCGGCCTGTTGCTGCTGTTGGCGTGCCGCCTGTACGGTTTGCGTAGTGTGTTCCACATTTTCCTGAACACTCTCATCAATGCTGGCAATGCTGTCATTCATTTGCGTGATACTCAGACTCTGCTGGTCGCTCATCTCAGACAATTCCTCCACCAGCTCAGCCAGAGCATTGATCGAACCAATCACTTCACGCATGGTTTGCCCGGCAGTTTCCACCTGCTGCGAGCCGGTTCTGGTGCATTCCACCGATACACTAACCAACTGGCGAATATCTTTAGCCGCATTTTCACAGCGTAATGCCAGCGTACGCACTTCAGAGGCGACAACCGCAAACCCACGGCCATGAGCGCCGGCTCGGGCGGCCTCAACGGACGCATTGAGCGACAGAATATTTGTCTGGAAGGCGATGCCATCAATCAGTTCGAGAATATTACTGATACGCCCTGACTGTTCACGAATTTGCTCCATGGTTTGTGTCGCATCATCAATGCTTACGCCACCTTTCGTGGCGATGCCGCTGGCATGCGTAGCAAGCATCTTCGCACCTTGCGCTTTTTCGCTGGTGACAACGGCCGCCGAACTCAGTTGCTCCATGGCGCTGGCAGCAACTGCAAGGGCTGCTGCCTGTTCATCAGTGCGTTTAGATAATGCCGCGTTACGTTGGATAATGCTTTCTGATGCCGTCAGCACCGACGCTACACCCAGACTCACCTGGCTGAGAGTATTTCGCATGGCGGTCAGCGTAGTATTAAAGGTTTTAGCAAAGGGAGTGCGGCTTTCTCTTTCACTGTGTGTCAGCGTCAGGCATCCCGGCTGATGGTTTATTTGTGCCGCTAATTGCGCCACTTCGCTAGCAGAACGCGCATCATCCGCCATACGTAAAGCCATATAAATGAGTATCGCCGTTTGTGCTACCACGAATATGGCGTGGAATACCACCATATGAATACCCGGATGCATAAAGCAGGTAATACCGAATAAATCGTTCGCTTGTAACCAGGCGAATAATCCATGATGTATAGCCGCTACCGCCGCCCCCATTAATACAGGACGATAATCGCGGTAGGCTAATAATGCAGACAGTAATACAAAAACAGAAAAGTGATACTCAGTTTCGCCATCGCCTAATTGAATGAGCAAAGCCGCGAAACCCACTAATGTGAAAGCATAGAATAAGCGTGTAAATAACTTACCAGGCAGTAACGCTTTGATAATACTGGAACTCACAGCAAGCAGGCTACCCACTATTAATGCGACCGGTAGCGCATCGTAAGCCCATCCCACAGCCAGTGAAATAACGAATAATCCCCACACGACAAAAAACATCAGCACATCTGCATGCAGATAAATGCTGGAAAGAGATACTACGTCGGGCTGTTTGTTGTATGGACGCAAAACAGACATCGTTGCCATTGAGTTACCCACGTTTTTGATATTAATTTCAACACTGAACTATCCCGTATAGAAATAGCATAGATAGAAATTGTTAGGCTGCATGCATTTTTATTGCTTGCACAATAATAAGATCGGGTGATTTTTATAATTTGAATTAAGTCAGATAACAGCGATGTGTGAATGAAATTGTGCGGGATGGAATACTGAATATGGGATAGAAAAGAAAACGGCCTGTGAGTTTAACTAACAGGCCGCTTCGGAATGCAAAATGGAATACTTACTGAGGTTTGGTGACTTCCTGCCCCACTAAGCCAATCTTCAAATACCCTGCCTGATGCAGTGCATCCATCACATTCATCATGGTTTCGTAATCAACTGTTTTGTCCGCGCGGAAGAAAATCGTGGTGTCTTTCTTGCCGTCAGTCGCTGCCATCAGAGCGTTGATCATGCTCTCTTTGGTCACTTCATCATTGCCAATAAACATCTTGTGATCGGCTTTGACGGATAAATAGACCGGTTTTTCAGGACGCGGCTGTGGCTGGCTTGAAGACGCAGGAAGGTTAACCTTCACATCCACTGTCGCGAGCGGTGCTGCCACCATAAAGATAATCAGCAGGACCAACATGACATCGATAAACGGTGTCACGTTGATTTCATGCATCTCACCGTTATCGTCGAGATTTTCGTTTAAACGCAAAGCCATGGTATCAACCTACACGCAGTTTCTGAGCCGTACGTACCGGGCGAGCCTGAGAACTGGCTTCTAAATCCAGGTCACGGCTTTGCAACAGAAGTACCTGTGCTGCAACATCACCCAGAGAAGCTTTATAGCCGCCAATCACACGGGCAAACACGTTATAGATAACAACCGCAGGAATCGCTGCAACCAGGCCGATAGCCGTTGCCAACAATGCTTCTGCAATACCTGGTGCAACAACGGCCAGGTTTGTGGTTTGCGATTGCGCAATACCAATAAAGCTGTTCATGATGCCCCAGACCGTACCAAACAGGCCGACGAACGGTGAAATCGCACCGATGGTCGCAAGGAAGCCGTTACCGCGCCCCATATGACGACCAACCGCCGCAACGCGACGTTCCAGGCGGAAACCGGTACGTTCTTTAATACCTTCGTTATCTTCGCTACCTGCGGAAAGTTCCAGCTCATTCTGTGCTTCATTGATTAGCATGGTACTGAGGCTTTTCGCATCAAATGTGTCAGCCATTTCACTGGCTTCATTCAGAGAGCGGGCATTAGCCAGTTGTTGCTGTTCACGCTTAAGACGACGCTTTTGCGAAATCAGTTCAACACTTTTGCTAAAGAAGATGGCCCATGTGACGACAGAGGCCAGAATCAGGCCGATCATCACAATTTTTACTACGATGTCGGCATGTTGATACATGCCCCAGACAGAGAGGTCTGTCTGCATCAAATTATTCGTCACTCTTACTCTCCACCACGAAATGATACAAAAACTGTGCGCAATAATATCAAAACGACATCGAATTGATAGTAGTTCTCATTAGTATTTAAAGAGTGCCTTAAATTGTCTATGCATTCCTTGCGTTTACGCAGCAAAAGCATGATAAGTTAGATTTGGACATCCAGATGGTTAAACAGGGTAAAGTGAACATGACTGCGAAGCACATTGAAACGGCGCTGGTTAATGCCGGGCGCGATAAAAAATTCACCCAGGGTTCGGTTAACAGTGTCATTCAACGCGCTTCATCGCTGGTGTTTGAAAATGTTGAAGCCAAAAAGCAGGCGACGGCTAACCGCGCCAAAGGCGAACTGTTTTATGGCCGCCGCGGCACCCTCACCCATTTTTCCTTACAAGAAGCGATGTGTGAACTGGAAGGTGGCGCAGGTTGTGCACTTTATCCTTGTGGCGCAGCGGCGGTAGCCAATGCGATTCTGGCATTCGTGGAACATGGCGATAATGTGCTGGTAACCGGCAGCGCGTATGAACCCACCCAGGACTTCTGCACCAAAATCCTCGGCAAACTGGGCGTTACCACCACCTGGTTTGACCCTATGATTGGCGAAGGTATTGCTGAACTTGTGCAACCCAATACTAAAGTCGTATTTCTGGAATCCCCAGGCTCTATCACAATGGAAGTACATGACATTCCAGCCATTGTTGCAGCCGTACGCAGCGTAGCACCAGAGGCGATTATCATGATTGATAATACCTGGGCGGCGGGCATTCTGTTTAAGGCTCTGGATTTCGGTATCGATATTTCGATTCAGGCTGGCACCAAGTACCTGATTGGTCATTCAGATGCGATGGTCGGTACGGCGGTTTCCAATGCCCGTTGTTGGGATATGTTGCGTGAGAACTCTTATCTGATGGGGCAAATGCTGGACGCCGACACGGCCTACATGACCAGCCGGGGTTTGCGCACGCTAGGTGTGCGTCTGCGCCAACATCATGAAAGCAGTTTGAAAATTGCCCAATGGCTGGCGCAGCACCCGCAGGTTGAACGTGTTAATCACCCTGCAATGCCTGGCAGTAAAGGGCATGAGTTCTGGAAACGAGACTTTACAGGTAGCAGCGGTCTGTTCTCATTCGTGCTGAAAAAGCGTTTAGATAGTGAGCAATACAAAAACTACCTGGACCATTTCCACTATTTTAGTATGGCCTATTCCTGGGGAGGCTTTGAATCGCTTATTCTAGCCAACCAACCGGAAGAGCTTGCTGAAATCCGCCCGGCTGGAGGAATTGACTTCACCGGGACGTTAGTTCGCGTTCATATTGGCCTGGAAAATGTGGACGATCTGATTGCCGATCTGGACGCTGGTTTCCAACGTATTGCCTAAAATTGCCAGATGTGGACGCCTGAAAGGACAGTTTTTGCTGTTTCGGAATGATTTGTTGAGCCTGCGATCAAGATGTCGCAGGTCATTTAGCGTTACACTGTATCTCTAAATAAAAGTACGTTTCTAAAACTAAGGTGCGCCTAAGCTAACTGCTTTAGATTCAGGCGTGCCAATTTAAGCTGTTCCACAGGATTTGCCATGGCTGTTATACACAATATTGTTCAGGCGCTTTGGCAACATGACTTTGCTGCACTCGCGGACCCTCATGTTGTTGGAGTGGTTTATTGCGTCATGTTTGCGACGCTGTTTCTCGAAAATGGATTGCTGCCCGCCTCGTTTTTGCCAGGCGACAGTTTGCTATTACTCGCAGGAGCGCTAATAGCAAAAGGAGTCATGGATTTTGTCCCAACAGTCCTAATTTTAACCGCGGCGGCAAGCCTCGGTTGCTGGTTAAGCTATGCGCAAGGCCGCTGGCTGGGTAATACCAAAATAGTGAAGAGTTGGTTGAAACAGCTGCCGCCACAGTATCATCAACGCGCGACGGTTATGTTTGACCGACACGGTTTATTCGCTCTGCTCGCCGGGCGTTTTCTGGCCTTTGTGCGCACGTTATTGCCAACAATGGCAGGGATTTCCGGGCTCAGTAACCGTCGCTTCCAGGTGTTTAACTGGTTAAGCGGGCTGCTATGGGTCGGTAGCGTGAGCAGTTTGGGTTACGCCCTGAGCATGATTCCGTTTGTGAAACGCCACGAAGACCAGGTGATGACCTGTCTGATGATCCTGCCAATGGTGCTGCTGGTTGCAGGCCTGGTTGGAACAGTGTTTGTGGTTATCAGGAAAAAATTTAATCCTGCGTAAGACAATGTCGGATGTCGCTGCGCTAATCCGACCTACAATATCCCACCGGTCAGGGGCGACATCCGCCCCAAAACCTCACCCGTAGGGTGGATTAGCGCAGCGACATCCACCACAAAACCTCACCCGTAGGGTGGATTAGCGCAGCGACATCCACCACAAAACCGCACCCGTAGGGTGGATTAGCGCAGCGACATCCACAAGATTCGCTACATCATTCGCATTCGAGCAGCGTCTTCCCCCGGCGTCACGCCAAAGTAGCGCTTAAACTCACGGCTAAATTGCGACGCGCTTTCATACCCAACGCGAATTGCTGCTGTGCTCGCTTTCATCCCATCATGCAAAATCAGCATCCGCGCTTTGTGCAAACGATAGCTCTTGAGATATTGCAACGGCGAGGTACTGGTAACGGACTTAAAGTTGTGGTGAAACGCTGAGACACTCATATTTGCTTCTGCGGCCAATTGATCCACTGAAAGGTTCTCAGTGTATTGCGTTTCAATACGCCGGAGCACTCGGCTAATCAGGCTGAAATGCGTTTGTCGGCTGACCAGCGCTAGCAGTGCCGCACCGCACGACCCCGCCAGAATGTGATAGAGAATCTCGCGGATAATTTGTTTACCCAAAATACGCGCATCAAGCGGATGTTCGAGCACATCCAGTAAGCGTTCTACAGCGCAGAGGATTTCTTCGGAAAGCTCAGCGGAATTAATCCCGGTTGAGCAGGTTTGCGGGTGTGATAAATCATCTTCGCCGATATCCATCAACAAGTCCTGAAGCTGCAAGATATCGATATTTATACGCACGCCGGCCAGCGGTACTTCAGGCGTGGCAAAGGTTTCGCATTCAAACGGCAGTGGAACGGTTAGCAGCAGATATTCGTTAGCATCGTAGCGAAAAACACGATCGTTCAAATAACCCGTTTTATGGCCAGAAAAGAGAATAATGATCCCCGGCTCATACATAACCGGCGTGCGAGCATAAGGCTTAGTGCCATACAATAAACTCACATTCGGCAGCGAACGCAGGCCACTATTTTCTTTTTGTATCAAATAATTAATCTTATCCGTCAACTGCTGGCAGATCGCTTCCCGCTTCATTCCAGGCTGCTCCACAAGGTTTTTATGATGGTGTCAGTGTGCAACTAATCTTTTCATTTCTCCAGTTACCAGGAGAAATAGGCAAGACAAAGGCAGGAATAAGCATTGAGGGATAGCGGTCATAGGCCGACAATGGGCACCATCAAATTCGATAAGCCCTATTTTTAATAAGCCACTACGGGAATTAATAATGAACAACTTCAACCTACATACCCCGACTCGCATCCTGTTTGGTAAAGGTGCAATTTCTGAACTGCGTGAACAAATTCCAGCCGATGCCCGCGTCCTGATTACTTACGGCGGCGGCAGCGTGAAGAAAAACGGTGTTCTGGACCAGGTTTACGCCGCACTTGAAGGGCTGGACGTGCTTGAGTTTGGCGGCATAGAACCTAACCCAGCTTACGAAACACTGATGAAAGCCGTGGAAGTTGTGCGCCAGCAGAAAGTCACTTTCCTGTTAGCAGTGGGTGGCGGTTCTGTACTGGACGGCACTAAATTTATCGCCGCAGCAGCCAACTACCCTTTGAATCAAGATCCGTGGAATATCTTGCTGACTCGCGGTAATGACGTTAAGAGTGCCATCCCGATGGGCTCAGTGCTGACGCTGCCTGCAACCGGTTCTGAATCTAACAAAGGTGCTGTTGTTTCTCGCCGTTCCACTGGTGACAAACAGGCGTTTATGTCTGAACACGTGCAACCTGTCTTCGCCGTTCTTGACCCGGTTTATACCTACACCTTGCCACCGCGCCAGGTCGCAAATGGCGTGATTGACGCGTTTATTCACACCGTTGAGCAGTACATCACCTACCCGGTAAATGCCAAAGTGCAAGACCGCTTTGCCGAAGGCATTCTGTTAACGCTGATCGAAGACGGCCCGAAAGCGCTGAAAGAGCCAGAAAACTATGATGTGCGTGCCAACGTTATGTGGGCTGCGACCATGGCGTTAAACGGCCTGATTGGTGCAGGCGTACCACAGGACTGGGCAACACATATGCTGGGCCACGAACTGACGGCGATGCATGGTTTGGATCACGCCCAGACTTTGGCGATCGTTCTGCCTTCTTTGCTGAATGAAAAACGTAACGAAAAACGCGGCAAACTGCTGCAATACGCTGAGCGTGTCTGGAATATCACCGACGGATCCGAAGAAGAACGTATTGATGCGGCAATTGCTGCGACACGTAATTTCTTCGAACAAATGGGTGCACCGACTCGCCTGTCTGCTTACGGTTTGGACGGCAGCTCTATCCCGGCGCTGCTGGCTAAACTGGAAGAAAAAGGCATGACGCAACTGGGTGAACATCAGGACATCACTCTGGATGTGAGCCGTCGTATTTACGAAGCTGCCCGCTAAGTAATTTAGCCCTTTTGTTTTCGTTTTTGAGTATTTGGTCCAGACTTAAATGCATTATTACGCTGGGGCATAGCCCCAGTCGTATCATTTGATTAAGGAGGAATACATGGCAAACCCAACCGTAATCAAGCTCCAGGATGGGAATGTGATGCCACAATTAGGCCTCGGCGTCTGGAAAGCCAGTAACGACGAAGTCCTGATTGCAATCAATAAAGCGCTGGAAGTCGGCTATCGCTCCATTGATACCGCTGCTGCGTACAAAAATGAAGACGGCGTTGGCAACGCGCTAAAACATGCCGGAATCCCGCGTGATGAACTGTTTATTACTACCAAGCTGTGGAATGACGATCAGCAACGTCCGCGTCAGGCGCTGGAAGAAAGCCTCGAAAAGTTACAGCTCGATTATGTCGATCTGTATTTGATGCACTGGCCAGTTCCGAGCAAAGATCATTATGTTGAGGCCTGGAAAGGGCTGATAGAGCTGCAAAAACAGGGGCTCGTCAAAAGTATCGGCGTCTGTAATTTCCAACTCAACCATCTCCAGCGTTTGATTGATGAGACGGGTGTTTCACCTGTTATCAACCAGATTGAACTGCATCCTTTGCTGCAACAACGTCAGCTACATGCCTGGAATGCGACTCACAAGATTCAGACAGAATCCTGGAGCCCGCTAGCCCAAGGCGGTGAAGGCGTATTTGATAAGAAAATCATCCGCGATCTGGCGGACAAATACGGCAAAACTCCGGCGCAGATTGTTATTCGTTGGCACCTGGATAGCGGCCTGGTGGTGATTCCGAAGTCGGTTACACCATCGCGCATTGCCGAGAACTTCAACGTATTTGATTTCCGTCTGGATAAAGACGAGTTAGGCGAGATTGCGAAGTTGGATAGCGGCAAAAGATTGGGGCCAGATCCCGATGTATTTGGCGGGTGATCCTTTAAAAAAACCTCATACCGGCTCTTATCCTGATGGAAAGGGCCGGATGATTTTAAGGGTGGAAATTCACCCATTTTTGGCTTGCTAAGCCTGGTTTCGAAATAAACTGAAACCGCGCAGGATCCTCAATAAACTGCTGATACAGCGGCTCATCGGTAATCCCAAATTCGGTATAACTACGCGGCGAAGTCACCTGCAAACGCCCGGGCATATAATGGCGATTATGCTGCCAGGCGATGTGTTCATCCTGCAACAGCGGATACCATGCCAACCCTTTGTACGCCCGCACGGCATCGTATTCGAAACCATATTCTCTGTCGCACCAGGCACCAAACGTCAACGGTTCATCGGGTGATGCGGAAATAGTGGCATGCGCCCAACCCGGCGGCACCAGCACTTTTTCGCCAGGCCCTGCGCAGACGGCAAAGCAACGCCCCGGATCGTCAGCGACATTTTCCTGCATGTAGATAATCGCTTTTCCCTGCCAGATTTCATAAAGCTCGGGAGGCGACCAACCGCTGTGGCTGCTAATTCGGTGAATGTGCCCCTGGCTGCGAATCGGTTCGTCACCCAATCGCCCCGAAGCGTAAGTCACCACGCCAAACAGCAACATGCGCTTTCGAAGTTCTTCTCGATCTTGCAAACGCGCCACATCCATGACTATGGCGTAAACATCTTCCGGCCCCTGGCATTGCGGATCGCGCAGTGATGCGCGGATCTGATCAAGCTTGCGGATTTCTGGCACCGGCCCGATCACTTCTTCGCCATAACTAAACCCCATAGGATGATGCTGGATTTTCATATCCAATCCAAAACTCAGGTGCGGTTCAGCCATTTTGCACCTCTTTACCCTGAATTTTTCCATCCTGTAAAACAACGCGTAACGCAAAACCCTGCGCCAGAGCGGTGTAATCATGCCCGGCAATACTCGGCCAGACGGCCAGTGCGGAGAGAACTTCCGTTCCGGTGTTGATCAAGCGATGTGCGGTAAACCCCGGAATAATATGCACGGAGCCTGCCGATACATGCTCAAGACACGCCTCACCCTGCTCATTCTGAAGCAGTAGCAATCCGCTGCCACGCAAGCCGAAGTACACCTCGCCTTGCTCACGCCGTTGATGAAAATGCCCGCGCGTCATATAAAACTCATCACCAACACGCCCCGGATTCAGGTGCGTAGTGCCGGCGAAAAGCTCACCTTCCCCCTGCGGAGATTTCAGCATTTCAACTTGATAGATTGCCGTTTCTGGAGGGATCGACTGCCAGGCAGTTTGATCGTGAAATACGCCAGCAAGATCCCCGCAATGCGTGATCTTAGTGATCATATCTTCCGCCGTGAAATGGCCATTATGGAATGCCACACCAGGTGGCAAGCTGACAGGAATATTCATTTTGTTTCTCCGGCCCAAGGAGAACTGCACAATAAGCATAACAGGTTAATCGATTAACCCTATCGTCAGGCGGAAGAAAGTCGATCTGTGTCGCGTTAATTAATCAGGGTGCCAGTGCCAGCACTTCTGCGACCCAACGCTGGAAGCCAGCAACATCCAGATCCAGCGCCACCTGGGCGTTTGGCTCGCGCTGATAACGATGTTCTATATCAACAACCGTCGTACCCGCCGTGAATTCACCGCGAGTTTCCACCGCAACAAAGCACGGTTTAATCTGGAACAACTCTGGTTTCACCAGCCAGGCGATAGCGCAGAGGTCATGCATTCTCAATCCCGCCGACATACTGCCGCTGCGATAATGACTAAACAGCGCGTGCAGCATTTTCCCGGTTTGATTCAGGTCTGGAAGCGTTGCTAAATATTCCGGGCTGAGCATCGCCTGATTGGTGACGTCCAGGCCGCACATTACGATCTCCAACCCACTTTCAAATACCCGCGCCGCGGCTTCCGGGTCGATGGCGATATTAAATTCTGCATTTGGCGTGAAGTTACCGCGCCCTGCCGAACCGCCCATGATAACCAGGCGTTTGATCTTTGCTTTGCATTCCGGGTACTGGATTAGCAACAGCGCAATATTGGTTAATGGGCCAATTGCCACCAGCGTGATGGGTTCAGGACTGGTATTCAAGCATTCATAAATGGCCTGAAATGCAGGTTTTTCCAGCGGCTTGCGCTGATGTTCAACGAATGTGTAACCCTCCATACCAGATTCACCGTGCACATAAGCGGCATCGCGCAATTTACGTACCAACGGGGCAGCGGCACCTTGCGCAACCGGAATATTCTTCTGCCAGAAGTGCATCAGTTGCAGAGCATTACGCGTCGTTTTTTCAACGCTAACGTTCCCGGCGACCGTGGTCAGAAGTTTTAAATTAAGCTGTGGGGCAAAAAGTGCCGCGGCAATTGCCACTGCATCATCAATGCCCGGATCGGTATCGAGAATGATTGAAGTTTTATGCATAAATAGCGCTCTTCTCTTTTAAGCTTATTAG
>DASXXQ010000321.1:0-65891 GCA_036502985.1 Buttiauxella sp.
CAGGTGAATGAAATGGATAGTACCAACACTGACGGATACGGAACTCAGGAGTATTTATAACGTTCGACGACCACAGGCAAGATGTGGCAAGGGCTAGAGGGCGATCTTACACATTTACGCACGAATCCTTACGCCTAGCCAGATATATCGCGTTAACACTGAGATTCATTGGCACCGCATTTCGGCCGGTCCACTCCCTGTCAGTGAGCAGCCGGTATATCCAGTGCATCTCTTTTGCGGTTTCGAGCGCGTACGTCAGCCGGAACAAATCATTTTGCTTTGACAGGTCGCCAGTGCAGGAACGCCACAGGTAATCGAGCTTATGAAGCATCTTCGCTCTGGATCCCAGAGTCCGTCCCTGTTTTAGCAACCATTCGATATCCGGTGCCACGTCGCGGTGAAATCGGTGCTGTTTAAGCGCGGTGGCCAGCCAGCGGGTCAGGAACAGATTTTCCTGGGATTCAGAGCTGACCTGGCCGTCACGTTTTGCCAGCTGAAGGGCGACCATGGCACACCATGCCAGATGTCCGGATTTTCTCGTCAACGATTCAGTGCTCACAGATATTTACTTCTCCCTGGCGTTATCCATTTTGTACGCAGTACATGCACGACACATACGGTTAATTATAGCGCGATACTCAATCTAACTGAATGTTTTAAAAGATTTTTTTTAGTTATGCGTTTACGCATGAAGGCGACAAAAGTAGCTTCATACAACGCAGTTGTTAAGGGTCGCCGGTAGCCCGGCGAAGCCGGTTTCGGTTTGATAGGTTCTGCCTAACAATCCCTTCACCCTGATAAGCCATACCCGCTTAAAGCAATGTAGAAGCTTCTGTGCGCGGTCGGAGTGGTCCCGGCAAGGCTTTGGCCGCAGCAGGGACGTATCTCCGCGTGCGAGCGTTAGCGAAGCTACGAGCGTGTATTCAGTTCTTTTAGCAAACGTACCTCCAGCGACGCTGGTTTTCTAGTTACAACATCCATTATAAAGCCACTCAGTTCCGGGCCTGTGGCCCGGGGCGGCGCGGCTTTGCAGTGGGTGAGGTTTCGCGCTGTGGTTTCAGGTTTGCACGGTTACAGGGTCGAATCATATGAATGATGTAACTAAATTGCTGTGGCTGGGGCCCGCCGCTTGCGGTGGGAGGTACTTTAAAAAGGAGGATATCGCGGTGGTAGGAGTGATTTCTGCCCCGAGCAAAGCGAGGGGAGGTACTTTCGAGTGTCATGCGAAGCAGACACGAAAGATACTCCCTTTTTAGGGCTTATTTTGTTCAGAAATAACGTTCGAAACTAATCATATACGGAAGCTTCTGTTCGAATTTAACTGAATGATAAATGTACGAAACCATCCGGGTGCAGATACCAGTGTATTTCCGGAACAAATCACAGGGGGTTTACGTGAAATTAGGGCGCAGTGAGAGATGAAAACGAGGGTTTTCCTGAATGACAGGCAGCAGAAAACCCTCGAAAAACGCGGTGCAGTTGGGAGGAAATAAATGACGGGCGTCAGAGTGCCCCGGCTTTCTCCAGAAGTAGCCGGTAATACTTCTCTTTATCCAGCCGTTTCAGGTCAGGATGTTCACGCGTCACTGCGCGCTCTATTTCCTGTACGCGGTACAGTGGTGCATCAGGGCTGGTTGACCAGCGAACCCATGCCTTCCAGTGACGGTCATTCTCCGTCGCCTTACCGACAGTCCGTATGTTCCTGTCCAGGACATCAATCTGAGCCCCCAGGTCTTGTGTCACACGTCGCTTTTCTTCCCTCAGTTCAGGGCTGACGACCCAGCGCTTGATCTGACGCAGGCGATTTTTAAGCGAATGGTGCCTGTCGATATCGATGCCCATCCTCGCCATCTTCAGCAGATGACGTTCATAACGCAGACTGAGTGACTCGGCCAGACCCTGAGCGATAGCCCACTGGCGGTATTTGTGCAGCCATAGCCGAATTTCGTCCACGGAAATGCCCCGTGAAGTGAAGAACTTCTCGGTCAGGAAGATACGCATGGGTTTGTACTGCCCGGAGTCCGTGTCATGGTCGCGGTGGATAACCAGATAATTCAGCTCTTCCTGGACCCGCAGCGCATGCAGCAACACGTCATAGGCCAGGCGGCCATTTTCGTAACGATGCAGTACGCCCATTCTGCGCGCCAGCTCCTCAACCGGCAGCATGACTTCAAACATATAGTCGCTGTCAGGGTTATAGTCACAGTTGGCCGCCAGCGTGAGTGACAGCGCGGTTAAGGCTTCACGACTTTCCTGGCGAGTGCTTACACGCATGGGTTTCGGGGTAAAGGTGTGGTCAAACAGTCGTGCCCAGGGGGTATAGCCCCGGCGACGAAGCGACACCAGTTCCGGATTCCGGTTCCAGTCGTGATTATTAAGACGCGCCACGACTTTCGCAGCCATACCACGGGGCGTACTGCCGGTGAAAGCAGGCTGATAGTGACGGTGTGTTTTTGACTGTCCCTTACGCAGACGATTAGCGTCGCCACGTCGGGAGGGACGGTATGCAGATACAGGCATAGCCCGCAGATTGATAATCTGGTCAGCCACACCTTCCCGCGCTTATGTTGCACGGAAGGAGTACACACAAGAGGCCTTGAATTTCTCTGAGCATGAATCTATACTCCCCGCATAGAGCAACAGCTTCTATGCAGTTTTAGTAGGACCCCGTTAATCTTCTCAGCCCGCCAAAGTTGATAAAGATTATCGGGGTTTTTGCTTTTCTGGCTCAGGTAAATCCTCAGAACCAGTTCCCTGCCACTTTTTGGCGTGGCTCACCCATAAATTCTGTAAAACGATCACTAATCTAGCACTGACTCCCAGTACGGGCAAGGCACACCGCCTCGTAACAGGATCTGACCGACAACAGTTCGCCGTTATTGCGCTGGTCAGCGTTGTTAGAATATTTCGTATGATACCTGATTTATCCCCTGTGTGAATATCCATAATATCAGCCTTACTCCCCCCAGGTTAAATTGCTCCTTAATTTGTTCCTTAACCTAAATATTCATAGAAAACAGGTGAATATACGAATAACCATGAATGTAAAAAATCATGTTTATTCCCTCATAACCTGAACAAAAATCACATTTTTCCAACTTTTCACTGGTTACAAAATAAACAACCAAACAGATCGATATCCTGCACCACCCTCCAGAGCCAGCATAATTGATCGTTCGTGGATCTCAGGGAGATCATTTATGCTGGTTTAAAATAGAGTTATCCACAGGCTGGATATTTAAGGATTGCTAAACAACTATTTACAAACAAATACTTTTCGGGATATAAACACGCCCATTAAATATCTACCCAGTTTTGTGTGCTGTCATCAGTGATTACACCGGTCTATTCAACTGACCAGTGTTCGCCAATCTGGACGGCGCGAATAGAATAAGGTTAATTATTAACCAGTGGCAGCACCGCAAAATCAGGATTGATAAAACGGAGAACCTCTTTCTCCGTCGCCAAAAAAAGGAATGGCTCGCCGGCCGTTCTGGCTTCACTGAGTTTTGTGCCTGTGGGGACCGAGTGAGTACACCTCGTCCATACCAAACGCCGGGTACAAACTTCAGTGAGGCGAGTTCACGATGAACTTTTGAATTTTGACCAGCCACTCCACGGTCAAAAAATGCTGAGGCTCGCCCACAATTTACCTCTCACCTTACTTTTCGCAGGACAATCGCCATGGAAGCGTGGTATCTCGTTTGTTATGAACCCGGGAAAGAAAAACTGTACAGGGCCCAGCTCAGTCTGAGTCTGAAAAACATCACCGTTTTCTGCCCCATGTTAAGAACCTACCGCCCCCGGACAGACTGCAACGGCGTCAGACCTTTCATTGAACCTCTTTTCAGAGGATACCTGTTTGCCTATCTTGATCCGGAAGTGATTCACCCGTCACGCATAGAAGAAGAATGTAGCGCGGTGAGTAAGTTTGTTCGTTATGGTCAGGAAATTAAGCCGTTACCTGCTTCTGTTATGGAAACACTGATGGCGCTCCCAGCCTGCGCAGATGAGCGTGATGTTGTCCCTAAAGCCGAAAAGCAGGAGAAAGCCGCTCAGCGCCCTTACCGGCCCCCACGCAAACGTAAACAGCGGATGAGTAACCCATCCCCACTACAGAGTGTGCTGTACGATAAAATCAGCCGGATAGTCAGTACGGATAATGAAATACAGCGCACGGCCATGTTCCTGGCACTAACGAAATCATTCCATGACCATACGGAGCATCCCGGCAACCGGTAGCCCGCATTTGCCACTGTGGGGCAGACATCCCCACAACGTGCTTTAAGCCCCCCCGACATTGACTGTCAACAACCGGCTCCACCCCGCACAGCCTGGTCACTTTCCGGGTTGTGCTGACATATTCTTATCCTGAGCTGCCTACGGGCAGCTCTTTTTACATGCGAGTTCCCATGACAAATAAAATTGCACGCCATCACACAGTGCGCTTTAACCCTGCGCGCACGGAGGGCCTGGAAAAATTAGCCGTGGATATCGGTTATCAGCAATCTCGCCCAGTTACCGTTCACGCACTGGTGAATGCGCTGGCCGACTGCCTGCTGGACAGGCAGTTCGAAATCCGTGTTCTGGCCGACAGAATACAGATGAATGCAACTAAAAACCGGAGGGAGCCATGAAACGTGCACTCCTGCTGCCACTTTTGCTTACCGGTTGCCAGCAGGGGCATGTCAGTACACTGCCGGAAGCGCAGAGTTATGTAGACAACCTGATGGCAGCCCAGCTCCTGGTGGTCAAAGTTGAGCAGGAAAGTCTGGCACTGGCCAGTGGGTTGAACTTCTCTCCGGTCAGGCGCCCGACCCCATCACCCACTCAACCCGTTACGATACTGGGAACAGCGATAAAAATATCAAAGCCGGTCACCGGTACGTCGATCCCACTTCCTCCGGGTCCGCGCCTGATACCCGGACTTCAGCACGTGCGCTATACCGGAACACCTGATGCCCTGCCTGCACTTGTCGCCAGACCTGGCACGCAGATACGGCTGGATCAGGCCCTGGTGGCCATCGTACCCGTAGGCTGGAATACCGTATTGTCATCCCGTCTGAAAACCAGCTCCTTGTCCCGGGTATCCTGGAACAGGGGTGACCAGTGGCCATTTGTGCTGGAGAACCTGGCGCGCGAGCAGCAGCTGCAAATCAATATTTACTGGGCATCCCGGCAAGTCACTGTGGACCGGGCCGATAAGGCGGGTCTGACCGGGAGAGCCTCAACAGCGACGTCGCCGGCAACCACAATGGCCGCATCACAAAGCAAGCTGTTAACTGGTCCTGCCGCCCCAACCTCCACCCCACCTGCAACACAGGCGGGAGCAGAAAAAGTCTTCACGCCAGTGAAATCGCCTGAACTGGTCAAGCCAGCCCCCCGGGTCTGGCGGGCAGAAACAGGCAGCACGCTCAAGGATACTCTGTTTACCTGGGCTGCAACGACCGACTGCGAAGCGCAGCCCGGGAAAAAGTGGAGCGTTGCCTGGGTGACCGAAACGAACTACCGCATCGATGCTCCGCTGCAGTTCAGTGGTCCATGGCGTGATGCTCTCAATCAGGTCTTTGCGCTGTATCAGAATGCGGCAGTACCACTGTATGCCGGCACTAACTCTGCGCAATGTGTCCTTAAAGTCGATGATAAACCCATGAACTGAGGTGGCGAATGAGTTACCTGATCCTGTCGTTCTTCTCGGTCTTCCTCCTGTTTTCCTCCGGTGTCCTGCAAGAGGATAACGCCACTGATGCCGGTCAATACCAGACCGATACACAGCAACAACAGGCTGCCGCGACGCTGCGTTATATGAATGCCATCAACAGTTATCTCTACGCTCACCCGATGGCCGACGGCACGTTCAATGACAGTCTCCTGGAGTCTGCCCCTCCTTCTGGTGTGCGGCATGTCATTCGTCAGAGCCGTGTATTCGTCTATCAGCCTTCCCAACCTGGGCTGAAAGACGCATTGGTCGCCCTCTCCCGACACTCAGCCCTTCTGGGCAGTGTTAAGTCCCGCCGACTCATTGATCTGAGCGGCACCGATATGCAGATGACCGTGCCGGATCTTATTCCGGATGGTTCTCTCGTTTACCTCAACTGATACGGGGCACGCCCCCTTGAGACACGCCCATGACACATCACCTTACCACCCGGGTCGCAACGCTTGTTGCCATCCTGGGGCTGGCCGGCTGTGGTACGTTTGACCGGATCAATCAGTCAATGGACACCGTCGATGCAGACCAGACGACCGCCAGAAATAAAATGAAGAACGTCAGCATGGGGAAACCGGTGCAGGAAATTACCACTCAGTGGATAAATCCCGTCCCCCTCAACCAGGCTGCCATGACAAAAGAAGCGCTGCCAGGTTGTGCTGTGACCCTCACCCGCCCGGGTGAAATCAGCCTGGCCGATGTGAGTGCATTTATTACCCAAACCTGTCGTATCCCCGTGGTGATCACCCCGGATGCACAAGGGTCCGGCATGACGGCAGGGGCCACTGAAAAAATCAGCGGGCCATTGCCGGTTCCGGTGCCAGACGGATCTGGGATGGTCCCACTGAACCAGATGGGCGGTTCGGTTGCACCACCCAAAATGGTGGCCAGTGCTAATACGCTACGGGGAATTAACTGGCAGGGCTCCCTGTCGGGCTTGCTTGACCACGTAACCACCCGTCTGGGTCTCTCATGGCGTTATGAACAAGGCCGCGTGGCGATTTTCTATCTGGATACAAGTAGTTTCCCCATCCGGTTCCAGGATTCAAAAACCCAGTTTACCTCCCGATCAGTTTACGGCTCCTCTTCCGGTGGCAGTAGCAGCGACGGCGCCTCCACGGAAGGGAACAGCTCCCAGACTACCATCACGGATATGAACACCAATCGCTACAAAGAGATTGAAGACACCGTGAAGTCGATGCTGACACCGGGCACGGGCCGCATGTCCATTTCCACCGGGTTACTGACGGTGACAGACACATCCCGTGTGCTGAATGCTGTGCAGGCCTTTATCGAGGGCCGAAATACCGAACTTACCCGTCAGGTGGTCCTGAACGTCAAAGTGTATTCCGTGACCAAAAAGCGTCAGGACCAGATGGGTATCGACCTGGATGCCGTCTTTAAGTCCGGAAGTGTGGGCTTATCGCTGGGCAACACCATGGCCGGGACGGCCAGTAGTGCGATGACCGGCGGGATTAATATTCTGGACGGAAAGTTCGCCAACTCCAGCGCCTTTATCCACGCACTGGCGCAGCAGGCCAATGTCTCCGTGGTGACGCAGAGCGCCAGCACCACCACCAATATGAGTCCGGTTCGGGTGCAGGTTGTCACCCAGCAGGACTACATCAGCCAAGTGAGCACGGAAAACACGGCAAACGTCGGCTCCAGTACCTCAGTCGAGAAAGCCACCATATCCACCGGCTTCAATATGACCTTGCTGCCTTATATCCAGCCGGCAAGCGACCAGATGGAGCTGCAGTACTCCATTTCCATGAGCGATGACCCGGATATGCAACCGGAAAAGGTCGGGGAAGTGACCCTTAAGCTGCCCAAAACCAAAATGCACAACTTTGCGCAAAGCACCATCCTGCGTTCAGGGCAGACGCTTCTGCTCAGTGGGCATAACCAGGAGAGCAACAGCGTGAATCGTCAGGGTGTCGGCTCACCGGGCTTCTTTGGGTTAGGTGGAGGCGTTAACGGGGAAAATAACGATGCCATTCTGATCATTCTCATCACACCAACCCTCCTGGGGTGAGTCATGAAACAACAATTTATCCTTAATGTGGGCGAACAGATCTGGGTGGCAGGCCTGCACTGGCTGGCAGCAGAAGGTCTGAGCCGGCGGGATTACCGCCATCAGGCCCGTGCGGTCGGCGCTGACCACTATCTGGTCCACAAGGGTCAGGTAGAGAAACTGGTGGGTACCGCCAGTCTTAACCTGACCACCCTGACTCCACGGGAAAAACGCCGGGCGATGGCATTGGCTCCGCAGCTGATTGAGTTGCTGGGGCCAGATGGCTGGGCTGTTTTCTCTGTGGGTGCCGGCATGTTCTATTTTGTGGCCACATCCGCCGGGGAGCTGTCACTACTGTCGGATATTACCGGCACGCGTGACGAAATCCTTCAGGCCGTTGAGCGTTATCAGGCGTACTACGGCCACGACTGTGTCCGGGCGGTGTACAGCCCTTCCGGGTTCCTGCCGGGCATCGAATCTCCGGAAGGTAATCTGAATGACATCCTGACTGCCAGTGTGATACGTAAGTCATCACGTCTTTCACCGGTTTCTTCCCGTCGACCGGTCGTGCTGTGGACGGTCATATTGCTGGCAGCCTTCTCCAGCTGGTATGGCATTAACCTCTGGCAGGACTATCGCCTGGCACAGGAGAACACGGCCCGCGCCCACGCGCTGGCTGAAGCCCGAAAACTGGTGAAAAAAGACCCGCCTACCCCCTGGAAGCAGCAGCCCTTACCCGATGTCTTTATTCGGGCCTGCAGTGATAAGTGGGATGCACCGATAAGTCTCGCAGGCTGGCTGTTCCAGACGGCAATGTGCAGTCTGGATGATGACGGATTGCACATTCGGCTGGCATGGCGCCGTCCGGAAGGCGGCACACTAAACCCCTTCCGTACCCGTCTGGAAGACACCTATCCAGGCCTGAAACCCTTCTTCAATATTCCCGGCGCGGCTGACTCCGGTGGTGTACGTATCCCCCTGACGGTCGTCAACCTGCAGGAACGGCAGGATGGTCCGGGAGACGCTGAAGAAATTACACAGCGCCTGACCAACTACGCCCAACAGCTGTCCGCTGGGCTGACGTTAAAGGAAGACAACACCAAAAGTGTGATGGTTGACGGTAACCTGGTGGATTTACCCTGGCGTACTTTCAGCTTTGAGCTTCAGACCGACATCCCACCCAATCACCTCTTTGGCCCGGACTTTAACAGCGCCGGCGTTCGTCTGAGCGGGATCAAAATGACGTTAATCAACGCCCGGCTGCACTACAGCCTGGAAGGAAAACTGTATGCACATTAAACACATTCTGGCTGTGTTGACGGGACTGCTCTTTATCAGTCACGTCGCCCGGGCACAGGAGCCGGAGAATACCGGCACCGTAGTGGCACCTTCATCGACAGCTACCCGCACCTGGACCATTCACGAACTGGAACGTATTCAGGCCGAAACGGTGTTGTATGAAGCCCGGGCCGCCCGGGCAAAAGCCATTATGAGCTGGCAGCAAAACGGTAACGGTCTGGATGCACCTGTGCCGGTGATTCGTGAGACAACCGATGGTAAGAAGAATGACACGCAGGTGGTACAGGTCACGCATAAAGACACGCTGCCCCGGGTCCTGGAAATCGCCGGCAGCGGTAACCGGCTGAAAAGCCGGATGCAGATGGCCGATGGCACCGTCGTGGAAGTCGCGCCCGGACAACGCCTGCCCGGCACGGCTTATACCGTCCAGCAGATAACCGCCACCGGCGTTCGCCTTAAATCAGACGACGGCTCTCTCCATTCCCCGAGCTTCAGCGAGTAACAACCATGACCCTACACACAACACCGGATGTGCTGGCGGACATTGCCATTCCAGCATCTGTCGCCACACAGGTCCATCTTCGCCGGACTGAACCTGCATTGTACATTGCCGATAATTACCGCAACGCGGCACACATTCAGGCGCTGGTCAGGGAAATTACCAGCCGGCTGCCGGACATCCCGCTCTCTATTGTCCCGCTCGATGAAATTCACGCCATGAATAAGGGATTCCCGACAGAGGTCAGGATGGAACTGACATCACCGCAACGTAAGGTGGTGGCGCTGTTCCGGCAGGCGGTTGAACGAAAAGCGTCAGATATTCATTTGGCCATCGGGGAAGACGGGCTGGCCATTGTGAAGTTTCGTATCCACGGTGAGCTCTTTAAGGTGGATTCCATGTCTGAGGAGGAAGCTGAAAACATGGCCTCGACAATCATACTTTCCATGTGTGACGTCACTGAGGCGCAGTTTAACAGCAGCCGACCACAGGATGGTCGTATCAAGGCGTCTTACCTGCGAGGTATGAAACTTTTCGGTGCCCGCTACTCCCACACCCCCACGGTTTACGGTATCCACGCAGTGATGCGCCTCATTAAGGATGACAGTGACAACCCACCGGGTCTGGCTGAGCTGGGTTTTCTACCGGAGCAGCAGGAAGAGCTGGAAGATATTATCAAAACCCCGGAAGGCGTGGTCATTCTCAGTGGGCCTACCGGTTCCGGTAAGAGTGCCACCCTACGCACACTAGCCAGTATGTACCTTGAGCTGAATGACTACTGCAAAAACCTTGTGACCTATGAAGATCCCCCGGAAGGCAGGATCTTTGGTGCCGTCCAGTGTCCGATTGTGGCGGACAAAAACAACCCTGATGAAGTGCTACGTGTCTGGCGTCAGCTTCTGTCCAACACCCTGCGTATTGACCCGGATGCCATTATGGTCGGGGAAATGCGTGATGCGTTCTCGGCTAACTCCTGCGTAACAAATGCCATGACAGGCCACCTGGTGCTTTCCACAACGCACGCCAATGACCCGATTAATATCCTGGAGCGTTTACTGACGCTGGATGTACGCCCGGAACTGCTTTCCGACCCACAGCTGTTTATCGGTCTTATCAGCCAGAGACTGGTACAGGTCCTGTGCCCGCATTGCTGTCAGGGCTGGGAGGCTGCACAGAACACACTGACCCAGAAAGAGAACTCCATGATAAAAGCGCACTGTGATACCAACAGAATCCGCTTTCGTTACAAAGATGGCTGTGAGCAATGTGACGGCGGCGTGGCTGGCCGGCAGGTGGTCGCGGAAATTATCCGCCCGGATGCGCGGTTTATGCAGCGTTATCGCAATGAGGGAAAACTGTCAGCCCGAAGTTACTGGCTGAAGCAACCGGGGAGTATTTCCCGTAACGGCCATGTGCTGAAGCTCATCAACGCAGGGCGCGTCGACCCACGGGCCGCACAGTCCATCTGTCCGCTGGATGAAGATAGCCGGATGAGCATCGCGGAGATCGTCAATGAATAAAAAGTACGCGGGCCTGCTCGATGAGGTTCGCACCTCACTCAGACTGGCCAACCGCTGGATCTACCGAAAAACGTTTTCTACCAGTGACCGGCTGAAACTTTATGAAGAACTCGGATTTTTACTGGGTAATAAATTACGTCTGAATATCGCACTGGAAAACATGCTGACGACGGCGCGTAACGGTGGTGCCGCTGCGGCACGGGCAGCAGTCTGGCTTGAAGATATTCTGGACGGGATTAAAAACGGCCAGTCGCTCGACCGGGCACTGGCCGGTTGGGTTCCCCGTGGAGAATGCGCCATCATCAGTTCTGGTGTGCATGACGGAAAAATGGTGGAGGCACTGGAGCGTGCATCCCTGGTTGTGCGCGGCATCGACGAGATGAAATCCAGCGTATTCAGCCAGCTGGCTTATCCGTTCACCTTGTTGAGTGTGGTCGCCGGTCTTCTCGTTATGATCAACGATCATTTTCTCCCCCCCCTTGAACGCATGTTTGCCCGTGAACTCTGGACCGGAGGGATGTGGTGGCTGGGTGCCAGCGCCAGCCTTGTCGCGGAACAGGGACTGTATCTTGCGATTGTCTCCTTTCTTGTTCTGGCGTGGGCGATCTGGTCACTGCCCAATGTTACTGGGAAGGTGCGTCGCGTACTGGATCACATGATGCCCTGGTCACTGTACCGGGATTTTCAGGGGGTGGTCTTCCTGCTCAATGTGGCCGCCCTGCTTGGTGCGAACGTAAAAACGTTGGAAGCCCTGAACAAACTCGCCTCCCATGCCTCACCCTGGCTACTGGAAAGGCTCAACGCCATCCGTCGTCAGGTCAATGCCGGTGACCATCTCGGACAGGCTCTGTATAACGCGGGTTACAACTTCCCATCAGTTGAATCTATTAACAAGCTGGTTCTGCTGACGGCCGGTCAGAACAGTGATAACAGCCAGCTGGTCATTGACCGTTATGCGCAGTACATGCTCAAAAATACAGTGAAAGCGATGAAACGCCGCATCATGCGGCTCTCGATGCTGTGTTTTGCTCTGTGTGGCGTTTACATGGTCCTGCTTCTTCTCGTTATTCAGGACCTCAATACCCTGGCCGACCAAATCGGTCAATAACCCTTTTCTTCACCTCGCCACAGGGTGGTCTGCAAAGACCGCTCCGGGCTTCTTCGCGGTAAATACCGCACCGTAAATACAAGGAAAACACCATGAGTTACTTTTCTACTCAACCCTCCACAAGAGTACACCGAGGTGTGCTCTCCCTTGAGATGGTGATTGTGCTGGCAGTGATCGCCATTGCTGCAATCACCATATTCCTGAATGCAGGAGGGCTGTTCGGGAAAAACGACATTAATGCCGAAATGTCGAATACCCAGGAGATCGCGGTGAATACCCGACGCCTTTTGAAAGATAACGGTTTATATACATTTAACAACGCCACGGATATGACCGGGACACTGATCAAATTCGGGGGGGCACCGGGGTCAATGTCGGTCATTGGTGAAAGAGACAGCGGCACGGCCACCCTGCAGAATATCTGGAGCGGCGCCGTGACCGTTGAACCTACGGCGGCAGCCGGGGGTAAAACAGGTTTCACCGTGACCTACAATCTTGTGCCGATGACCGCCTGTACGACACTAGCTTCTAAATTGTCACAGTCCTTCGGGGAAACAGCCATCAACGGCAGCAAGACAGTCGGTATTGTTAACTCGGCCACCGCAGGGGCCCAGTGTACAAAAGATAACGGCTCTACCGGCACCAACACCCTCCGCTTTACCAGCATGACCTGATCATTCACCACGCGGACAGACGCCGCTCTGTCCGCCGGAGACTCTGCCATGAACATCATTTTCGGGGCGCTAACGACGCTGCTCCTGACAGTTGTCATGTCGTCACCCGCCCAGGCATTTTGTTTTAACGAGGCCGGCGCCCGCTACCAGATCGATCCACGGCTCCTCAAGGCGATTGCCCGGCAGGAAAGCAGTCTGAACCCAAAGGCCGTCAATAGTAACCGTGACAAGGCCGGGAAGGTGGTCAGCCGTGATTACGGCATCATGCAGGTCAATGACACTCACGTCCCCAAACTCATCCGGATGGGTGTCCTGAAGTCAAAAGAAGAACTGCTCACCAATCCTTGTCTGAATGTGCAGGTTGGCGCCTGGGTGCTGGCCAATCACCTTCAGGTGTGTGGCATCAGCTGGTCATGCCTTGGTTCGTATAACGCAGGTTTTGCCACCACGCAGACACAGGAAACACGTCGCATGAACTACGCCCGAATAATCTATGACCGGTATCGCCGGGAACTGGGTCAGGGGTAGTAATGAATGACCTACTGTTTTTCATGACCTGTCTGTTGTTGTTGTATGTCGCAGGCCACTCCGTCCTGTGGCTCACTACTCACTACATTGCCCGGGCAGAAAATGGGGCCTTACCTGAGTTACCGCAGCGAGCATTCCTGTTAGGCGTTTGGGTGACCTTGTGTGTTGCGGTACTCGGGGCAGGACTGCCGGGATTACTGACGCCCTCACAACAAGTCAGGGCGCTGTTGGTCGGCGCCTGGTGTCTGGCGCTCGCATCTTTAGATCTGGCACGCTTCTGGTTGCCGTTTGCGTTCACTGCGCCGATGGCCGTTACCGGTGCCGTGTTTTCTCTGGTGTTCATATCCGACCGGGGAGCCAGTCAGTTAGTAGCAGAAGGCTTATGTCTGTTTTTCCCGCTGCTATTGATACGCCTGATTGCCAGTCGACTCACCGGGTATGAAATGTTTGGACTCGGGGATATCTGGCTGATAACGGCACTGGTGATGTGGTATCCACTGCAGGATGTCCTGTCGGTCACGCTCCTGGCGTTACTGATTGCCCTGCCGGCCGCCTGTAGGCAACGGTATCTGCCGTTTGGTCCATTCCTCTGCCTGTTCGCCGTACTGCCGGCGTTCATCTCGCTACAGGAAGTCTTATGAAAACAAAAAAAATCCATCGCGGTATTCTGAGTATTGAAGTGGCCATTGCACTGGTTGTGGTGATGTTTGCCTGTATCTATGGCCTTAACCGTTACAGCCAGTATGTCGATGAACTGGAGTGGACAGTACAAGCCAGACACATGGATGCCATCTCCGCTGCGGCCAAAAGCTACATACGTGATAACAGGGACTCGCTGGTCGGTCAGGTTTCTGGTGGCGGCACAGTGAAGCTCACCGGGACACAGCTGCAACAGGCGGGCTACCTGCCTGATGGCTTTTCGCTGAGAAACTCGGCCTCCCAATCCTTTGAAGTTGCGGTCACTCGTAATCCAAAAGCTTCGCAAAAACTGATGGCCTTCGTGTTTACCCGGGGCGGTACTGCGATCCCTTATAAAGGCATGCGCTATATCTCCCAGACCATGAAAGGATCCGGTGGATATATCCCGACCGCCAATCAGGCAGAAGGCGCAACCTGGAAATTCAACCTTGGCAGTTACGGCCTGACCGGTGAAGCCGGTCGGCTGACCAGCTATTTATCATCGGATATCCTCGGCACAGATGATCAGGAAAGTGACCGCCTGTATCGCTATGCGATTACGAGCCGTCCGGAACTGAACCGTATGCACGCGGCCATCGATATGAATGGGAATAACCTGAACAACACCGGCACCGTGAATGCGCAGACGGGGAATTTCTCAGGAAACGTGAACGCCCGGGACGGGGGCTTTACGGGCAATATCACTGGCCAGAATGGTTCGTTCTCCGGAAGTGTGTCGGCACCGACCGTCACAACCAATGACTTGAATGCACAAACAACCCGTACCGCCGGGGAAACCTATACCGGCGGCTGGTACAGAACCACTGGGGATGCGGGTTGGTACAGTGAAAAGCACAATGGTGGTCTGTATATGTCCGACAGTCAGTGGATCAGAAGTTATAACGACAAAGGTATTTATACCGGCGGGCAGGTTCAGGCAGGTTCAATCCTGTCTAACGGTCCCATTGTGGCCTCCGGCACCCTTCAGGCAAACGGCCGGGCCACGATGGGGGAGTTTATAAAGATTAACGGTCAGGGAACGGCGGGCGCCTGGTGTCCGGAAAATGGACTGGTCGCCGTGGATACCACTGGCGGTATTCTTTCCTGCCAAAATAATGCATGGGCAAAACCTCAGTCGGGCAAGCCGGGTTATTACTGCCGCTATACATCTATGAGTGCGCGTAAATCTGAAGACTATATCGGAGAAAACCCTCGAACAGACCGAAACTGTCCAGTCATTTATCCAGGACAGGTTCAGGGGGAATGCAGCTGTATAAAAATCTTTATGAATTACTGATAGCTACGGGGATCCAAACCGTCTGCGCGTAACCGCTAAAGCACTCTTTCGCTTCTGTTCATCACAGCGCCGGCCTGTGCGCCGGCATCTCTTACTATTTCACGGATTCCACCATGAAACGACACGTACTCGCGGCGCTGTTGCCGCTGCTGGCTGGCTGTCAGTCGGCCCCCGTCAGCAGCCTGCCCTCCACTCCAGACGCACTCCGACAAGCCACCCAGGAACGCCAGACTGATATGTACCGGTTGCATCAGGCTGGGGTGATTAATCAGATATCCCCCACCGTGCCAGGCCACATCACGGCAAACAGTCAGCGGATCACGTTGTCGTGGGATGGCGATGCTGTGGAGTTGCTTAACACGCTGGCCAGACAGCGGGGATATCGCCTGGTGTATTCAGGCACTCGCCTACCCTTACCCGTCAATATTTACGTAACGGACATGACCTTTAACCAGGTGCTGGATTTGATACGGGTACAGACGGGCTGGCGCGCCACGCTCAGCCAGAATGGTATCGAGCTGCGCCTGCATTTTTCTCTGCCGGATAAAGGGGATCGCACCGTATGAAGCGTTATCTGTTAGTCGCCTTTCTGCTCGGCGTTTCCCTGCCGGGTCTGGCAGCAGAGGCGCCCCCGGATATCTCGGCCTATCTCAATCCTGAGAAGAATGATTTCAACGGGTTGAGCGAAACAGAATGGCAGATGATTAATGATGCCGGACACACCGTCGGCTTCCAGGGGGGGAAAGCACAGCGGGCATTTGAGCTTCGTCAGGCGCTGACGAACCGCGATGATGTGCTGAGCCGGACTTATGATTTTCGACCACTCATTAGCCGCCAGGGTTATCTGCCGCCGGTGATTGTGACTGCGAAAGACACCGCCCACATCACGTCTGATCAGATACGCACGGCATACCGCACTTATAACATTCTGTCTCCGGCCCGTTTTGTCAGTAATCCGCCGGGCTGGCGCACCTGGTTGCTGACCGGCCTTGCCGTGCAACCTGAAAGACCGGACCCGGGCGTTATCCCGAAAAATAGCAAAGAGCGTGACGTCTGGCAGGCTGCTATCCGCACCGGCTGGGATGAAGGACGGCAGAGTGCTGACCGCACGCTGGAGTCCAACTTTAACCGCTTGACGCGTGATTACACCGGGATGCTGCGTTACTCAACGCTACGCCAGCAGGGCATGATCACCGCACCAGATGTGAAGGAATCTCAGCAGACCGTGACCGGCACGCCAGAAGAACTGATGCTCGGAGACAAGGTGAAACAGATCCAGAAACACAGTGGTTTCGTGCTGGATAAAAAAGCCTGGAAACCTTCGGTACGTAAGGAGAGCCAGTGACATTTGAATCCTTCGATTTTCATGCACACGGTGGGCTGAACAGCGAAACATTCTGTCAGTTCCTGGTCCATTGCTCCCGACACAATGTGTCAGACATCTTTATTCAGGGTGGCGGACCGCTGGTTGTGGATGTGTATGGCCGCAAAGTCAGAGCCAGTGTCTTCCGTGTCGAACCTCCTCAGTTACAACGCCTGATGGATGAAGTGTTTTCTGAGCAGATCAAAGGAGAGCTGAAGGCCGGTCGGGGTATCGACCGCACCCTGCAACTGACCGGCGATATGGCACAGCGACACGGACTGGCGCGCGGAGAACGTCTGCGTTTTCGCTGCAACTTCGTGCAGGCCACCATCGGGGATTACGACACGGTGCCGGCCCTGACCCTACGAACCATTCCAACCGTGATACCGGCACTGGAATCGCTGGGCCTTGAAGCCGATTTGTTTCCCGCCCTGCTGCCACACAAAGGTATCGGCCTGGTGGTCGGTGAAACCGGCTCCGGCAAATCGACGCTGCTGGCGGCGATTTATCAGTACTGCGCCCTGAATGATCCGGACCGCAAAATCGTGACCGCAGAAGATCCGATTGAGTTCCTGCTCAATTTCCCCGGCGCGGTACTAATGCCGGAGCAGTCAGAAATTGGCCGCGATATCCCGACATTTGCCGAACACCTGCGCCTGACCCTGCGTCGTGCGCCTGGCGTTATCGGCGTGGGCGAAATCAGGGACCCGGAAACACTCAGTGGTGCCGTGATGAATGGTCAGTCCGGTCACCTGTGTTTATCCACCATGCACACCAACTCACCCGGGGAAACCATTCCCCGCGCTCTGATGCTGGTTCCGGAAGGGCAACGTGAAGCCATGGCCGGCAACCTGCTGAGCAACCTGCAGTACGTCATTGCCCAGCGGCTGCTGCGCACCACCAATGGCAAACGTCAGGCGATACGTGAGTATCTGGTGTTTGACGACCACGTCCGTCACGAACTGGGGAAATTGCCTTATACCCAGTGGCGAAACTGGATTGATAACCATCTGGCAGGACTCGGACGCCGCATGAGTGACATCACCTGGCGCTTGTATCGTGAGGCACTGATTGACCGTCGGGAGTTACTGACAGTGATAAGCGAGCGGGAAATAGCACGGAGGGAAACAACAACATGAATATCTGCCCCTGGCGGGATGCAGGCAGGCGCCTGGAAGTCTTCGGAATACCGGTAATGATGTTTTCGCTCTATCTGGCCTGGTTTCAGTGGCCCGAAACGATGACGCTGTGGATAGTCACTGCCCTTATCGTCTTCTTTAAAGTCATCTCCATTTTTGGTTTCACTCTGACGGTGCTCTGGCAGCGTCTTATCTACCGCCTGCGTGGCCAGCGTCTGTCCGGCCGTCCGTGGTGGTACCGCAAGTTCTTTGAATAACGGAGGTCGTCATGCAAAAACGCACGTATCTCACCATTCTGCCGGATAACCGAACTGTCGCCCTCCGGGCTGCTGGGAAGCTGGCAAACGGTGAGAACGCTCTTGAATATGATCGCTCACAAAAACTCTGGTTTGCGAAAGAAGGCGCTGACCTGGAACGCATTAAGCCGTGGTTGCCGGAAAACACCGTCGCCGGCAATTCCGTCACCGTGGGAACAGACCTGTCTCCCCAGGAGGAGTTCGCTAAAGTCCTGGAAGACGCCGATTTCGTCCTCAATGACCTTCCCCTCATGGATGGCAAACTTCATCGGGTTCCGACTAAAGAGGACAGTGACGGTAAGCAGTCAGGGGTGTATCGGGGCTATCTCGATGGCCGGCCAGCTGGTTGGTATCAGAACCACCGCGCTAGCGAAGGTAAGGTTAACTGGACCTCGACCGGCAGTTTCACCTGGGACCCGAACGACGCAGTCCGTCAGAAAGCTCTGCAGGCACAAAAGCACTGGGATCGGGAACGAAAGGAACTGGCAGACTTCGACAGGATGGGCAAAAACCTGACCCGTCAGTGGGAAAAAATGCCTGCCCCGGGCGATGACCATCGCTATCTGGTCAGAAAAGGCGTCCCGGCCACCGACGGCGTCAGACAGGATAAGTACGGCAATCTGGTTATCCCCCTGAGTAACACCCACGGCAATATTCGCTCACTGCAGTACATCGATCCGGACGGCAAAAAGAATCTCAAGAAAGATGCCGAGAAGAGCGGCAACTTCTTTGTGGTAGGTGGCGCGCTGGTTCCGGGGATGCCGGTATTTTACGCAGAAGGTTATGCCACTGCCGCCAGCCTGAATATGGCCACCGGCCTGCCCGTGGTGATGACGGTGGATGCCGGAAACATGGTGACAGTGTCACAGAAACTCAAAGAGGCACATCCCGGTGTCCCACACATCATTCTGGGAGAAGACGACTTTACCCGTAAGGATAACAAAGGCCTGCTGAAGGCAGAAGAAGCCGCGCGCAATATCGGTGGTGTGTACGTCATACCGGCTTTTACCGACAGTGAACGCGCCCAGGCTTTTGCCGAGACCGCTTCCTTCAGTGACTTTAACGATATTCACGCTTCACGGGGGCTGGACGCCGTCAGGGACCAGCTGGCACCTGTTCTGGACCCACTCATCCCTGGCTGGCGTGACTCATTTGTACAGGAAACCCTATCCATGCCTGATTCCGATAAAACCACCACTGTGGAAGAAGATATTTACCGCGAGTATCTGGCCGAGACACAAAACGATGCACTGAAAGCATCACCTGTCCCGGAAGTCACCCTGACTCAGTCTGAGATTGAACAGCCAGTGCAGGAAGCCACTACCGCACAGCCTGCGGTTGAACAACCGGTGCCGGAAGCCACTACCACACAGCCTGCGGTTGAACAGCCGGTGCAGGAAGCCACTACCGCACAGCCTGCGGTTGAACAGCCAGTGCCGGAAACCACTACCGCACAGCCTGCGGTTGAACAGCCAGTGCAGGAAGCCACTACTGCACAGCCTGCGGTTGAACAGCCAGTGCAGGAAGACACTACTGCCCAACCTGCAGATGAGCTGGCAGCACCCGAAAATGGATTTGCCTTCACGTTTGGTCGCCTGCCGGGTGATGTATCACCGGATACCGAAGCATACACGATAGCCCGTATCGATCTGGATGAATTGCTGCAGGGGCTGTCCAGCCGGCAGGATGGTAACACCTGGGTGTATGCGCTTGAAGGTAAGGACGCTTTCAGGGATTACGGGGACCGCATTGTCATGGCCTCCCCGGAAGCCAGTGAAAATGACCGCATGATCCTTGCTGCCCTGTTATCTGCCCGGGCAAACAACCGGGGCGCGGTCGAAGTCACCGGCTGTGCGGAGTTCATCACCAAAACGCTGACGCTGATAGCCGACCATAACATTGAGGTCCACCTCAAGAATCCGGAGCAACGAGCCCAGTTTGAAGCTCTGATGGCCAGCCGGAATGAACAAAAAGCACCAGAAAATGGCATGACCATGACGCAGACTGAGCAGACACCGGTCAGTGACGTGACCCCATCACCGTCGCCGGCAGCACAGAACGCACCTGCACAACCGACTACCGCCCCGTCAACCGTTGCCCCCACAGCCGCACCTGATGCAGCTGAAACACAGAAACCTGTCCAGCCGATGAGCGTCATCGAACGTGAGACGCTCCGTGCTGGCCTGACCGGAACACTGATGGATGCCGGTCCGGCGCCTTACCAGTTCAATGAGAAAAACACGCCGAGTTATTACGTGACAATGCGGACTAAGCAGGGAGCGAAAACCTACTGGGGCGTGGAGCTGGAGCAGGCAATAATTGACAGCGGGAAGCAGCCCGGCGATCTGGTCAAGCTGCAGTTCAAAGGAAAAACAGCAGTGACCGTTAACGTACCGGTCAAAAATGAGGACGGCGTGGTGACCGGATTTATGCCGCACGAAACCCACCGGAATCAGTGGAACATCACCCCGGCATTCAATGATCAGTTACTGACCGACAACCCGGATAAGGTCGCCCCGGCCCAGCTGGACGCTTATGACGGTAACGCTTTCTGGCAGGTTCAGGCGCAAGTCATGCAGCAAGCCAACCTGACACTGGCAACACCGGCCGCTCAGGGACACAGCCTGCTCTATACCGGCCCTGACGGTAAAGGACAACCCGCCCCGGAACAGGCGCCAGCCAATACGCCGGTTCCCGTGCAATCTAAAGCCGCCGGCTCACTGGTTATGCAGGCGTTCGATGAAGACGGACAGATGCTGGCCCACCTGGTGAAAGGCCATGGTGACTACCTGCAGGGTGTTGTCCGTCATGAAAATGAACTGCGTCATGTCCTTGGTCGTTTGTGTACGACATCAGACGGGAACCGATTTCTGGCGCTCAATACCGTACGCGACGACGGCTCACTGCACGCAATAGGCCATGCGTCTCCTGTTAATAAGCTCAAAGGTACGGAGGTGAATTACGACACCTTTGCGTTCCAGCTCACCGGAAAGGACGCACCGAAATTTGCCGTGCCACTGGTCAGCCCGGAAAAGATCCCGCCGGCACTGCACAGCAAACTGGGGTTCACGCAGGCATACACGCCACCTAAAGCGGAAGAGGCTGCCCCACAACCGCGTCAGCAGGCTAAGCCGGCCATGCAACATCAGCCAATGTGAGGACTCCATGAACAAATTATTGATAACGACTCTCGTTCTGGCGTTAAGTCCGGCTGCAGATGCAGCCTCCTGTCGTGCAGCGACCGCCGCACAGGTAGGGAGTGAAGCGGGATACAACCGGGCAAAAGCTGCAGCCGATGCCTGGGCAACGCGCCAGCAGACCGTCTCAACGTCGCTGGGTGATTGTCTCGGGAACATCTCGACCATCATTACCGCCCCGACGTTCCCGAATTTAACAAACGTGCTCAACCAGATTGGCCAGAAAATCTGTAAGACCGCGCGCGATAAAATTAATGACTATGTCCCGTCAACGATTGACCCATGGGGAAACCTGCCCACGGCAAAACTCTCGTCATACCGTGTGCAGACAGGACCCACGGTGCCCGCACGAACCGCGCCGGTCAGTCAGGCTTCCGGCGGCAACGGCAGCTCGTTTATTTCCTTGAACTGAAGAGACTGACATGGACAAAAACAAAGCCTCCCCAGTGGGGGCTTCTTCCACGAACGAAACCACACCTAACCCATTTATGGCGGCACTGGAACTACAACAAAAGAATCAGTTAAATGCCAGATTTGCGCGACGCTCACTGTCCGTGGCACTGGTGACCAGCGCACTCTGCCTGTTGCAGATACCACTGACGGGCTGGCTAGCCTGGCAGGTGGCGCACCCTCCGGTGAAATACTTTGCCACGTATAACGGCAGCATCCTGCGCCAGGTGCCGACCTCGGAACCGGCCTACCGGGATGATGACGTCGTCGCCTTTGGCGACAAGTTGATACGGGATGCCTTCCAGCTCGACTTTCGCAATTACCGCACGCAGATAAGCGGTCTTCAGCAGAAGTTTTCAGAAGCCGGCTTTGCCAGTTACTACACCGCCCTGACCAGTTCTAACCTGTTTACGGCCGTGAAAGACCAGAAAATGCTGATGTCAGCCAACGTCACCCGTAAAGGGGTTATACAACGGCGCGGGCGACTGGGGGACGGGCCCTATATATGGGAAATCCAGTATCCGGTCACGTTAAGTCTGGATGGACAGAACCGCAGTCTGCCGGCGCAGAACTTTATCTTTACGGTCCGTGTCCAGCGTGCCGACGTCAGCCAGAAGCCGGAAGGCATTGAAGTCTCCTCTATCGTCACCCGCGACGCCCGTTAGTTCGTTTTCACAGGATAAACATTATGTTCAGACACGCCCTGATGGCGGTGGCCCTGCTGCTGCCTGCCTTTACTGTTTGCTCAGCAGAATGGGAACCGGCCCGAACCGCCAGCTCTGGCCAGAACCCAACGGCTGCCCTACCGGCAGCGCCCGCCCCTGCAAAACCCGCAACACAACACACAGCTCCGGCACCACAGGTGGGCAACGATATCACCGCCCCGCTGCGCCAGTCCCCGCCGCCGCCTTCACCGTCTGAAGCAGAAGCCTGGGCAAAAGGTCAGGTTGCTCCCCTCAGTCGTAACGAACTGGAGAGCGTACACGAGGCCATTGATGAAGGGGCGAGGGGGCGAGCCTGGCAGGCGGCCGACGTGGTCCCGCGTATCTCAACCCAGACGGTGAATCTGTCCCCGGGGGGATCGCTTCCGGTCGTTCGAACAGCCATCAATCAGGGTAGTACGGTGATGTTTACTGACAATACCGGCGCCCCGTGGCCGATATCCGTCCCGCCTTATAACAGTAATGAGAAAGGCTTCAGTGTCACCTTTATCCCTGAGAGCAGCCTGATGACCGTGCAGGCCCTGCGCCAGTACGACAAAGGCAACATCACGGTATATCTGAAAGGGCTGGCGGTGCCGGTGATCATCAATGCCATGAGCGGTGAGCCTGATAATGCCTCCGCCTCACGCATCATCGACAGTCGCCTGGATCTGCGCATTCCACAACGGGGACCGGCAGCCCGCGTCATGCCATCCGGTCAGGCGAAAATTGACCTGAACAACCCGACACTGCAGGCCTTTCTCGATGGCGTACCCCCTGCCAGTGCAAAGCGTCTGAAGACGCAGGGCGATGTGCCTTCTACGCAGGTCTGGCAGATGGGTGACGATTTGTATGTCCGCACCCGCAGTGAACTTCGCGATCAGTTTGAACTCACTCAGGCGTCCGGCGACGGCACGATTTTATACAAACTGCCTCTGGCACCGGAGCTGGCCTTTTCTGTGGCCGGTAAAACCGTCTGGCTGGGCATTTCTCTGGAGTAACTATGGACGCTGAAAAAGACGTCAGCCGGGACGTGAAAAAAACCGGACTGGTCATCGGTGGTGTGGCCTTTGCAGTGATCGCCGGCGGATTCCTGCTGGCGACCTGGCTGAGTACTCCGCCTGAGCAGACATCGAAAATCTCGGTCGATAAAGCGGCCAACGGCACCGGCACCATCACCCCGGAAAGTCCGCAGTACAGCAAGGTGCTACGGGCGAACAATGAGGACGGCGCAAATCAGGCACATCAGGAAAACGCCAGTTTTATTGCCTCCGTCGGCACTGGCGGTGCGCGCGAGGAGCCCGTCATGACGCCACCACCTCCACCTCCGCCTGAGCCGGTACAGACCGTCCAGCAGGTGAACTATACGCAACAACCGGGCATGGATCCGGACAAGAAGAAGGCACTGGAGAATCTGCTGACGGAACTGATGGAGCAGCGCAAACCGGCTACCGGTCAGCTGGCCAGTGTCGCAGGGGGAAATGTGACCGGACAACCCGGACAGGCGGGCGGAACGGAAACGAAAGGCAACGTGTGGGTCGCCTGGACCGACAGCCTTTCACCGCAGACAGCAGCAGGCCCCCCCGGGGTGCCGGCCACCGTCGCGGCGCAGGTCCTTATCCCTGCCGGCAGTCGCCCCGGGGGCGTGATAGAAACTGCCGTCGACTCGGACAACACCCGCTCACAGGTGCTGGCGCGTATTCCGTCCGGACAATATGCCGGGGCCACGTTACTGGCCAACGGCGTGCAGCTGGCCGGTAATGGTGTGGCCATCAACTTCAACCGCATGGAATGGCAGGGTGATACCTGGAATGTGGATGTGTGGGCCGCCATGCCCGACACACTGCAATCCTCGGTCGCCAGCGACGTTAACAACCGTTATGCCACCCGCATTATCCTGCCTGCCATCGCTTCAGGACTCGGACTGGCGGGTCAGCTGTATGCCAGCGCCAACACGCAGATCCTGAGTAATGGCAATAACGACATCGAAGCCCGCACGGGGATGCCGGATGCCAAAGCGGTGGCCGGAACCGTACTGGGCGGTGCCGCACAACAGGCCGGTCAGGTGATCGCCAGCGATGCACAACGGCTGCCAGTGAAACAGGTGCTGGTATACCGGGGCCAGACGGTGGCCCTGCTCTTTATGACCGCAGTGAAAACCAGTGACAACGTGACCCGGGCGGCCGCTACGGCACCCATTCAACGCTAAGGACTTCCCATGAGTAAGGAATTTTTTGATACCGGCCCTGAGCCGGCGGACACCCCTTTGTCTGAAGATATTCCGGAGCCCGCCGTCAGTACGGAGGAACGCGCCTCACCCGCACGAACGAAAAAGCCGAAACGTCAGATCCTCGGCTACGACCTGCCCGCCGTGCTGGGCGGAGCTGCGGCTATCGTCGCCCTGCTGGTTTATGCCTTATGGCCAGAACCGACACCTCAGAGCCAATTCGTGGACGAGCCGGTACAACATCAGGAAAGCATCGCGCCGGCAGAACCTCTAACACCGCCCCCGTCCGTGATACCTGATGTAGCCCCTCCTGCCGCAGAAACGGTCCCGGTATCGCCGGAGCCGGAAGCGGAGAGCAACAAGGAGCTGGAAGCGTCAGTGACCAGCCTGTCTGGTCGCCAGGACAACAGCGATAAGCGCATTGACGCACTTGAAGCCCGCATCAATGCGCTGGAGCAGTTGCCGCGTCCGCCAGTCAGCCCGGCCGCCCCCGTGCGCAAAGCCACGCCCCACAAATCGGTGGCCAGAAGCACCCCGGCTCGCACCACAACAGCACACCGTTCTGGCGTCACTGGCTGGCGCATCAACTCGGTTTATCCGGGTATGGCCTGGCTGTCTGACGGCAAAAGCACCTGGGCCGTCTATCCGGGCGACACACTGAACGGGATGAGGATTGATGCCATTGATGCTACCCGTCGTGAAGTCAGGACCAGTCGGGGCGTGATCCGCCAGGGGGGTTGATGGACGTCGTACAGATACTCGTCAATGTGGCCGGCGGACTGAAAACCAGCGGGATCAACCTGATCCTCGCGCTGGGTGTGTTTGTCGGTCTGGGGGGCTGCATCATCGCCCTCGTCTCCACGGTTATCCGTAGCAGGTCCGGTAAACCAGTCAGCGGAATGAAAGTGATTGTCGCCGTCGTCACCGGGTCGGCACTGATTGCTCTTCAGCAAATGATGAACAAGGCCGCCCAGACGCTGGGGTTCGGAGATGTGTCGTTTGATGCCATCGCCTACACCCCGGATTCGCTTGGCTACGCGAAGCTGTCAGTCGATGCCGTTCTCACCTTGCTGCGCGCGGTCGGCGCGCTGTTCTTTTACATGGGCGTTGTCAGAGCCCGTCGCGCCCTGGTGGATGGCCATACCGGCCTGACCGCCCGGCAGGATATCGGCACGGGCATGGTGATGGGCATCACCGGCATCCTCCTGCTCTGCAATCCCCAATTACTTGATGCACTGCAACAAACTCTGGGTCTGACCTGGAATTAACTTTTAAAACAATGGAGTAGTAAAAATGCGTAATGTCATTCTGTCCGTTTCTGTTCGTCTGTGGGTTCGTGTCTGGCTGGTCATGAGCACCCTGCACACCCGCATCACTCTGGCGCTCACCGCGATGCTCGGCTCAGTCACCTTACCGGCTCATGCTGATGACGGCATTTTCGGGATGCTCGATCACGTCGCGGACGGTGCCGAAGGCTCGACCAACAGCCTGGTGAAATTCGCTAAATTTGGCGGGGTCGGCCTGGTGATTATCGGCATCGCATTATGGGTGGCCAAAAAGAAAAACCCACAAATCACCTGGGGCTGGATCCTCACACCACTGGGTGCCGGCTGCATCCTGATTGCCATCGACCAGTTCATTAAAAAAGGTCAGTCCACCATGCAACTCAACCCGGTTGACCTCTGATATCCCCTGAAGTCCCGGCGGCTTTGCCGCCGGTTATTCCTCATTATTCCGGGAGTGCCCATGGAAATTGTCATTTACCATTCAGAAAAACATGACCTGATCTTCGCGGCCGAAAAGGATTCGCGTCGGGAAACGGATGTCACAAACCAGGTACTGCGCGCTGTCGCTGATCATATCGGCATGGGCTTCAAGGTTCCGCTCGAGGAGCAGGGGCGCGTAGTGGCGGAAATCGGTGTCTTTACACCGGGGCAGGATAAGTAATGAGCATATTTTTACGTAACATTCTGCTGCGCTGCCCCATCACACTAGCCCCCTGTACGGAAGACTTCGATGACCCGATACTGAGCTGGGACGAACCTCAGAATGCCGCCTGTGCCGCACTGCTGGCGCCACTGGAATCGCTGTTTTATCGCTGCGGGAAGGTAGCCCACGAAAATGGCTATGACTCCGACGTGTATCTCATCCCCGTCGATAGCCTGTGTGACCATCTTGAACGCCTGACGTTGCCGCCGTCGGATGCCAGGGAAGCGGTCCGGGTAACACTGCAAAAATTCCTGCGCCGCTGGCGACAAAACAGCACGGAAATGGTTCGACTGACCGTCCCGCACCGATACCAGACCTTCAGCACCGAACAGCAGGTATGGGGACATGAAAGCGAGGCCCATCCACCGGCGTTGTGCAAGCGAGCCCGCGAACTGACTGCGGGCCGCTGTGATGCCTGCGGGTGTGTGCATGATGCAAACGCGTTAATTTTTCGCGATGACAATACGGAAAACCATGCCGAGGAAAATCTGGGGGTGAGTTGCCCGGTCTGTCATTTCAGCCACCGGTTGAACACGCTGGGGGCGAATGATGGCGTGATGGTGTATCTACCCGAGCTTGCGGCCGCTGATGTCAGCCTGCTACTGCGGGCGGTCATCATTGCCCGCACACAGGGGAATGCACGCCAGAAAGAAGGGGCATCGCAAATCCTGAACTGGCTTACCAGCCATCGCAAAGAAACGGAAGCCTTTTGGGGAACCAGTCACCCCGGTGAATTTGGTCAGGCACTGATGCAGGCCAGTCTGCTTATTCGTGAAGATCTCCAGCAACGACTGCGCCACATGGTGCTGATCGTGAATCCTACACAGCTGAACCATCCTGCACTCACGGGACCTTCTCCGGACACCTGGTCTGAAAGTCTGAAGAAGTACCACAGCCATAACTGACGAGAAAACGCCATGAAAAACCCATTAATCACCGCCCTGGAAGGGGTGGAGAGTGCCATTGCCTGGGCGTCACGTTACGCATTGGGCCAGGACTTCGCCCGCTACTGTGATTTACGCACCACCATCGGTCTGACAGACGATGACCGCAAACGCCGACCGGACATGACATCCCCGTATATTTTCGTCACTCACGATGGCCATTACGCCAGCGTGTTTGAAATCGAGGGGACTTACTGCCAGTTTAACGAGCAGGAGGCCGTGACCGAGGAAGAACGCCGTGATCCGGCACTGTTTTCCGCCTACATTGCACGCCTGCACACCGTTCTGAGCAGCGAGTTTCAGGAAATGGGCCACAAAACCAGCTTCATCTTTGAGCGCGATCCGGAAAAGGGACGCGAAGAGCTGCGCCGTCTGCTGGCACACCAGTACCGGGGCCTGAAGCGTATGGGCCTAGACCTTGCCGATATATTGGATGAGCGCATCGAAAAGCTGGCACCGTTTGTCGCCCGTGAGCGTGCGTTCCTGGTTGTTTATACCGCTAAAAACGCCCTGAGCACCACTGAAATTCGTGATGAAGAGAAACGCCGCGAGGCCCTGCTTAAAAAGGCTCCGGGCGCACGTTTTGGCCAGAATCCGGAGTTTCAGGCACTCGAAGGGCTCAAAATTCGTCATGATGCCTTTATCACCACGCTGGAAAACCAGCTGGCGCGGGGGGATTTCAGCACCCGTATCCGCCTGATGACAGCGCATGAGTTTGGTGGCCATCTGCGCCAGCAGGTTGAACGTGAAAGTACCTCACCCGAATGGCGTCCGTTCCTGCCCGGGGATGTCCGCTGGCCACACGGCCTGCCCAAAGGCGAGGATCACTCCTGTCTGCTGGCACCTCACCTGAACTACCAGCTGTTTAACAGTGAACCGGAGCCTGCCGGCAACCTGATGCACCTCGACGGATACTGGCACGCCACCCTGGCGTTATCCCTCGGACCACAGAAACCGGAAACCTTCAGCCAGCTGTTTGCCAAAATCAGCCCAAAACTGCCCTGGCGGGTCCGTATGGACATCATGCCGGGCGGGCTGGATGTCCTCGGCGGCAAGCGCATGGTCCTGAGCCTGGCAGCACTCGCCCCGCCGCTACGCAGAGTGTATGAATCAGTACAGTGGCTGGAAGGCACACACCAGAGCGATCCGGTTTGTGCCATGGCCATCAGCGCCAGTACATGGGGGCAAACCACGGAAGAGGTGAAGCGTAACCGCACCCTGCTCAAAAAAGGGCTGGAGTCCTGGGGGGTATGTGAGGTAACCAGCACGTTCGGGGATCCGCTGCGCGCCTGGGTGGCCACACTGACCGGCTCGAATGCGCTCAGCATTCCGTCTCTGCTCTTTCCGCCGCTGTCCGCCGCTCTGGCCCTGCTGCCACTGCAACGTCCGGCCACGCCGTGGGACGATGATGCGAGTATTGTGTTCAGCAGCACCGACGGCAAACCCATTCCGGTCCGTCTGGCCAGCAGTCTGCAGACCAAATTCACCGAAGTGGTGGCCGGCGAACCCGGCACCGGGAAGTCCGTGATGCTGGGCGCACTGAGTGAGGCTATTTTGTTTTCTGGCCAGAACCAGTTGCCCTACCTGTCGTATGTGGACAAGGGCTTTTCTGCACAGGGGCTTGTCCGGCTTATCCGTGACGCCCTACCCCCTGAACGCCAGGACGAAGTGGTGGGTGTGGTCCTGGAGAACAGCCGTGAGTTCTGTAAGAACCCGTTTGATGTCCAGCTAGGTGCCCGTTACCCGCTGACACCCGAGAAGGAATACCAGCTCAATATCTGCGAAACGCTGTGTATCGATCCGGAAACGGGGATGCCGCCCAATGCCCAGGACTGCCGGCAAATTCTGAGCAAGGTTATCGATATCGCTTTTAAAAATAATGCCGATGTAACCCCGATACGCTATGCCCCGTCGGTGGAGCCGGGGGTGGATGAGGCACTGGAGAAGAAAGGCCTCAACAGCGAGTTTGATGCGTCATGGTGGGCAATGGCGTCCTGGTATGAAGTCCGCGACCTGCTGTTTACTCGCGGCGAAATTCAGGCGGCCACCCGCGCACACTACCAGGCGATGCCGGAGCTCAGTGACCTGCAGGCACAGCTAAACAGCCAGGATATCCGCACCGAGTACGGCAGCATCACCCGCAAGGGCAGCGATGAGTCGCTCATCTCCTATATTGGTCGATGCCTGTCCGATGCGCTCCGCTCCTACAAAATGCTCGCCGGTCGCACCGCTTTTGAGCTCAATCCGAACACCCGCGTGATTGCCATTGACCTGAATAACGTGGTGGGAGGCAAAACCCGCGCCGGTCAGTTGCGCACCGGGCTGATGTACCTGTTTGCCGGTCAGATAGCCGCCGGGCATTTCGAACTGCCGCAGTACCGTAACGAACTCATGGATCTGCTCGCACCGGCCTACCGTGATTTTCATCATGAAAGGCTCACCCAACTGGCACAGGAGGTGAAAACCAAAATCTATGACGAGCTGCACAATGTGAAAGACATTCCGTTCATCATGGAAAAACTGGAGACGCAGGACCTGGAGAACAGGAAATTCTTTATCCGTACCGTGCTGAGCTCGCAGTATCTGAACCACTTCCCGGCGTCCATCCTGAAATCAGCCAACTCCCTGTACCTGATGCAGGTATCTCATGAAGACCTGCCGTTGTTGACGGAGCATTTCGGTGTCCCCCGTCATACAGCTGAAGCCTTCCGCAGGATGGGTAGTGGTGCCGCACCTGACGGAAGTGGGACCGCATTTCTGGCGTGCTTCCGCCTGAAGACAGGCAGGATGGTACAGATACTGAAAAACACCCTCGGCCCAAAAGAACTCTGGGCACTGAACTCAACACCGGAAGATGCCCCCCTGCGCGATCAGCTCTATGACCTGCTCGACGGGCGCACGGCGAGGGCTATCCTCGCTGAGCATTTCCCCTCGGGCAGTGCGTCCCGGCTTATCGCCCTGCGCAAGAAAGAAGCCCGTGAGTCCGACCACACCAACATCATTAACAGACTGGCCACCGAGCTGATTGCCTCGCGTGGCCTCCACATCTGATACAGGTATTTCTATGCGAAAATTATTACTTGCGGCCTGTGTGGGCAGCCTGATGCTGCCTGCCGTCAAGGCTCTGGCCTACACGGTCAACGTCAACAGCAGTATCCCTATCACCACCCAGGTCGTGCCGCAGCTGAGCACCGCGAACGGCACTCTGTCCGGAATACTGACCACCACCCGTGAACTGGGCGGCGCAGTCAGTTCTGGGAACGACAAAATTGCTGCCATGATCCAGCAGTCGAACGAGAATATGCATCAGTTCGCCACCTATGCGCAGCAGGCACAAAATCTGGAAACTGCACGTCGCAGCTACACCGTACCGGCCTCTATCTGCAGTGAGTCGGGCTCCGGTCAGGCCGCACAGATAAACCGTCAGTCCGGGTCTAAGCAGGGAAAATTATCCAGCGGCAAAGCCGTGAGCAATACGGCCGTGAAAAAGGTGCTGGAAAACAAGGCAGCAGCACCGGAACAGGACCTGTTTGCCACAGCCAATGTTCACAGCCAGTACTGCACGGCGTCGGATGTTCAGGCTTGGGGAGAATTATGCAAACGCGAATCCGAACTGCCGGGGGGCGACAAGCAACTCCGCTCCGTACTGGCCGGGGCGGGTAAAGAGGACAAGGCACCTGAGCTGACGTTTACGCCAGAACAGACTGATGCCGCCATGATGTACATGAAAAACTCGGTACGTAAAAGTGTGGGTCGCACCCTCAAAAAGGGTGAAATCAAAACTGATGCCGGTCGACAGTATCTGGGCATGGCGACTCAGCATGAAGCCATCCAGAGTGCGTCCGAGCAACCTCAACTGGCCATGATTGCCGGCAGCCAGCCCAGCGAGGCGACAAAGGACGTACTGGCTGAAGCTCTGCAGTCACCATCCAGTAAAGCCTGGTTCGATGAAAATGCCTCACCCGAAGCCAAACGGTCCGGAATGATGTCCCAGAGAGAATTTGAAGCATTTGAAGTCAACCGACGCTATGCCAATACCGATTATCTGACGGACCTGCAGGAGATGGACGGCGACAACCTGGCACGCGAATCCATCCGCATTCAGAGCTTGCAGAATGCCCTGCTCCTCAGTATTCGCCAGCAATTGCAGGAGAACGCCATTCTGGCGGGCCAGCAATTGAGTATTGCCGCCGCTGATTATTACGAACCACGCATTGCGCAAAAACTACAACAAGTATCAACAGGAGCTGCACGCGAATGAAACCAGGAACGGCAAAAAAATACTCCTGGCGGGCAGCCAGTCTCCTTCTGCCTTTACCTGAAGTCCGTTGGGTCCTGCGAACCCTTAACTATGCTGGCACAAAAAAAATGGCACAGGTCAAAGACCTCCGCCGCCGGTATCGTGAAGAAAAGGATCTGGAGCTGACATTTGATGAAGCGGTGAGCGCAAGCGGTCGAACCCGGGAGGAACTGACAGCACGTTTCAGGCTCGGAAAACGCCTGTGGTTACTGCTGTTTATCCCGACAGCAATCTTCACCCTGGCGTTACTGTTTGCAGTGCTGCTTAACGCGACCACACTGGACAGTCTGATCCTGTGGCGGGCTAGCAGCATGTTGTTTGCGCTGACCGGTTTCTGCGCCCTGCTCTTTAGCTGTGCCCTCAAATGCCAGCTGCGCCTGTGGCAGTTACAGACCGGTCATCTCGGTACCTTCCAGGAATGGCGCGCAACAGGTCGCTGGCTGACATCCATCCTGAGCTGGTAATTCTCCGCTCCTATTTCCCTGCCCCGGCCTGCCGGGGATATAACGTCAGGAAACATCCTATGAAACTGCTTCTGAGACTGCTGCCGGTCCTTGCACTGGCGGCATTGTCATGGCCTGCACTGGCCGACAATATTGGTTTTGATTCCATCAACTCGGCCGCCACCCGCTCCACAGACCTCTCCAGACAGATGATGGTGATGGTTTTCGGTGATGTGGTCAATAATCCGCTTCAGCCCGCCACGGCCAGTTTTATTGGCGTACTATATGGTGTGTTTAACGGCATCGTCTCCGGCATGGCCTTTGTCTGGTTTGTGGCCATCGCCCTGCGTGCGACCGTGCTGTCAGGTAACCGTGGTCGCGTATTCGGTGATGGCAACACCGTCATGGCGCCCGTGTCATCCCTTGTGGGCTTTATGTCCCTCATCCCTACCCCATCGGGCTGGTCCATTTCCAATCTGGTGTTCCTGTGGACGGCCAGCATCATGGGCGTGGGGAGTGCAAACCTCCTGGTGGACAGCGCAGCAGACTCGATACTGGCCGGCCAGTCGATGATCGTTCAACCCGTCGCGGGTCAGACGGTGGATGCGTCCCGGGGGATCTTTGGCATGTACCTCTGCCAGGCTGCAACCAATACAGAACAGGCAGAAATGCACCAGTTCGGCAGCAGCACAACCCCGCCAATGGGGACACAAACCTCCGGTGACGGGCGTGAAATTCGTGTCACGAACGGCAGCGCCCTGTGTGGCACAGCGCGTATTCCCGCGTCTTCAGATGACACAACCTGGTATGGCTTTAAGACCACGGTGACGACATCCCCGGTGGAAGCCGCCCAGTTAAATGCCTTCAGAACCATGAACGCCACACTATCTGCAGCGGCACAAAACTATGTCAGCGCGTACCGAAGCTACCAGGAAGGCAGCGGCTCTAAACTACCCGACTCCGAGAAAATCATTTATCAGGCAGCACAGGAGTATGAAAACACCATAAACCGCGCGATATCTGGCATTAATGATGAAAATAAAATTCGCAGTGAAATGAATGACTACATTAAAAAGAATGGCTGGATTGTCCTGGGCGCCTGGTATCAGTCATTTGCCACAGCAAATAATAAAGTTAATAGCATAGCCAGAAAAGTACCTATTGTCTCAAGCGCAACTAACCTTGGGGAAATAGGAGTAACCGGCTTGAACAAAGAAATAATTCAGGTTATTGCCACCCAACGACAGAACTCGACTTATACAACACCATTAGGTTCAGTCAACCATAGACTAAAAGACTCTTCGAGCGACACACCGTCTGCTAACTCAGCGTTATTAGAGTTAATGCCTTTAACTCAACAAGGAACGTATGAAATTATAAATATCCTTAGCAAGAGTGGCAGTGGCGACTTTAACAACCAGTCAAACCCCTTGCTAAGCATGAAATCTATAGGGGATTATACATTAGGAGCAGCTGAAGCTACGCTTGCGGCTTATACAGCGGCAAAGGTTGCAGTCAGTGTGGCAACGGGAGGTAATGGGCTAGCAGTAATAATAAACGGACTATCCGGAGCGGGAAATGTCGCAGATGGTGTTTTATCAGCTATTGCTCCAGTTATTTACTTCATTTTATTTATTCTGGTAAGCGTTGGTTTCTCACTATCTATTTTCTTACCATTTATTCCATTTATATATTGGATAACAGCTTGTACGTCTTGGCTCGCTACAGTGTTAATTGGAACGACGGCTGGTACGTTATGGGCATGGACACATATCGGAACAGAATCTGACAAAGGTAGCAGGGCGACATATGGATACATCTTCCTCATCGATGCAGCTATTCGACCAGGACTTATGGTATTCGGCTTTTTCTTTGCCAGTCTGGTAGTGGTTGCGATAGGTACACTCTTGAATTTTCTCATTGTGCCAGCCATGGCTAACGTGCAAGCCGAGTCGGTTACAGGTCTGGCAAGTATGATTGGGATCCTCATGATCTATGCAAGGATGTGTACCATGCTGGTATCTTCAGCTTTCAGTTTGCAAGTTTATATGCCGGACTATGTAATTGCATGGCTGGGAGGGAGAGAAGCTGCACAGATAATGAAAGGTGCTGTTGAGTCTACGCGAAATATGTTCGCCGGATTCGGTGGAAAAATGGGATCAACACCGGGGCTCAAGAAAATAGAGGATAAAAATAGTGGTGGGCCTGATAACGGGTTCAAATAAATAAAATTTATATTTGTTTTATTTTTCACATAATATAAAATAGAAGAAAATAAAAGGAGATTATTATGATTGTAAAAAACCTCGACCCTTACAGACCGACTTTGTCATTTAAACTTCTATTCACAACAATCATGATGGGTGTGTTTTGCGGCATACCTGTTTTGATATTTTACTGCTGGGCTTCATATTTCCACTATGTAAATTCGTCCACAGGTGATTACAACTATCTGTTAATATCCTGCACAACTTTAACTGCTATACTGTTATCAATATTAATCATTTGTATCAAACAGAGAAAACAGCGAAACCTATTTTTGAACCACTTTAAAAAGACTGGTTTTTTTGAGCCACTAAAGTGTGATGAATGTAAAACCATTACCGGCTCGCATTATGCATGCCTTGATATTAAAAATGGTATTTTATTGGTTATAGCTCACACAAATACAAGCATGAGAACTTTATTCGTCCCCAAAGATTACTTAGTGATGGGGTTCGATATGAACAGCTTCACATCTGCAGAGCTTCAAGGTAGGCGTTTAACCATTTACACTGGAAAACCAGATATTCCTTTTGTCATAGTTGAACATAAACATGCTCCAGCATTGTTTGAGCGATTATCAGCCATGCGTAATCGAAACTATCGTTATGAAAATAGCGTTCCCGGCTTCGTTGAACACCATGCGCGCCGTATTGCGGACGCAAACAACCTGAATCTGGTCATGTCACGCTTCAACTAACGACTGACGTCTCCTTACCGACAGCCTCCTGAGTACAGGGCGCCTCTTCGCAGGTGCCCTTTCTTTTGCCTTAAATAATTAACTGGAACCTCTTATGGCGCCTCCTAACCGTGACGTCCAGTCTTCTAACGACTGGTCGCTGGCCGTTGTCGGCCTGATTGTTGTGCTGATTGTTCTCGTCATCTTCTTCCGGGAAACCGTGGTCGAGTACACTTCCTGGTTACTTTACTTTCTCTGGAGTCTGGCTGACATTCCGCAGACTCATCATCTTGCTGGCTGGCGTATCAACGTTCTGGTCAATACGCACAATAATGCGCAGAACGTTTCCTGGTCTGAGTTCTTCTCAGTGATGGACCTGACCGCCGGTATTCTTTTGTTGTTCCTGGTGCCGGTAGTCGTGTTCGGTGTACTCGCCGTGCGTGGCCATCAGGCCAGCAGAACGCGGCGCGATATCTCCATCCGGACACTCCCGCGCATTATGTCTGTCTTTTCACCCGCCATTATTCCTGCACTGAACTACGGCGACAAAAAGACCCAGTTACTCAATGTTGATCCGGAAGAGCACCGCAGTGCGGCCTCACCGGAGGAGTTTGCAAAAGAAAACAGACTGGTTGTGAACCGCCAGCTGCGCCACGACCTGGCAGAAGCCTGTTTTTTTGCCCAACTGGGGAAGGCCTTTACATCAGGTAGCACGCCAGCACAAAGGTTTGAACAGTTCTCCGATCACGAACGAGCCATGTTCGCCATCTTTGGCCTGCAGCATTTCCTGGACAAGCGCAAAGAGGCTGAAACCCTCCTGGATACGCTCAACCGTTCCACTCTGAAATCCGACCGTAAGTACCGTAACAAAACAGGATACCCCAACCTGTCTCTGGTAGATGCCGCCTTCCGGCGCGTCATCTCCACGCCTGATGCTATCGAGTGGGTCCGGCGCTATCGCTATGCCAGAACCGCAATACAGGCGCTGCACGACAACGACCTGCACCTGCCCATCCGGCGTTATCGCTGGTTGAAGGGCCTGGACCGGACACTCTGGTACGCCCTGGCATCTACTGGTCGCCCGTGGCCCTTTATTGAAGGAACGGCGGTGGTCAGTCAGGCCCACTGGGAAACCGTGTCCGCACAGTACGGCATCCATTTAGACCGCCCGATCATGCGACTGGCCATTGAAGGACTGGAAGCCGATTTGCGCAATCTCGGTGCCGTCGCAGAAGAAATGAATACATCACCGACAACCCCACAAGACGATGGTGAAGAGGATGATGTCGACGACGAGGATGGTACATCCGCAGTTGCTGAGCAGGTGCCTCACGTTCACCGCCACGTACACACTTTCAAACCAAAAATGAGATAACCATGACCAATTTAATTGATACCTGGACCACCCGCACATCTGGCCGCCAGGTGCATGTACTGAAAAATACTCACGAACAGTTCACTGTCTCCCGTCGGCATGAAGCGCCTTACCATCTGGTCATTGAAGAGCAGGAAGGTAAATACGGGCTGTGGTTGATGGAAGAATATGCCCACACCCGTCTCTTTTTGGCCACCAGTGAAATTGAAGCCCACCAGGCGCTGACCAGCACGGCTGAAGCCTTTGACAAGATGGATACCCCCAGCCAGCTGCGCCGCAAATTGGTGCCCGCCGCGGTGCTGCCCCTCACCTTGCTGGCTGGCTTTATTACAGGGTACGTAACCAGTGGTTCCCCGGCTGAGCTGCTGATGCCGACTGACATTTCCACCGGGAGACTGATGCAACAGACGCCGACACCACCGGTTATCGCACAGGCGCCAGCAGCACCGTCCGCACCTGAGTCGTCCATAAGCGAGCCTGTCCGTCTGTCTGAGCAAGAAATGGCAGAAGCCCGTCAGTTACTGGCACAGCGTCTGAGCACCGCAGCTGCGAACGGCAGCTACACCGTCTCGCTGTCTACCGGTCATCCCCGGACGCTGTATCTGTTCTCCGATCCTGAGTGTGGAAACTGCCGTATTTTCGAACCGACTGTCCAGGCCATTGCCGGGAAATACAATGTGGTCATTTTCCCGGTAACTATGGTGGGTAAAGCCACAACGGCTGAGCGTGTGGCGCCAGTCTTGTGCGCGCCGGCAGACAAACGTGCAGGACTGTGGCGCGACCTGTTTGATATCGGTGCAGGAATGCTCAATCCAGCTCAGAACGTGGATTCGCCGAGCTGCGATGCGGGCTTCGATGCGCTGGCGCGCAATGACATGGCACTGGATATGTTCCAGCTTCCCGGCACTCCGACGGTTATCAGTGACGATGGCCGGATGATCCCACTACAGGCCATGACCAGTGATGAAGCCATTAAGGCGTTTCTCGACAACCAGCCATAAGGATGACACCAGATGGAAACTCGTAAACGTAAAACACAGGTAAAAGACAGCCTGATCAGCCGACAGGTGAGAACAGAAATGGTTGAACAGCTTATGCTGGCCCCGTTCACCGTCCAGCTCTTCCTCATTTTTGCCTTAACCCTGGGTGTTCTGTGGCCCACTACGCTGCTGATATCTCTCCCTGTGTGTGTTGTGCTCCTGGTCGGTTTCAGCGATCAGCTCTTTCGCCTTCCCCTGCGCATACCGATGGATGTCGGCGGTCTGGATTTATCCACTGAGCGCGAACTGAGCCGCAATATTCCGTGGCTGAACCTGAACCTGCCAAAGCTGATACGCCGGAAAGCGTCCGGGGTGCTATGCCTCGGCACCGGGCGCGGACGCGACCGTGGCCGTGAGTTGTGGCTGGAGTCCGATGATGCGCTGCGTCATATGCAAATCATGGCGACTACCGGCGGCGGTAAAACGGAAACCCTGTACTCGCTGTATCTGAACTCCCTGTGCTGGGCACGGGGTTGCTGTATATCGGACGGTAAGGCGCAGATTGACCTGGCGGTTGCCACCTGGTCGATGGCCAGACGGTTCGGACAGGAAGATGACTGGCATGTGCTCAATTTCATCACCGGCAACGATGACAAATTCAGGAAACTGCTGGCCGGGGACAAATCGCGCCCGCAGACCAACTCCACCAACCCGTTCGCCCACGGCAGCCCGACGTTCATCACACAGCTGATGGAATCCCTGATGCCAAGCAGCAACGGCAGTGACGAGGGCTGGAAGGATAAGGCCCGCGCCATGCGAAACGCCCTTATCTATGCTCTGTGTTACAAACGTGCCCGAGACAATATCTCGCTGACTCAGGACGTCATTCAGTCCTACTTCCCCCTGGTGAAGTTCGTTGGCCTGTACCGGGAGGCGCTGGAGCAAAGCTGGCATGAGGAAGGCTACAAGCCAATGGAAAACTATCTGTCGAACCTGGCAGGTTTTGATATGCGTCTAGTCAACCGCCCGGCAGAATGGTCTCAGGGTGCGCTGGACCAGCACGGATTTCTAATCCAGCAGTTCACCCGAATGCTCGGCATGTTTAACGATACCTATGGCCATATCTTCCCCAAAACCGGTGGCGACATCGATATGCAGGATATTCTGCATAACGACCGTACCCTGGTGGTGCTGATACCCGCACTGGAGTTGTCTGATAACGAGGCGTCCACGCTCGGCAAACTCTTTATCTCAGATATCCAGATGAATATCGCCAAAGACCTGGGGAACCATATCGAGGGCTCACCGGAACACACGCTGACAGTGAAGAAATTCGCCAGCAAGTTCCCGTTCATGGTGCTCTGCGATGAAGTCGGTTACTACTTTGCACCCGGACTCGCCAAACTGGCGGCTCAGATGCGAAGCCTGAAATATATGCTGGTTATTCTCGCCCAGGATATTCAGGCGATGCTACGACACGGCAAGGAAGTCTATTCCGTCAACGCCAACCTCGGCACCAAACAGTTCATGAAGACGGAGGATACGGAAGACACCCTGAAGATGATCCGTGCGGTAGGTGGCACCGGTCATTACGCCGAACAGGTCCGTATGGATAAGAACACTATGGGCGGTTATGAGGATGCCAGTACCGTCGAGTTTCGCGAACGGGACAACATCCAGTTGTCCGAACTGAAGGCGCTGGCCGCAGGGGAAGGTATTATCGTTTTTGAAGACCGCCAGGTGCGCAGTAACTCCATCCACATCCCGGATGAAGACAAAATCTCAAAGCTAAAGGTCAGAATTAACCGCTATGTGCCGCTCCGCCACCCTGACTTTAATGATTTGTGTAAGGAAGTCCCGGCCGCTGAACGACGCCGCCCGGTATCCCAGCAAAATATCCGCGCCATCCTCGATGTCTGCCTCATGACGTCACCGGAGGCATGGAAGAATAAACCAGGCGCACGGATCAAAGATAAAACCCTCAGTGCACTGGCCACACTGGCCACCGATCTGGATAACCGTAATGACTTTACCTGCCCCCCGGAAGAAAGAGCGGCCCTGCTCTTTGAAACTGCCACTCTGATGCTGGAAAAAACACAGGGGCGTTATGGGTGTGTCAGCGAAATGGCACGCGTGCGCATCTCGAAAAAACGCGTGGAACAGGCACACAAGAACAACAACAGCATAAAGACAACAACAGGCAATGCGGAAGCCTTATCCCACACCGTCGACCCCTCACCTGTTTCATCCTATTCTTTCACACCGGCACAGGCTGGCGATGACAATATCCAGGACAGCTATTATGAAAATCTGGCGCAACACGCTTTTACTGATGATTTTAATCACTCCCCTGACTTCAACCGCTACTGAAACACGCATTACCGTAGGATTTTCCCCGGGCGACAGCGCGACACTGAACGTACTGAACGTGGTCAATAGCGCGCATAGTTCGCTCGATGTCGCAGCCTATAGCTTTACCAGCCGACAGGTTGCCGAAGCTCTTCTGGCGGCACAACAACGGGGCGTTAAAATCAGGGTGCTGGCAGATGCGAAAGACAACGGCGGAAAGTATTCCGCCGTGACCTGGCTTCAAAGGCAGGGGATCTCCGTCCGGCTTAACGGGAAATATGCTATTCAGCATAATAAATTTATGGTGGTGGATGGTGTGACAACGCAAACCGGCTCGTTTAATTACACTTCCAGCGCCATCCGGAAGAATGCTGAAAACATCCTGGTGGTCTGGAATCATCGGGCTACAGCCGGAGCATATCAGAAGGAGTTTGATCGCCTCTGGGGAGAATCATTTGAGCCAGAAAACCCGATGAAATAGCCAGAAGTTTCCAGATGAAATAACCACCGGTAACTATTACGGGGATGACGGGAAAGTCCACCTGACTTTCTCTTCTGGAAATTATTAGGAATTTTCCCGAATTTCTTGATATGGCCCGATATTTGTAACAGAACAGTTTGCAGGGAATTTTAACTCGCATATGCTTGATGCAATATCCCAGAAATCCGCATCCTGAAAGCATATTATTTTATGAAAGATCCTGAAGAACTCGTACCGATGGAAAGTCCGATGTTTAATATGACGGACTATCTGGCAGCTATCCTCGACCGTTATAAAGCCGACGCTATCACTCGCACCCAGGCGGTCACGCTGCTTCTGGATTTTATGGCCGATATGGCTGCTGCTGAAGAAGGCAGGTTTAGCGGAGATGATGACATCCACTAAGGTGGAAAATTCATTATGTAACGAGTCCTGCTGAGTATCAGGGAAATGCCAGGGTCAGCATCAAGCCACACTGCCCTGGCATCCGGAAGGTATGCAAGCCCCCGTACTCCCTGATCCTGTTATCACCACCCCGTCATTGCGGTTTCGGTGGTGTGTAGCGCGGTGCAGCGTTTTGCGGCGCGACCTGTTTCTCTTCAGCCGGTACAGGCACATCATAGCCTGCCCACTGACGTTGTACTGGATGGGTCAACGGCACCGTCTTACCTGACGAGGCATTAAAGTGCGGTATGCGCCCAATGGCATCCCGGACAAAGGCTGTTTCCCCACGAATTTCCGACCTCTCACCACTCTTCTGCGAAGTAATATGCATCGCCATGGCCAGATTTTTTCCATGCTCTTCGGGAGCATCAGCCACTTCAATCAGCACACCTCTGTCCATCAGTACAGGTTTCCCCCCGGACGAATAGACCACTGCACCGTCACGTTTCACCGTCGTTTCATAGCCACGAATAGTGGCAGGCTTCACATCATCTGCAACAGCATTAAGGAAAACATTACCTGAAATCGGCGCGGTTCTGTTCTTACGTTGTTGTCTGTAAGCCCAGCCACGTAACTGGGACACTGCTGCGGCATCCAGCTGGCTCGCCTGCACTTCCACCCATGCCCGGTACGATAACGGTCGGGCATCAGGTGAAGCCTTGAGGGCATCGCGTTCTGCTCGGATTTGGATCTTCAGCGCAGACATAGCCTTCATCTTATCGACTTCAAGCGCACGATACATCAGCTTGCGCAGCAACGGATCACGCTGAACCAAGCGAACATTATTTTTCCGGACACGACACTCTGCCGCAACCTCACGGAAACGCATGCGCAAGTCGTCTTTTGAGAGAGTCGGACGCACAAACCCATTCTTATAAGCCTTGTAACGTGCAATCAAATCTTCCCGCGCTTCAGCTCGTGCGATGCGACGTTCTGCACGCGCACCACGGTCACGACTGTGAAGAAGACTGTCATACAGAGATTCAACAGGGACGCAGTTCTGCACCAGTCGACCGGGGGCATAATCCCTTTTCGGTGCCCGCTCAAAGGCTCCAATTTGCTCCTGCTGATCAGCAAGTGTCAGCTCAGGGTGCAGGCGGCTGGCACGCAATGGCAGGTGTGAATCATCATTGATATCATAGATGGCAAGCCCTGGTCCTTTCTGCCGTAACTCCAGCCCTGCTGTATGAAACACATCATGAATATCATCCCATTGATACTGCTGGCCTGACATAAGTAGCGTTTCAATTTTGTCACGACAATGGTCAACAGCGTAGGTATGCAGGCTTTCTTTATCGCTGAAAAACTCCAGACGACGGACCGCCGCCGGTGCAGGTTTATAGAAGTTTTTATGGCGAACAACCATACCCTGGTCATTGACACGATACGGTCCGTTGTCATGTTTCCACTGGTGCTTCAGCTCCAGTTCACGACAACAACGGTCCAGCACAAAGTGGTCGTTATATAACGAGGCCGCTTTATAGCTCACCGGGCTCACACGGTTAACCGACAGATGGACATGCAGATTATCGGTGTCATCGTGAATGGCAAAAACATATTGATGGTCAGCCATGCCCAGTCCTTTCAGACAATGACGGGCAGAGTCAAAAATCTGATCATGCGTCGGGCGTTCACCTTCTGGCCACGACAGAATAGTGTGGTAGACCGGATCCTTACAGCGAGCATTCTGCATCGCTACCATGTTCATTTCTGAGGCGGCGGACGCCAGAGAAAAACAATTGGTTTCACACACGACCTTGTCGAATTTCACCTGTTGTCGACCATCAGGGAATATCGCTATCACATCATCAGAGTCCGGTAGTGCGTTACGGGTGGCATAACTGACAAGGTTGTTAAAGATAGCTTCTTCAGAGCGCGGGCGACGAAAAGTCGGGTTATCAGGAGACAGTGTTTCGCTCAGATTCACATCCTCACGACAAACGGTATATGACACCAGCTTCACAAAGCTGGAGTTACCGTCACGACGTTTAGGTGGAACCACTGCAAGCATATCAGTCCTCAGTATTATTCAGGCTTTTCGCATCAAACTTCATCAGGGCAACCTGCAGAGCGGTCAGTGTTTCTGAAAACTGCTTGCTCAGCTCGGTGGTCATCACCCCTTGCTTTTGCATCTCCAGATACAGATGTTTTTGCAGGCCACCGAGTTTCATTATTTCTTTCATCTGGCGTGTATCCCCTTTGGCCACAATGCGACGGCCGAGGGCACAACGACGGAGATATTCTCCTACAGAAAGACCGGCTGAAGCAGCGCTGGCCTGTATCTGTTCTTTCTCTTCCGGATAACAGCGCACACTGGGTAACAGAGCTGTTCTCTGGCGATTTTCACTTCTGCTCATCTTTCACAATCCCCCTCTAATGAGGTGGGCACAATTGAAAGGGTGTCGGGACGGAGTCCTGACCAGGCCGTTTTGGGGGACCGTCTGCGTGCAGGCGGTGCTACAAAACATACCCTGTCCCACTTTTTACATCAAAATTCGATTCTTGCTCAGAAGTATATGTGATTTTTTCTTCGCCGTCACCGGCGTACGCCAGAAAAGCAGGGGTTTGGCTTGTATCCTCAGTTAGGTTTATAATCCTGCCGATATGATGACCCTTTTAGGAGCAGGAAACGTAAAATGATGGACACAAAAACAGACAAGAAATGGTTTACCGCAGATGATGTGGAACTGGCGAAATCGGCTCTGGATGATTTACCAGATCTGAAAGAAAAACGACTGACAAAGTCGAGTGTGCTCGAGCAGCTTATGCCGCAAATTATTTTGCTATCAGAATCTAAGGGATATAGCGCAGAAGATATCAAAGCGGCGCTGGAATCAGTGGGGATCACTGTCGGTATTAAAGCCGTTCGCGATATCCTGAACAGTAAAAAGAAAACCGGTAAGAAAGTGAGACAGACCAGAATCGTTACCACGACGGCAGAGAAACCGGCAGAAAACGGTCAGCAGACTAACTGAAACGGTAAAGTGTGACATGCAGGTTCAATACCTGCATGTCACACTCCTGCACAATAAAAAAGGCAGGAATAATCCCTGCCGATTTCAAATCATGATTTCAGCTGTTTCATTCTTTCGGCCATTTCCCAAAGCACCCGATTCAGTTTCACATCTCCATCAATGCCGGTTACCGCACGGGTTCTCTGACGCTTACCCTGCGCACTGCGACCCGTGATACCACCTTTGATCATGTTTTCCTGCACGCGCTGGTACGTTGTCCATAAATCATCTGATTTATCTTCATGACGACGCACATTCAGCACAGCATCTGGTGTCACTGGAATATGCTTACCGTCACCTTTTCCGTCATATTTCCAGTCAAGCGCCAGCTCTGCAAAAATCCTCTGTTCATCCGGTTTTAGCGTGATAGCGCGCATTTCTTCGCGCGACTCAGTGACACGGTCAAAAATCCCCAGGACTTCATAAGCCCCCTCGATAACTTTTCCGACAACGTCCCCTTTGTGTGGCACACGAATTTCCCCAAAGCTCTGACCACACACCATACCGTTAGCACAGACGAATCTGAACATACCAGGGATCATCTGATAACTGCTACTGCCATCATGACTGTTCAGGAGAATAATTTCCGGCACTTCTTTTCCCGTGATCTGACCTTCACGACGCAGGCGAAGCATATGCTTGGTGTGTTCACGTTTTCCGGTATCGCGCACGCGTGTCTGACACGCGAAAAATGGCTGGAAGCCCTCACGACGGAGATTATCCAGCAGTGTGATCGTTGGAATATAGGTATAGCGGTCACTACGGGATTCATGTTTTTCTTCAGAAAACACACTTGGAACGTATCTCATCAGCTCTTCATTAGTCAGGGCGCGTTCTTTACGGATTACATTCATTGCACGGAAGCTGGACGCTAAACGGGTCATCATATTCTCCTTTGTGGTTTCGGTTTTCTTCTGGCGTGGGCTGCTTCAGTGTGTCTGTCGCTGTGGCCGCCTGCCGTGATACAAGAACATCCCGGGCCTTCAGGGAAGGACGCAAGGGCGATAACGAGGCCGCAGCGCAAGCGAGCGACCGTAGGGAGAAAGTGCGAACGGGGGAGGAATCGGGCGCAAGCCTTTACCCTTGTGGTATGACCGGTTCGGGATACGTTCTGTCACAAAGCAGGCAGGCGGGCACAGCGACAGATGAAAAGGAATACGCCGGAAAGAAATCATCGGGGTGGCATCACCCCGGCCTTACACTGACGTGACAGCGGTAGTGCCGGGGCGGCGCAGGCCTGTGGCCTGCTGCAAGCCCGGGCGGAGGTGATGGCGATCACCGGAGCGGTGATCGGACAACAAAACCGCCCGGCAGATACCGGGACGGAATTACCAGTCAAAGGTCATAAACGGCTCCAGCTCGTCCCCTGCCTGTGAGAAATGGATCATGCTGATATCCGCGTGTTTCATACACCAGGCAATCACCCAGCGTGCATCGCGAGATAAACCAAAGCGCTTCAGATGCATCAGCGGGTGCATCCGTGCATCCAGGCGAATGAGATACCCGACGCCGGAATCTATGATCCACTCCCCTTCAAATTTTTCGCGGCATAACTCCGTCAGTAGCGTGTTGTCATCCGCGGTGATATGCGAGATACAGCACTCCAGAACCGGACGCATCACCATACGGCCCAGCTTCATGGATTTACCCCAGCCCAGAGCCTCCACCACCTCATTCCAGCACCACTCTTCATTCTCCGGCTCAGGTTGCGTCAGAAACGTGAACGGCACGCCCAGCACCTCAGCCATGCGTTCACCTGTGGCAATCACGGAATCATCACGCAGATGAAAATCAGCAAGGGCCAGGCACTCGCCGTGCAGATACAGGGCTTCATCACCGTTGTCCAGTTGAATGGCTGTGATGCCATAAGGGGCATTTAATGTGTATTTCATCATCGTTCTCCGGTCTGTCAGCGTCGCCTTTCTGTTTCCGTCCGGTTCAATGCCGGTCGGAAACAGCAGCACTTTAAAAACCGCCCCCCTATGGGGGCGGCAACCTGTCAGGCATACGCCCGTTTCAGTTCCAGCGTTCGGAGTACCTGGCCCCACTCAGCCCCATTCAGTGCCGGTATACGCACCGGCTGATGACGGCGTTCACAGCGGGCAATAATTTTGGCCAGTATGCGCAGACGTCGTGTGATGGCATCCTCTGGCAGGGTTTCGCGGATCTGACGCCGCTGCGCCCTTGTCTCTCCCTTCTGCTTTACAAAATATTCCTGACATGCGACGATGAATTTGTCTTTCATGATCAATCCTCATAACTGACATCTGAATTATCCGACCTGCTCTAACAGGCCGGAGTGATTAAGCAGAGCACCCGCTCTGCTTTTTTATTGCCCTTTCTCTTCGGTTTTCAGCACCTCCTCAGTGATCCGGTTGATGATCTGCTCATGGCTCAGGCTGCTTTTATCCGCCAGCGTGAAAAAACGCCCGTCCACTTCCACAAAAATATCGGTGACGTCCTGGCAAATCATTTCCATGAATTTGAATGACTGCGAGCTGATACCGGCGCGCCAGTCCATCGGCGGGAGCATGTAGAGTTTTTCGGTAAACTCTGCTTCGGTAATTTCGCGAACCGGTTTGCGGGCAGCGGCACGGATACGTTCACGTGCTTCATTCAGGGAGATCAGAACGTAATTCCCACCAAAGGAGTTCAGTTTCTCCAGCGTCTGACCCCAGCCGTTTTTGTAGACGTCGCCATCGAGGTACGCGTCTTCATAGTGAAAACCGCCTACAGGATAAAAAACCAGTTCGCTCATCATGTTATCTCCGACAGAGTGTTGAATTTTCCCCGGCTTCTTTCTGGCGTTTCCCTTTTCTTTCCTTTTTCGGAAGCGGGGGAGCCTGGGGCCGTGACTCAAGACCGCCCCGTCCCATCAGTGACAGGCACAAGGGCGTGTCCGAGGCCGCAGCGCAAGCGAATGACCATCGGGAAGGCGCGCGAACGGGGGAGGAAACGGGCGTCAGCCTTTACCCTTGTGAATGGCACGGGCCGGGGCAGCGTCTGTCACGGCCACAGGTACACCGCAACACAGGAATAAAAGGGAGCGACAGAAGCGGGCTGCAGGCCCGTTATCCTGAGCGGCCGCCGTAGCGGCCAGTGAAAGCGGCTGCTGCCCGTGGGCAGCTGCAAGCGGGCAGTTCAGGCATCGCTTGCTATCCGCAAGGACTGAGACACCCCGGTGGCTCTGCGGAAGTGGGCGGGGCAGCGCGCCGCCCACTGGAGTGCAGGCGACGACCCGGCCTCCGGACGGGGAGCCGAAGGGGCCACGGGGTGGTATGAATTTTTTCAGGCCCTTATTGCTGTCCATTCAGCCAGTTTCGCGAATTAACACACTGAAATTAAAGTGCAGTTTCTGCCCTTTTCATAATATTCAACACTCAGCATACACATCAAATTAAGTGCAATTACTGCACCTTTTTATGTTGAATATTTTCCATGTTCGTTTTAAATTATGTGCAATTACTACACTTTTCATGGCATTAAAATGACCGGTTATGATCTGCGATTATGGCGAAAAAGTTTCGGCTGGAACCGTGAGAAAGCGGCGGCAGAACTGGGTGTCAGCCTGCGAACCTACAAAGACTATGAAAACTGTGATCGGGTAAAACGCGTGGTGGAGCTGGCCGCCCTCGCACTGAGTTGCGAAAATTTACTGGCTACCATGGTGCAAAAGAAGTATCAGGATCAGCTGCTCACCCTCCTGCGGACGATGCACAACGCGAGCCGGGCTCCGGGGTCACAGGCCGGGCACTGAAGACCCCGCGCTCGATGCGCGGGGTCTTCAGCAGGGCAACCAAATCAACCCGGGTCCCGGACCTCATCATCGTGATGCATCGCGGCCACATTCAGCAGACAGGCAACACCCTGCGTCTCCAGACGGTCACTCAGATGCATCAGATTGGCCAGCAAATCGACTAACATTGTCTCGGCGGATCCGCCACTCTTTTCCAGTCCGCTTGCGTGCGCAAACTGACAGAGTACCTGCGCGGCAATGGCGGCACGATCCGCATTGTCCGGTTCGCGCCCCTGCTGATAGCCTCCCTCACCTGCAATTCTCACGAGTTCATCCATGCCAGCCATTGTGTTTTCAGGGGTCATCACGTTCTCACCCTGTGTTAAATGGCCACAGCGTGGCCATTATCATGTTTTTCTTTTAGCCAGACGCCTGGTCAGTCGATTGCGCGGAAAATCAAGCTGCTTTCCGGGTGCTTAATGATGCTGACATAATCCTTCAGCGCATCCTGGCGATCGATAAGCCCCTGGCAGGTCTGCGCGTACTGGCTCCCCATCTCTGACACTTTCCAGCACAGCTGGTTAAGCACAAACAGCGTCGCGATAATCCCGGCTGCATCGGCTGAAACCTCTGCATCAAAATAGTTTCCCGGGATCGTCATCTGATACATGCCATCTGGCGGGGCGATGTAGCCGGTCGGGCAGGTGGTGGCCATATCGGTCCACGCCGCAACTTGCCCACTGATACCGCGCGGGACTTCATAGAAATGCCACATCCCGCCGTCGTAATCGCTGTGTTTACGCAGGAAGGTCGCGGCCATGCTTTCCCCCAGAGCGGTCGCAAACAACCGGGGCACAAAGGCCAGACGACGACGAGGATCGGTAATTTCAATACGGGTCGCATGGGCGGTGTCAGTCTGAGTGGATTGAGCAGGGATAGTCATTTTTTCTCCTTCGGCTTCTTTCTGGTGTTCCCCTTTCCATTTCTCAGGAGGCGGGGAGCACTTTGCTGTGACATCCAGCCGCCCCGCTCCATCAGGGGAAGAAACAAGGGCGCAGCCGGAAGCCGCAGCGCAAGCGAACGACCACAGGGAGGAAGTGCGAACGGGTGAGGACGGCGGGCGTCAGCCTTCACCCTTGTTGATGAACCGGAGCAGGGCAGCGTCAGTCACAGCAAAAGTGAACACCGCAGAACCGGGCGAAAGGAGACGCCGGAAAAAGCCGGTTGACCGGCTTTCCTTAGCGGTCGCCAGCGGCGGCCAGTGGAAGCGGCGCTGCCGTCAGGCAGCTGCAAGCGCACGCAAACCCGGCGCTGGAGCTGGAAGGAGACCAGAACGGAAAAAGGGCCGCCCGGTCACCCGGACAGCCCTTCATAAAGGCGCTTGCTGGCAGACCTTCAACACTATCAGCCTCCTGAAAAGCGGGGGTTCCCCCCCGCTACAGGTTGCTACTTATCGGATTCGTAAGCCATAAAAGCCGCCACCTCCCGCGTTCCGTCCTTATAACGGATTTCGCACAGCGATTTCCGGGTCAGGAATGTGAATATTAACAGCGTTAAACACACGATTAATACGCACCAGATCAGGGCGTTTCGCGGCAGTTTCATAGCTGACTTCTCCTTGCCTTTCGGCGGATAAGCGGCTAATCTGATGGTGTCGAGTCATACAGATTGAGCCTCGGGTTAATTGAAAAATTACTCGGGGCTTTTCTCTTTCTGCCTCACTACCTTCCAACATTTCTGCCAGTCGCAGGAAGCAAAAAGCCTCAAGCGCCACGGGTATTATACTGCTATCCGCCTCACTCTGACCAGGAATACCCGCTAAAAACTGTCGAAAAGTCAGACACTTTTTGACGTCTGCACCGTCAGCTTATTCGGGACATACAACCGTTCCTGCGCCCGGATGACCGCTGGGGTGTCCTGCACCAGTACCTGCAAACTGACGGCAATCACCTGCGGCTGATCACGACTGTACTGAAACCACGCCAGCGACCGCAGCGACGGGAACCGGCGCTGCCAGTGCCAGAACATGGCCAGCCAGTCCTGTTCTTTCAGTTCCGGATGGCGATCATGCCACTGCACAAAGGTATCCGGACTCTGAAAATTCAGCTCGATGCGCGCTCGTCCCACATAATGCTGATACTGCAATGCCTTCTGGGCATGACGCCGGGCGTCCTGGCGGCTCCAGGTCGAATGGTATTTATGCGCGGCCAGCCTCACCCGGTGTTTGTTACGTTCGCGGCGGCGAAATGCCGTTTCCGGGAATAACCAGTCGCCGTCAGAGGTGGAAAGGGGTGACGGACAGTATTCGCCACGGGTACGGATCAGTGTGTTAAATGCCATGTCATAATCACTCAGCGTGGCCAGTCGTTCCGCCGGGTCCCACCGGATGCCAGGGATGAATCGCAGTCCCCTGCCCGACGCTTTCCCGCGTCCGGTCAGCCTGCGAAAGAATGCCGCCGCATACGGGTAAAACTCAAAACCGGAACGACGTGGGGATTCTTCAACGTCGATAATGGCGCCAGTTGCCGCCTGCTGCTCAGGTCGTAAGCACACCAGAGCAAGGTGGGCCAGTATGGTCTGGCCGCCCGTCAGGGCGGCCTTATCCGTTACGCCTGCACGTCCTCCGGATACTGCACCTTTACCCACTGACGCAGCTTGCGCATATGGTTGAGCGTCTGCAAAAACGCCCCTTCGCTGCGGGCAATCAGCAGCAGGATGTCGGCCTTCAGACCGTCCATGGACAGATTTTTCTCGGCGGCCACTTTCTCCACCTTGCCGATCATCTCTGCGATGGCTTCATCGCTGACTGACTCGTCACAGGCTTCACGCAGCCACGCGTGGGGATTGGCCGGATCCAGACCGAACAGCGCCAGCAGGTGCATGGCAGCCCGACTCTGTGCCGCCGCATCACATTTCACCGTGTCGCTTTGCGCATCAACACAGATACCGTGCCAGCGTTCGTGACGGAAAGTCTGAGAGCGGTCCTCACAGGTTGTATCCTGCTGACGGTGCGCACGCAGCAGCTGCGCGATATCCTCCGCATCATGATGTTCAAGCATCATGGCCGTGGCCAGACCAATGGCATTGACCATCACCCCATGCGTACCGATGGCCATCGTGCGGTAGGTGGAAGCACCCAGCATTTCCGCCACCCACTCCCAGTGCAGCGTATCCGCCCAGGCACTCCACAACTTCACCGCCTCATGGCGCAGCGCGGCCGGGACCTCATCACCGGCACGCAGGCCAAACATTTTCCGTGTCGCATCATGCAGCGCCTTAAAGCTGACCAGCAGGTCACTTTTTCCCGGCACCACATTGTGTTCGTAGTCCACCCGCATCGCCAGGGCGCGGACGCTGGACGCAATGTGACGCACCAGGTCATTGACCGGATCTTTATGGTTGTACGCCATTGAAATGGCCGTCGCCGGTTTGGTGGCGTTGTTGTTGATGTCAGAGAAAAACTGCTGGCGGGTTTCCAGCGGCAAACCCACGGTCAGCAGCAGGGTGATCATGTCATTCGCATCAGGGCGGGCATCGATATATCCATAAATGCCCCCGCTGCGGTGCTGGCCATCGAACAGCTTGATATCCGCATCCATTGGAATGGACAACATGCCCACGTCGCCTTTTGTGCCTTCGGCGGCGTTAAAGATGACCGCTTTATCGATATTTCCGGTCAGCGTACCCAGGATCCAGTCGCTCTTTGTGTCATGTCCCCCGGTCAGATAGTGCGTGATTTTGCGTGAACGGACCTGGTTATGTTCGCGCTGCGAACGGGACATCACATCCCCGCTGTTATCGCTGGCCAGAATGCGTTTGAGCATATTCATCGGCACAAACAGCACATACTGCTCGCGGCCTGCCTGACGGCCACGAATGGCGGGAAATTCAAAAAAGTACTCATGGGTCTGGGTGGTCATCATTAGTCTCCTCCGGCTTCATTATGGCGTCCTCCCTTCCGGTTTATTTCCGGTTGCGGAACGCCCCTCATTGCGCAGACTTTTTGACGGCGAAACGACGAAAAGCAGGGGTGGAGGGCTGATTTTCTGAAGCCGGCGAAAGAAAATCTGACCGGAAAGCGCGAGCGGCCCTTGCTGCCCGGAGCGCGCGCTGTCAGTCTGCATCAGCAAGGAGAGGGGTTGCGCAGGAGCAGGGTAAGGTGGCAGGCAATGAAGCCGGTTCACCGGCTGACACCTTAGCGGCCGCCAGGGCGGCCAGTGAGAGCGGCAGCTGCCCGTGGGCAGCTGCAAGCGTGTTGTACAGGCATCGCTTGTTATCCGCAAGGACAGAGCCACCGGGTGGCTCTGCGGAAGTTGGCGGGGCTACGCGCCGCCCACTGGAGTGCAGGCGACGACCCGGCCTCCGGACGGGAAGCCGAAGGGGCCCCCGTGTGTTCATGTCTTTCTGGTTTTTCCACGACCAGAAACAACACCAACAAAAGCAACGGTACCGGCAACACCAGAACAACCGGCACCGGTACAGATAACATAATCGGGTTCAGCTTATGGCGGGACAGGCACAGCGTCCGGGACCCGGCACACACGCCGCAGGCGGGGTGTTGCCGGTTCCGGCAGGCGGAACGCCTGCCAGGGGCGCGCGGGCTGACAGTCAGGATCACAGCCGACCGGGGAAAAGTCAGGCGGGCGAACCCGCCTTGTCATTCATCAGCAGGCATAAAACACATGGCCATTGCTGAAAAAGCGCTCTGAACTGAATAGGTCACTGGCAAACCGTTCAAAGTCGAAATAATCGCGCAGGCTTTGCGGCACCTCGCTCAGCATGCCAGTGCTGTCCACATATTCCCGCGCGTACTCCTCTTCATCTTCGGCCTCCCCACAGTACGACGCCTCAAACTGGTCAAAATCGCACTCACCGGTATAGTCCACCCACGCCAGCCAGGCGGCAGCCTGGTGGTTTTCCTCTGCGGATTTAAACGCCTCCACAAACGTCCAGTTGATGTGACATTCCGAGGCCATATCGGAAGGAAAACCCTCAGTGTCCTGGAACATCAGCTCCGGCTCGGCCTCGTCAGCGTGAAGCGCACGACAGGCGGCATAGAACTCCGCTTCATCATCAAAATCCGTCACATCCAGCCACTGACCGGCCAGGCTGCCGCAGTTGTATTTATGGTAGGTGCCAACGTAAACCGCAGGGGGGGTAACTGTGTGCATAAAATTCTCCGTCGTGAATGTTATCTCAGCGCCGGCTTTCGCCGTGCCGGCACGACAGACGGGCGAAAAGTGGAGAATGCAGGGGCGGGACCGCAGGCCGCATGCGCAAGCGACGAAGTGCAGTCGGGCCGGACGGTGAGCGCGTGAAGACTGAACGCGCGAACGACGGGAGGAGCGGCAAACGCAGACGTGCGAACGGGTGAGGATACCGGCGAAGCGTACCCTTGCAGGCGCAGCGGCACGGCTACAGTAACGGCACGGCGTAAGCCGTCACGACACCAGAACACCTCCCCCGGCGCAACGCGCCGCAAAAACGTGGAGCACAGCGACATCCTTTGTGATAACGGTTGTCCACAATCCGGGTGAACATCCACCCGCGCAACCTGTGGATACTTTGCTGCAGGGCACGGAGCAAACCCTACGCCCTGCCATGCTCAATTTTTAACCACCATAGTGCGGAACATTATCAATCAGCCAGTCCGGCCCGATGACGTCACTCCAGCCGTCCTCATCTTCATCATCATATTCGAGTGACGTGTCATCGGCATCGGTCAGCTCGCCCTTGCTGAACACCCGGAATCCACAGTAATCACTGCCCGCCTCGCTGAACCAGTGTGTCACCTCACATGACCAGCGGGTGGTTAACGCCAGCATCACTTCCTCTGCCGGAGGTGACCAGGCGGTATCAAAATCGATAATCAGCACACCATTATCCCGACGAACGTCTGCCCTGTTATCCGAAGGCCATTTTGTCCCGTAGCAATCCACATACAGATCATAGGAACGGGTCACGCCGGTCAGCAATCCTCCGTTAAATCCATTAATTTCCGTCGCCATCCGGGTGGGTATAAGCAGGCGAAGATCCATCCTCTGCCCTGCCCGCACCACGTCCAGACCGTCATACAGTTCAGCAAAACTCACCGGTTTCCACCCGTCGCTGCTCCAGTCATGGTTTTTCTGGCTCAACAGTTCGCCGGCAATCGCCTGCTCTGAACCGGTCAGTTGCCCCCATTTCAGCCCTGCCAGACCACATGCCACATAACACCGTTCAATGGCTTCACAGCAGGCTTCATCCAGCCAGGCATTATCCTGCAGCAGTGAGAGCCATTCGGAATAAGCACGGGATACCGGATTATCCCCGCCCGCACCGTGGCTGGTCAGCGCCGGATAAGGTGCATAATGCCCCTCCGCGTGCGGCCTGAGCCGGCCTGTCACCCCGGCAATAAACAGCCGGATACTCTGACGGACAGCTTTCTCGTAATACGGATACACCCCGCCGAGACTCCAGGTTTCGATCTCTGACAGAACATCAGCAGGGGCAGTAATTTCAATGCGGTTAGCACACCAGTTTGGCATGAGTATTCCTCCGTTAAGGTTGTCGCGGCTCCGCCTATCGCCGTGACCGGGAAACAACCCGGGAGGAAAGCGGGGAAGACAAGGCACCGCCGCAAGCCGCACGCGCAAAACGGTTCCGGGCTGAATGCACCGGAAACGTTGCGAACGGGTGAGGACGGTAACGAAGTGGGCCTTGTGGGCCTCGCGGCCCGGGTTAGTGTACAGGGCACGGCGAAAACCGTCGCAGGCAGGGACTGAACGTCAGGCCGACAAGGCCGGTTCTTTCCGTCGCCCTTCAGGCGACAAAACAGCGTGGCCATCGCGCCACATCCTTTTCCCTTTCCGGATAGCGGTCGCTCAATGCGAGCGGTAACCGGATGGGGCACCTGGGTGGGGCGCCCCGGGACAATCAGGCGGCTTTGATGAAAGAACGGAAGGCAACGGCGCGGGACTCAATAGCATCACGGGCCTCACTGGCAACATAGCGGACTTCATCGCGCGACAACCATTTTCTGGCGGGGCCATATGGATCAATCACCGTTCCTGTCGTCCAGCTTTCCGCCATTTTTTCTCCGTCACAGAAAACTTCATAACGCAGACAAAGCACCCGGCGACCACAGCGAAGGATCAGGTCGATATAGTCACCCTCCAGCCCGTCGTCGGCATCACAGTAACCGCACTCCTCGGGGTAGACCGCAACCACGCGGAAGGTAATATTTTCGGTGCCACGACACAGCAGAACCTCGTCCATTTCCTCCGGAAAGGTGCCGGTAATCAGCCGGTAACCCAACGCCTCCACTTTTCGGCAAATGATTTCATACTGGCACTGCAACGCACTCAGCAGGCGAGCTTCCGCCAGGTCAGTTTCTTCCGGAAACCCCTCAGCAGTAAACGTGACACAACCGGAATGGCTGTACCGGTGGGTATGGCGGGTGAGACGGACGCTCACTGACCAGTCGCAGCAGCGCGCGTGTCATCGATGCGGTTAAGGCGTGCAGGTGGGGGATAATGCGCAGCAGATCAGCGGGCGCAAGTTCGCCGGTAAATAACACCCCGTCACCCTGGCAGTGTTGCAGGGAATACTCTGCCTGCAGGGTTTCAGGCCACAAATGCTGTGCCAGCGTGGTTTTTGCCTGGGTGTGGATGAGCACGTCAGTGAATGAGTGATACATGATGGTGTCCTTCTGGTGTCGCCTCCCCTTCTCATGCGGCCGGGGAGTGTTGGCCGTGCAGACCTTCTGGTCCGGAGCACCAGGTGTGGGGTCAACAACCGGAAGGAGGCCGCAGCGCCGCGTTCCAGAACGCGGTGACCGGGGGAGTGACGGGCTGTTGATGCCGCACCGCTTCGGGCCAGTCTGCAACACGGCCATCACTACCGGCGCCCGGAAGAGGCACGCCAGGAGGGAAATCTTCCGCCAGAAAGACGTTAAAAAGCGCGCCGTTATGGCGCGTCCTTTGGGTCCTCCCGGTTGGTCTGGAGGACCCGCTCAGTCCCGGACCCGGGAGAAACTGGCGGTAAGGCTGCGTTGCCGATAGATCTGGCGACGCACTTCAGTCGCCAGCGTTTTCAGTGTGTCGCGATCCAGCCAGCAGCGAGCGGGTACCCCGGGTGGAATAATACAGATATCCGGCACAGCACAGTCGGCCAGGCGCTGCTGACCAGAGTCCTGCCACACCACAAGTCCCACCTGCAGGACGTCTGAGCCATCTTCAAAAATAGCGTGTAACCACGCGTTGATCTGTGCCTCCGGGGTACTGAAGTCCCCTGGTAATGCATCCCATGACTCCGCCGTCACCCGCTCAAAGAGCGGAAAACCGTTCCAGCGTTCACCGGTGTGAAGGGCAAGAATCTCTGCCTTTTCCTCCAGCTCAGGGACCAGGTCGGCAAGCGCTGCCAGCAGAGCCGCTTTCAGACTTTGAGCGAAAAAGACTTTTTCATCCGGGAAGCCCTGCATCACGACATCTCCGTTCAGGCCATCAGTGATCCGGATACTGACCGGCGACGCCTGACAGAGCGCCTGCAAAGGCACCACCGCGTCCGGATGCAAATAATGCTGTGCAGCCAGGAACGGGATAAAATCATACAGCGCGCCCGCCGTCAGCTCACCCTGAACACAGATACCACAACCTGCCGTCAACACAGAAACCGTCACGGCATCTGACCACTGTTTTTCGGCCAGTACGCTGCGCCCCATGGCCGCAGTCAGAATAGCGTGTAGCGTCATCACACCACCTCGCCATTACGGATACGGGAGGCAAAGGCTTTTGCCTCTGCTACGGTATCAAACTCAAAACGCTGCCCTTTCGGATGTGCTGCAGAAAACACATCAACAAAGAAAAACCCTTTCCAGCCGGTAAAACCAGCAAACTCCGGATCCCCCATTACTCCCTCGTAAGTGGTCTGAATATCAAAGTGACGTAATGCCTGCGCAAACGCGTCTGACGATGTCAGCAGCTTATCGGACAGATACTGCATCAACTGGCTGACAACCTGGCGATCGTTCATCTCATTCTCCTGTGGGTGAAGTGTCATCGGGAAAAACCAGCTCTTTCTGGCGTTCCCCTTTTCAGGGGCGGGTCGTTGTCTCCCGCCATGAGCGACGGACAGCAACGGGCCACAGGCAAAAATCACGCCCCGGATGCAAGGCCGCAGCGCAAGCGCGCGACCATCGGGAGAGCGTGCGAACGGGCGCCGTAGACGGAGGCTTGAATTATGACGGCACGGTGCAACCGTTTAAGCGATGGCAGGAGATAACGTCTGTTGGAAGGGGCGGGAGGGGGTAACACGGTACAGGCCTGCGCAGCAGGCATCCTTTTCAGGACCAGCCTCTGGCGGGTCCCGTCCGGCGCGCCGGGAGCTTCAGCTCCCTGGAAGTGCGGGCAGTCACGGGGCTTTCGCCCCGTGGTGTCATTCAGTCAGGAAGAAAACGTCGGAAGCCGTCAACCAAATTACGGGCCGCCAGCTGCTGGCCCCAGTTGCTGAAATACCACATGGGGGTCCGGTACGAGCGATATTCCTTCAGCGTCAGCGTGTTACCGACCACCACATCCGCCGGCACACCCAGATAGGAGAGCTGGAGGTAACACATATGAGCGGCAACTGCATCGATATCGGTGCAGCGCGCATACAATTTCTGCTGCGGATTGAACCCCTGATCCAACATCACCTCACAGACCGCGATCACCATGCTTCCCGCCCCGCAGGCTGGCTCATCCAGCTTAATGAAGGGCTGTTGCTCCAGTTGTTTCACCACATGACTGAACGTAAGTTTTGCCATCAGCTGGGACACGGAATAAGGAGTGAAAAACTGCCCCATGTGTGCCGAACCTATTTCCAGCTCCATAAAGATTTCCCCGAGAAAGTCTCCGGCCCGACAGTCCAGCGCCCCGGCAATACAGCCGATGAGTTGCGCCATCTTCGTCATATCGTCTGCCTGGTAGCGCCCGGCGATGGCCAGATATTCCTCTTCCAGCACCGGCGAGCGCAGAAACGCGTTCTGCACAGCCAGGGTCCCCATAGCAACCAGATCCCGGAACACTTCATGTCGGTGATGATAGCGTGCCGTTTCCCCGAACAGGCGGATAAAACTGCGCCGGAATTGCTGATAACCGTTATTTCCGGCGGCATTTTTTCGCTGAACCGTCAGTGGGGCGATATCGAGGGTTAATTGCGTCATTCTGGAGTTCCTTCCATTCCGGCAGTCTGCGGTGTGCTCCCGCCATACCGCACAGGACGCAACGGGCCTTCAGGAAAAAATCCAGCTCCGGATGCAAGGCCGCAGCGCAAGCGCGCGACCATCGGGAGAAAGTGCGAACGGGCGCCGCAGCCGGTGGCTTGAATTTTTCCGGCACGGTGCGACTGTTAAGCGGAGGGGGGAGTAACTGCAGACAACGTCAGGTAAGGTCAGAGATACAGGCGGTAAGGGCTCACCGCCTTTGGAAATATGAGGTATCAGCGTTGAACGTGGTCTTTATCCAGCAGACCCAGTCGCACCATATACGTCACGACGGATCCCGGTCGACGCTGGTATTCATGAGCAAAAGCATCGACATCAAGCATCCCGGCTTCTGCAAGCGCAACCAGTTGCTGCTTTTCGTCTTCTTCCCAGCGCGCACCATGACGAGGGAAGTCCTGCTTATAACCGGCACCGGGAGAAGAACGGCTGACAAGCTCCACCTGAAGCGCAGCCAGCGTCTTATTCCCGACATCCTCAACCAGGCCCAGAGCCTGCAGTTCGCGTGCTGCTTTCAGAAACTGACGAACTACACGACCGTGATCGCTGAGTTTATCCATTTGCAGGGCCTCCGAATAACCCCCAGGCGTTAGCCAGGGTTTCTTCATCGGCAGACGTGGAGGCTGATTCCTGTGCTGAAGGCAGGAGCTCTGCACCACTGCCCTTCCCCTTTAACAATGCTTCTGTTTCACTCGGGTATACAGCCTTCAGTAGTTGAAGCAAATCATCAAACGACGTGTTTTTATTCAGCAGTTCGCTAAACAAAAAGGGTAACCGTTCATCCTGTTTACCAAATGCAAACCCAGTCAACAACGCGGCGCGCCATAACCTTCCCCTTTCGCCTGGGGAGTTTCGTCTGTTTTCTGGCAGACAAATCGGTCCGCTTCGTTGGTTTCAGGGTTGAGATAAAACGTTATTTTACGTCGCGTATCCATATTCTTTATCCAATGAGGTACATGCCGTTGACGAGGTCAAATTGCGAGGAACTGGTCTTGTAGAAACGTCCATCCCTGACCGCACAATGATTCCTGACGGCATCTGCAATGAGCTCGGCACCGCCACCAATAACCATCACATGGGAGTATCCCTCAAACCGGCTGACTGCTTCAATCACACGATTCACCAGTCTGATATGCGCCTCGGCCATAGCTTCCCGGACCAGGGCTATCCGGGAGGTATCATTTATACGTGACGCCAGATAAGCATCATCATTACGATGAATAATAATGTCGTCCGCCAGATAACTGCTTTCTTTTGTCCGGGCTAACGAGAGCGCATCTTTCACTGCTGCGGTCATCAGTGCCCCCCCAGTGATGAATCCCCAAAAATACGCGAAATCCCACGCATTTTTCCCATTACCTGAGATATATCGAGAGTCGCCTCTCCCAGATCAATAATCAGCAGAGAATCCAGCTCATCGAGCTTAGTTACCACTTCAAAGCCGGCGGGAATGGATAATAGACTCCATTTGAAATGGAAAATATTGGAATTGAGGAAATATTGGCGATTTCACCCTGAAATCTCATTAAAAAATCATTGAAAAATAATAAATATCAATAAGTTAAAATAAATAGATGATTGGCGCGATACATATAAAATTAACGATGAATGATTCGTGAATGACTCAGTTAGAGCATTAATCATATCCCTATCCACGAAGTGAAAGACGTTATCTCCGGATACAGTTCATCATCCGGGAAGAAATAGTGCTTCAGAAAATAGGTTCTGCAGTAGGAGTGTGGTTATGGCAACATGATATTTATGATACTAGAAACTGCCTATGTTGACATATTAACCGAATGGGTCGTGCGGGTTAAACAAAGAACAGGAAGAATCTTCCTTTATAGTTCGCCACACATCATATGTCTGCTTCTAGCCGAGCCATAAGCCATTGATGAAGCATAATATGATATATATTTTATTTTTAATCAATTAGTTACATAATTTAAAACATGGAAAACAGACGCCTGGGAGCGCTAAAAACCTAGAGAAACAGTGGCGATTTCAGACTGAAATCGCCAAAATATTATTTGTCGCTTAAGTGCTGGGACAGCACATCATTGATAGCTTGATCAAGGTCATCCTGCAGTTCTTTTGAAAGGCGATTAAACTCGTAGCTAAAGGTACGACCTTTCCTTTTCTTCCTTGCAAAGCGATCTTTATCGGCAAAACTCCACAGAGGAACACTCTTTAGTTTATCTTTGGCTGGTTCTTCTATTAATGCCGTTACCTTGCGGCGCAACAAAGCTAGAACGGAATTTTTGCTATCCTCTGAAGTCAATTGCTTATTCGCTCTCAGAGCATTGAGCTCCAAATCAATTTCCTGAAGTAATACTTCAATGGGAATTTGTTTTTCTAAAAGACGTTCACTAAGACTCAACAGTAACTTGTAATCAGGATGAGATAATTCAGACTGAACAGGGAAGGGAGTAAGAAGCTCTTGCGGAACGGCGGCAGCCTGTAATGCTCGAGTCACTTTCGCCTGTGATAATCCCAGGTCTTCAGCTATCTCTTTCTGTGACATGCCATTATCTTTCATACTCAGCAAACGCAAACCAACCTCACGAAGGTTATGTTCTTTAGCTGTCTGAATATCTTTTGCGAGTTGCCGTGCATCTTCAGTACTAACCTCAGTGTCTGTAACGAGAACATTTAAACCCGCTCGGCAGAGAATGGCTGCCGCACGTCGGCGTGAACCATCGAGAATTTCAATCTTTCCATCAATTCTGCGCCCAATAGCTGCAAAAAACTGCTGGAATTTAATGGTACGCGTGATGTCGACTAAAGAATCTTTGGTCAGTGCTGTTTGATCTCGACCATTATTTTCAAGAACGACAAAGGTAATATCAGCAACATCGCCAGGTAATATGTGGACATGTTTAAACTCAGCTCGCTGACCCGATTTTAAAACAAAAGTACGAGATTGTTCTTCATTGTCCAGCGCTTTGTTTAAAGGTGACTGACTAAAGGTTCTTCCTATTGTTTTTCTTTTTGTGTTCATCCGTTACCTCAGTTCATTCGAATAAATTCAATACGATCAAAAACAGCTTTAGCAAAATCTTCTGCAGCGGCGCGAGCATTTCTTAATGCTTCACTACTACCAATATATGTCGATGGATTTGCTGAAATTACTGTGTCGAAAGACTCGCCGCATCGTTCAAAGCCATCCAGACGAGGAAGTCCAACATCAAGCATATCTCCACCAAAAATTTCTTTAGCAAGGCTGTGACAAAGTTTGTGATCGGCTTTATTCAGTAGCTTTGACATAAATCCGATATTGCTTATCAGCCGTGTTTCAAAACCAGATTCTTCGATCAACTCGATAAGCTCAGGTAAACGTGTCAGATACTTTAGAGTGGAGTGAAAGTCTACCTGTGCAGGAGGAACGGGTGTCATCAGAACATCCGATGCTGCAAGAGCATTATTCAGAAATGCATCAAGGTGTGGCCCACTATCGATAAATATAAAGTCGTAATCTTGAGTAAGTTTATCAATAATATTTTCGCGCAATACACCATATATGTTTTGACCAGGTAAATGCTCCTGACATAGTTCCTCCCAGCGGGAAGCAATAAAGGCGTCTTCGATTGAGGCTGGCAAAACGTCGACTCCAGGTACAATGGAATTGACGATAAATTCATTAAGTAATGTATCTCTGTCAACGTTTTGCAACATTGCTTGCGCAGCTGTGGCTTCAACACTACCAACTGAACGTGTGTGATTTAAAAACATAGTTGCTGATGATTGTGGGTCAAGATCAATAACCAGAACTCGTAGATCTTCAAAAAGAAGGTGAGGGTGTGCGCGTAGAGCATGGGCTAAAGAAACGGTGGAAACCGTTTTTGAAACCCCACCTTTTAGATTTCCTACAAAGAGAGTAAAGGCTTCAGAATGTCTTGTTCTGTATTTTGGAACGCCACGATGATGATAAATATCAATAATATTTTGGATCGACATTGCATATTTGCTTGATGTTCCTGCTGGCCGTTTATCAAAGACATAGCCACTTTCTTCCATTTCATTTACAGCATAGTCAACACTGGCTCGGGTTAGTTTGGGTAATTTTGCAACCGCTGCTTTCGCGTAAACTTGGAAGTATTCATTTTCCCGTAACTCTTTTTTTTGTGCTTGGATCTCTTCGGTTAGCGATAACAACATCTTTTCTGAACGCAGTGCAACCTTACTAATCTGTTGTGCGCTACTAATCATAAAAATCACCATGTATGTAGGATTATTAAATTAAATCAATAATGCTACATATTTTATCTGTTGTAAACATAATCAACAGTCTACAGATCTCAGAATCACATTCATCGAACTTCGAAGAAGGAGTGACTGACTTGAAGATAGGTTTTGGCCACATTTTAAGTCATTTCAAGCAACCACTGTAATGAGTGATAACCGCTATAGTCTGCAATATGCAGTTGCTAAGAGAGGGATTCTGAGAACTGTTTATCAAATTGGGCAAGGAGGTATTCTAAATGCAGGATTAAACTTAATTGAGAAACAAGCCTGAAAGGTCATAAGAAAACATGATGTACAGGCTTAGTATCACAACAGAAATGTTGTTCAGTAGAATCTTCTCCGTAAAGAGTTGGTAGTTCAATTAGTTATCAACATATTCAGGTGGTAGATCCTATAACAAGATTATTAAACGATCATAATAAAGATTACTAATTGATCACCGATTTCGCTAAGCCCTTGCTGTATAAGGCCTGAAGGCACTTCTTCAACCACTATAGTGAGTAAAAGGCTTTTTATACTGTGAACAGCTTTGATCCATATCCAATCAGAGAGCAACTTTCTAATTTTTCAAATTATCCACAGGATAGATCCAATAATTAGATCCAAAATGTTCATGTAAGGTCAAAAGAGATCACCGGATCGTCTCAGGCCGCAGCTACCAAGGCTTTCAGATGGATTTACAACCACTGTAAGGTGTAAAACATCCACTATAGGCAGTAAAACAACCACTGGGAAGGGTAGGATAACCGCTACAGTGAGTGATAGTATCCACTGTAGTTAGTAGGAAATTCCTTTGGTTATGGATAAAATCTGGATTATTTAATGACAGAAAAAGATCAAGCTATCAAAGAGATAACTCAGGCTTTCACAGAGGTTCATAAAGGAACCGGTGAAGTTGTTAACCTTGTTCCTAACAGCAATAATACAGTTCAACCTGTTGCTTTAATGCGTCTTGGGCTGTTTGTTCCTACGTTGAAATCCACAGCACGTGGTAGGAAAGGGCAGATGGCAACAATGGATGCCACTATAGAATTGAAACAACTTAGTCTTGTAACTTCCGAAGGGTTTGAGAACATTCAGATCACGGGTGCCAGACTTGATATGGATAATGATTTTAAAACTTGGGTTGGCATCATCCATGCCTTCACAAAATTTAAAGTGGTAGGCGATAAAGTAACGCTCCCATTCGTGGAGTTCACCAAGTTATGTGGAATACCATCGAGCCGTTCGTCAGCTGCGCTACGTAAACGTATCGATTCCTCTTTACAGCGGATAGCGACAAATACACTTTCATTCTCCAGCAAAGATAAGGCCTATCACACCCATTTGGTCCAATCTGCATATTTTGATATGAAAAAGGACGTGGTCATCTTGCAGGCAGATCCAAAGCTGTTCGAGCTGTACCAATTTGACCGAAAGGTACTCCTTCAGTTGCAAGCTATCAATGAATTAGCCCGTAAAGAGAGCGCACAGGCGCTTTACACTTATATTGAGAGTTTACCCCTAGATATTAAGCCTATCTCAATGGCTCGCTTTAGAGCACGCTTGAATCTAACGTCAAGGGCCATAACGCAGAATGCAACCGTGCGAAAAGCTATGGCCCAGCTTAAAGATATAGGATATCTGGACTACACGGAGTATCAGCGTGGTAGAGCTGTTTATTTTCATATCCACTATAGAAGGCCAAAACTGCGACCTGCACATATACCTACCAGCTTGCCAGAAGCCCCAGAAGATAACTTGCCATCTGAAGAGATAGAAGAGCGTGTAGTTGCATCTCTGACTAAAGAAGAACTGGTGTTTTTAGAAAGTTTGCGCGGAAGCAAGAAATAGTCCCCACAAAGCACTATCCACTACAAAGAGTAATAACCACTATAGTGAGTAAGTTTGTGCCAGTATGGACATTAACAACCACTGTGATGAGGTGCTTCACCCACTACAGTGGTTGTATTGGAAGAATGGTATTTTTCAGCTCGGTATAGTGGTTATTACCATTTGCCCTAATGGGTGGTAACTAATTTTGCTAAACACTACAGCCCGACCACTCTAGCTACCTCCTCTGGAAGAGTAGCGGCAACTTCAGGTATTTCCCATACTCCGGTCAGATCTGCTTTGCTGATTTTCTCGCGAATTTATTGTTCATCTGCGCTGTAATTATGTTCACGTGAACAAAGGAGGTTTTATGTCAGCATCTGTATTCACACCGGGTACCCAAAAATCTGCTCCGCCAACACTGATGGCCAGTCTGGATCTGCCTGAAACCGCGGTGGCAGCGCAAGACCGGATCACAGAGGGTCTTGATGCCTCGCGGCTTAAAGCGATGTCAGTTTTCATTCATCTGGATGAGCAGCAGCTCTGCCGGATGGCAGGAATCGATCGCAGCACTTATAACCGCCGGCTAAAAAGCCCTGACGGACGTTTTTCTCCGGAGCAGAGCGCGCGGGTATATAGTCTTGCACGCGTGATCACCGCCGCCAGCCAGCTGTTCAACGGCAATACAGAACGCATGGTGGGGTGGCTGAATAAACCCGCACGCGCACTGGGCGGCAAAAAACCGGCTGAGCTGTTATCGACGCCGGCTGGCGCCGAAGCGGTACTGACGCTCATTGGTCGACTTGAGCATGGCGTTATCACCTGATGAGCGAGCTGACGTATTACAGGCTGGTGAAAACAGGTTACGCGTCAACGGCATTTGACGGCTACGGCGCCCGCACGTATGGCGGCCGATGGAATTCTCCTGGGAAAAACTGCGTTTATCCGGGCAGTTCCCGGGCGCTGTGCGTGCTGGAAACACTGGTCCATCTGGAAACAGACGATCTCATTCAGGGATACACGCTGCTGAGTATACAGATACCCGAAGCGCTGATTGTCTCGCTGAACAGGGAGGCGTTACCGGAAGACTGGCAGGCCGAGCCTGCGCCCCGTTCGACACAACGTATCGGTGACGAATGGCTTGAGCGCGCCGGAGGCCTGTTGCTTCAGGTTCCCAGTATTATTACCGGTGAGTGGAACGCTCTGTTTAATCCCGGGCATCCCCGTGCGAAGGCGGTGCTGAACACGCTGACCACAGAAGACTTCGTTATCGATCCAAGGCTAGGCCCACGCCGCTGAGCCTGTCCGGCACTCAGCAGTTTTCACGCAGTAACAATAGCGCCTCTGCCACCGGCAGGGTGAAGGTCACCTTCTGGCTGGCCGCCACATCCAGCGCAAACACCTTCGTGTACACCTCGGTACTTTCGGCTTTCTCATGGCCCATGAGGGCCTGCAGCACTTTCGGGGGGGTGTGGCCATACAACAGATGCATCGCAAAGCTGTGACGGAAGGTATGCGGAGACACCTCAATCGAGAGTTTTACCCCGCCACGCTCCGCGCGATCCACCGCCGCCTTCAGCCAGTTTCTTACCGTGCGATCCGTGACGTTCCATACCGGCAGCGCACGCTTTTCACCCGTCACCGCATCAATTTCAAACTTCTCTTTCGTACTGGCAAAGAGGTTGCGCATCTCATGCACAAAATCAGGATCGGACAGCACCACGACCCGGTTAGCGGATTTGCCTCTGGCGGGACGGCCACCACCGCTGCGACGCTGCTTGGCGGTGCGGATCACCACATGGGGAATGTCATCATTGAGCCGAAAATCCCGCCGTCTTAACGCCAGTGCTTCATTAATACGGGCGCCGGTGTTCCACAGGGTGTTGATGAGACCATGC
>DASXXQ010000322.1:0-20946 GCA_036502985.1 Buttiauxella sp.
TAATTTTTTATCGGCGATGTTGAGTTAAGCGTCGCCTTTCTCTCTCTGTTTTTGCACCTTACACCTTTCTGAACCGTTGAAAGGATGATGTGCAATGCCCTCCGAAACATTGCCAGAACAAGAACAGATCCCAGCGCCAGTGATGACTGAAAACGTCAGTGAGCATGATGCCTCTGCCGTTCGGCGTTTTACGTTCTCGCTGAGCCAATCAGTGTTGTTAAAACGTGTTTTCATCGGCCTCACTGCCATTATTATTATTACTCCAGGAGTGCTGAGTCTGGTGCTGTATCTTCAGTTGAAAAACATGGACATCCGGGTTAACTCCCTTGAAGCCGCATTTCGCAGTGGCCAGCTCAGCCAGCTTTCATCATCTGTGTCCGCGTTGGAGAAACACGTTACTGAGCAAGATGACCGTTTTGCGCTGAAAGAGGGCGTGATAAAAGGCATGAAAATGCTGGGTGACGCGCTGGACGGGAAAATCGCTGACCAGAACAAAAAAATTGAGCAGTTAGACAGCCAAATCAATGAGCAGAAACAAGCGCGGCAGTATGACCTTGATAATGGTCAGGCGATCGCCCTCGAATTTTCCTCCCTTAAAGCCACTGTCGATGCCCTCAAAGCCGGCCAGGTTCAGAAACCTTCCACTGCCGCTTCAGGTGGTGCGGTGAACTCCGGAAAAAAACATAAAACCAGTACCTCAAAAAAGTCTCTGCGGTCAGCCATAACTGTGCCACTGGCTGCGCCGTTTATCCTGACGGGCATTGAGCTGCGGGGCGGTCAGCATTTTGCTGTCGTTGCACCGCTGGGCGCCACGAGCTTATCTCAGATGCAACTCTTGTCGCCGGGCGATTCTGCCTGGGGATGGCAGCTGCGCAGCATTGAGGGCAATCAGGCCGTGTTCTCGGTTAATGGTATTCCACAGCGCCTCAGCGCGCAGTAAACAGGAGTCGTGATGAAAATCAGTCTCGTAGCAATGCTGTTCATGTTGTTGGCAACGGGCGCCGCCAGAGCGGACACCGTCAACAGCGCAACCAGCACCACGTCAACGGCAAACAGCCTTCAGGATAAATCTCTCCAGTCTCAGTCACAGCAATCGGCCCAACAGTGGGGGTTGAGTGATACAGAGTGGCAGAAGTATCAGCAGTTGAAACAGGGTAAGCGGGGGATCCAGTCTCCCGGGCTTGACCCGTTGACCACGCTGGGTGTGGAAAGCGACAGCTTATCTGAGCGCCGTCGGCTCGCGGAACTGTGGGTGAAAGAAGAATACCAGCGCACGGAAAAGGAGCTGGCGTTTCAGCGGGAAGTGAACGCGGCGTGGAGTCGTCTGTACCCTAATGCGCTGTCGGTCAATATGGGGAATGCCTCCGGGCTTGCCCATGATACTAACGGGCGCATGGCGTTGTTCGTTCGCGACAACTGTGAACGCTGTGACGCGCGCCTCGCCGCGGTATTGGCCGACAATCGCCCGGTTGATATCTATCTGGTGGGCAGCGATGACAAAGATGACACGGTGCGTAAATGGGCGGTCAGCCACAACATTCCGGTGGACCGGATCAGAAATCGTCAAATCACACTTAATCACGATCGCGGATTGTGGCTGACCTACGGTCAGGGGCAAATGCCGGTGATCCTGCAGCAAGGGGAAAACGGATGGCAACTCGCCGCATTCTGATGTCAGCACTGTTATTGCTGCCGCTGTGCAGCGTTGCTGAAAGCGCTCAGCCACTTCAGCAAATCCCGCCTGCCTATCATCAGATCGCGGCTGCGGCGCGGGTGCCGGCGGAATCGTTGTATTCCCTGGCCCTGACAGAAAGCTCGCGGCGGCTTTCCTATGGTGAACGTCCGTGGCCCTGGACAATTAATGTGGCGGGTAAAGGTTATCGTTTTGATACCCGCGAAGCCGCCTGGCAAGCTTTGCTGCAATTTGTCCGTAAATATCCGCTGAAACGTATCGATGTCGGTGTTGCCCAGGTCAACCTGGGGTGGAATGGCCATCTGTTTACCTCTTTTTATGATGCCTTCGACCCTTACACCAACCTGCGCGTCGCGGCCAATATCCTGCGAACCTGCTATGACGCCAGTCCGGGCAGTTGGATTAAAGCGGCTGGATGTTACCACCACCCAGCTGGCGGTAAAGCCGCTGCCACCTATATTGCGATCGTGCGCCGTAAGCTCGACACCCTGGCCCCCGTTCAGCAAGCCTCTGACACACAATATCTGATGCCGACGCCGCTGAAGGGGGTTGCGCTGGCCAGTAATCAACTCACCTGGATAGAGCCAAAATGAAAATCTTAAAATTGATGGTATTGATGTGTGCTGTGGGGTGTTCCACGACGGGTTATGCGGCACTGACAGTGGTGGGAGACCTTGGGGGAGAATCGACGGACACCTATTTTGATGCGGTGAATGATCAGCCCGGTGAGTTTACGCCGCCGGAATCAGTGGAGCAGCCTCAGGTACCCGCGCAGGTCTCAGTGGCGTCGGCATTACCCGTCCGCACGCCTGAGCTTTCACCCGGCGCGGTGACGCCCAGAAAACTCACGCTTCCAGGGATGCCGGCCGTTTTTATTATCGGCGATGACGACCTGTCCAGGCAGTGGCTGGCTCAGCGCGGGACCGAGCTTACGCGACTCAATGCGACCGGATTTGTGGTGAACGTTGCTGACCAGGACCGTCTGAAGGCGTTGCAGGCGTTGCTCCCGGGAAGCGATATGGTGCCGGTTTCCGGCAGTGACCTGGCTCGCCGTCTGCAACTGACCCATTACCCGCTGATCATTACCGAGAAGGGGCTTGCACAGTGAATCCTGTACTTGTGGGGGGCGAGTTTCTCAGCGCCTTGCGGCATAGCGTGCCGGGATGGGGGGTGAGCGTATTGCTTATATCTCTGGCGTTCATGTTGCTGCCGTTTCTCATTGGCCCGGCAAGTCAGCGCCGCCACCGGCGTTATCAGCGTCAGGCCTTGCGTATTCTTGCCCGCCTTCCGCAGTTACGGGACGACGCCGCCAGGCTGGTTTACCTTCGAAAAATCAATCCCTATGTATTTGAAGAAATGCTTATGACGGCGTTTGCCCGTCAGGGATGTCGGATAAAGCGAAATGCCCGTTACAGCGGCGATGGCGGAGTCGATGGCCAGGTCTGGATGAATGGCCAGCGCTGGTTAATACAGGCAAAACGCTATTCAGGCAGTATCTCGTCCCAGCATATCCTGGACTTTGGCGCCTTGTTACGCGAGGAGCACTGTCGGGGATTCTTTGTGCATACCGGGCGAACCGGGGAGGGGAGCCGCGAAGCGTTGTGCACTGTACCCGACGTTTTGCTTATCAGCGGCAATCGTCTGTTAAAACTGCTGTCCGGCAACGCCGACTGGCAATACATCGATCAGTGAGGGACCGATTATGACAACCCATCAATCGTTTATTTCTACATTCAATCGTCTGCGACAGCCTGGCTTTGGTCGTCTTGAAGCATTTGCATTGCTTATGACCGACCCGGTTCGTTATGGGCAGAGCCTGTTTTGGCAAGTGTGTGTGGCAGTGCCGTTATTCTTAATCGGCGCGTTGACATTCGGCCTTTGGCTTTTCCTTCCTGTGGGTCAGCTTGTCGACATGGCCAGAATGGTTCCGGGAGATCACAACCTGATGACTCAAACAGGAAAGTGCGTCGTTCTCTTTAGCGTATTGCTGGAAGGTATGCGCTTCGTCTGGAATATGAATGCTTCATTACTAAAACCGGTAGTGAGTGCGATAACAACGCTCGAGAGAGAAGCTGACAATAACCTGAAGGATAAGCAGTGATGAGTGACCGTTATGTCATGGAGTCCCTTTTGCGGCCCGCGGTGGAGTTGTACACCGCAGGGGCCACCTGGAGCGCGACCTACATCTGTCTGACTGCCCCCTGGGCAGTTGCGCTAGCTCCGTCGGTCAGTTGGGTCACCGCAGCTGGTTTTGGTGTGTTGGCTCTCCAGCGTACCCGCCAGGGACTGCGTATCCTGCGCTACCGCCGCAATATAAAGCGTTTGCCGCGCTACGAGTTAAGTAGTCGACAAATCCCCGTCAGCCAGCGGTATTTATTCCTGGGGCGCGGATTTCAGTGGACACAAAAACACACGCAGCGCCTGCTGGAAGCGAGGCGACCTGAAGCCGAACATTACGTTCAGCCTTCCGTCATCTATCGCATGGCCCGCGACCTTGAAAAGCGGCTGGAGTACAGCCTGCCGTGGCTATGCCGGCTGACGCAGACCGACTCGATATTTAACCCAGCGCGGCCTTTACCGCCAGTAGGGGGCAGCCCTGTTTATCACGGCGTTGAGCCCGATGAGAGTGACGTGCTGTATGACCTGGGCGAGCGGGTGGGGCATACATTGGTGATTGGTACCACCCGCGTTGGCAAAACCCGTCTGGCCGAGGTGCTGGTTACGCAGGACATTCGCCGGGGTGATGTTACTGTGATGTTTGACCCCAAAGGAGATGCAGACTTGCTCAGGCGCATGTATGCAGAGGCTCGCAGGGCTGGCAGGGAGCGTGAATTTTACGTCTTTCACCTAGGGTGGCCCGACGTTAGTGCACGTTATAACGCCATCGGCCGCTTTAGTCGAATCTCTGAGGTCGCTTCACGCGTTGCAGGGCAGCTGTCCGGCGAGGGAAACTCGGCGGCGTTTCGTGAATTCGCCTGGCGTTTTGTGAACATCATCACCCGTGCACTGGTGGCACTGGGTCAGCGTCCTGACTATACCCTTATCCTGCGCTACGTGACCAATATTGGTGAGCTCTATGAGACCTACGTAGAAAATATGCTGGCCTCGAAGGCGCCTCACCTGCTGTTGCAGGTAGAGAATTTGCTGTCCTCCGGTATGCTCAAAGAGAAAGACTTGCCGCGTAACATGCAGGGACAGGCTAACGCGATGCGGGTGTGGGCCATCGAGATGACGTTGAGCACGGATGAAGGGAAGAAATTTTGGGATCCGGTACTGGACGGCCTGCGTAGCGCCGTTCGTTATGACCGAACCTATTTTGATAAAATCGTGGCCTCCCTGCTGCCCCTGTTGGAAAAACTGACCACGGGTAAGACGGCGGCACTGCTGGCTCCGGATTACAACGATATGGACGATAAGCGTCCCATATTTGACTGGCAGGAGGTGATCCGCAAGAAAGGGATCGTATATGTCGGCCTCGATGCGCTGTCGGATTCGGAGGTTGCCTCGGCCGTTGGCAACAGCATGTTCGCGGATCTCGTTTCTGTCGCCGGCCATATCTATAAATTTGGTCTGGCCGATGAAACCGGCGCCGCCACGCAAAAGAAAGTTCCGATTAACCTGCACTGTGACGAGTTCAATGAGCTGATGGGGGATGAGTTCATCCCGCTTATCAACAAGGGGGGCGGTGCCGGTATCCAGGTGACGGCATACACCCAGACCCTCTCCGATATCGAGGCCCGCGTGGGAAGCCGTGCGAAGGCGAACCAGGTTGTCGGTAACTTCAACTCCCTGATTATGCTGAGGGTCCGTGAAAACAGCACGGCGGAGCTGCTGACCAGCCAACTGCCCGAGGTTGATGTGTACAATAAAACCCTCACCTCCGGCGTGACTGACGTGTCGCGCCCGGGAGAGGGAACGGATTTTAACAGTAACGTGCAGGATCAGGTGACGCTGGCCAGAATGCTGATGATAACGCCTGTGGACATCATCAACCTGCCGAAGGGACAGGCATTTGCCCTGCTGGAAGGGGGGCGGCTATGGAAAATCCGGATGCCGTTGCCGGGGAGCGGTAACGATCCGCTGATGCCGGAAAGCATCAGTCGTATTGCAGAATACATGCAGCAGAATTACCGCACCGGCGAGACCTGGTGGACGGGCAGCGCCTTACCTTCTGATGCCCTCGCGGCATCCGTGGAGGGATAATGGCCGAGGAGAAAGTTCAGCCACGACAGCAGACGGCCCCGCCGAAACAGCCCGGTCTGTTCATAACCCTGTTCTGGCTGATGCCCTGGAAAGTGATCGGCATATTACTGGCCTCTCTGTTTGTCAGTTTGCTTATCGAATATGCCGGCATGACCTTTATTTGGGCGGGTGAAGGCGCTGAACACAGCCGGCAGGTCATGCTGACGGAAAGCGGCTATTTATCCGAAGGCTTTACCCGCAGCCTGATGCTCTCACAGCCGGTGACGGTCATCAGCGCGTGGATCCAGCAGGCCTATCAATGGGTTTTTGTGGACAGCGGATTTATCAACTGGGTGAATACTGCCCGCAGTGCGCACGACCAGGGCGGGACGGTGGAAACACTCAGCCGGGCTGGCAGCTGGTTGGCGAGAGCTCTGTGGGAATACTTACAGGCCACGGTGTATGTGACGGTTATCTTTGCCATTCGCGTGGCTATTCTGGTGCTGTCGGTACCGCTATTTATCATGGTGAGCGTTATTGGCATTGTTGATGGCCTTGTGCGGCGAGACTTACGCCGCTACGGCGCCGGCTATGAGTCCAGCTTTGTTTACCACCACGCGAAGCGATACGTAAAACCGGCAATGTACGGCCCCTGTATGCTTTATCTTTCCTGGCCAACGGCGGTATGGCCTAATTTGCTGCTCTTACCCTCGGCGATAATGTTGGGTTTTGTGTTGACGGTCGTGACCGGCGCATTCAAAAAGTATCTTTAAGATGAACATACCGTTAAGGGATAATCAGGCTGAAATGCTTGAAGCGCGTGGATGGTGGTATCGGGCTGCACGCCGTTGGCTGGAAGTGCTCGATCTTACGGTGGATGATTATGCGCGTGAAGCCATAGTCAAAAGGCGGGAGCATTGTTTGAACATGGCCGCGCAGATAGCGCCCGACCAGCGTCGTCGGGAAAATCGTAAACTCTACAAACAACAGCTTCGATATAGCGATGGTTACTAGAAACGTAAATTTAGTACCGGGCTGCGAGCTGCGAGGGGAGAAAAGGGATTACCCATTGCATGAATTGTTATGGCTTCACTACCTATGCGTCTTGTCAGGGGCACTATTTTCCTGTCGAGTGCGTCAAACCCTACGTCGCATTTATCGCATCTTCAGAATGAGCAAAACGCCTGGCCTATAAAGCTCGACGTGATGCTGAGTCTTCTCATCCATTTTTATGCGGGGGGGGGGGGGAGGTTACGGCCAGCTTCAATTCGTAATTCGAACTCTGCTATCGGCTTTCCCCAACTAACCCCCACAGGCGTATATTTCGCTACCAAAGAAAAGCGATTGGCCATGATTTACGAGGTATGTGTGAGCTGATCAAACGGATTAATGATATCGAAATGCCATAGCACTCCAATCACTGTTAAAACGATAAGTATGAGGAGAAAAAATAGTTGTTGGCGGTGAGCCTGTGCTCTTGAGCGACCAAAAGGGTCTGTCGAATTGCATTGATTGCAGGTCTCAGGTGTGGCACTGAGCTCTCTTCCGCAGTCTATACATGGGCGTAATGTTTTTTTTTGTGATTTTTCCTTTGTCAGTCCCGATGAGTCGTTTTGAGCAAACCCGTTGAAAACAATATATATACTCCTAAAGCACAGGCTTAACTACGTTCGGCCTGCTAACAGGTCTTTCATTTTAATTTTCACCCCGTCATAAACAGTTTCATGCTGCTCTCCCTGTTCGGTTGCGTCAGTCTTTCCCCCGCAACCTTAAACACACAGGAGAGCGTCATGCGCCCAACCCCCGGACTCTGCGTACTGCTGTTGGCTATGTGCAGCTTCAGCACATTCCCGACGCAGGCTTCCGAAAAAGACGAACTGGCCCTGGTGATGCGTCAGCTCGATCAGGTTCAGGCCGGACTGGACAGGGCCAGCGTCGTGGCTAACCAGAATGGTCAGGATGCCCGTTTCTACTTCGATTACCTCAGTGCAACCCGTGACATCACCACGATGAAGCAGGGTATAGCGCGCTATCTGGAACCTTCCCGGGCTCAGCCTTCCGTACCGATGTCGGTCACCGGCCAGTACCGCGGCGAGGAGGATCGCTGATGTCCATGACCAGCAGTCAGCAGTCAGGCTGGAGTGCCGGCACCGGAGGTGGAATGGAGCCGTCTGCGCTCAACTTACTGATTTTAGGCCTCCTGGGCGCGGTGCTGTTTCTGTTTGTGGCGTGGGTACTGATGACGGCCTACCGCGGTGTTTCCGATAAATCCATTCCGATGAGCAAGCTGCCAGAAACGGCCATACGGCTTGTGGTGCTGTTGTTCCTGACTCTCTTCTTCTTTTTCCACTGATGTAAGGATAATTCAATGAAGTTAATGACTTTTTTTCGTGACAAATTTGCCCTTCTGGCTGGCAGCACCCTGTTTTATGTTGGTAATGCCCTGGCTGACCTGCCGCCCATTGAGCAACCTTCATCAGGCGCTGGGAGTGGTACCTATGCCACCATCAAAGGCTACCTGCGCGACGGTCTGACGCTCGGCGGTCTGATTATTGCAGCCGTGGCCTTTATCGTTGTCGCTAATGCGGCAATCAGCTGCTTCCATCACGTCCGCCAGGGTAAGGCCACGTGGACGGAGTTCGGCACCTTCGTGATTATCGGCGTGATCTTGCTCGTCGTTGTTATCTGGCTTGTCACCAAATCCAGCGACATCCTCTGAGGAGGCGGTATGGCCGTGATCGAGTTTTTACCCGACCGTCTGAATACCCCGCCCGTCATCTGGAGAGGCTTCACCGCCGGAGAGTTTCTTCTGGCGGCAGCGGTGGGTTTTGTACTCGGTATTCCGGTCTCTCTTCCTCTGGTCTTCATTCCCGCAGTCGGTTGGATTGCGATCCCTACCTGCATGCTGATTATGCCGATCATCGTGGTGTTCATTGGCGGCCGGTGGGTCAGTAATTACAAACGCGGAAAACCGGACAACTATCTGTGGCGTCGGCTGGAGGAGTTGCGCGCCCGCGCCGGGCTTTTTCGGGGGCTGATCGTCCACAGCCGGGCATGGGCGCTGCGGCGTACGCAGTCGATTAAAAGGGGAACAAGCCAATGAGCCGTTTTCGCAATGCGGTGAGCGCACGCGACAACCATATTTTTACCCTTCGGCTGGTGTGCGGCATGTTGTTTGTCGCGCTGCTGACAACCAGCACCGGCTGGATGCTGGCACCCCGTAACCTGACCATTCATAACCCGCCGGATCTACGGTCGGGCAGTACCAAACAGTGGTGGGAAGTGCCGCCATCCACGGTGTACAGCTTTGCCTTTTACATTTTCCAGCAGCTCAATGCCTGGCCCAAAGACGGTGAGGTGGACTATCCGGCAAAAATTGCCCAGATGAGCCCGTTTCTGACGCCGGCCTGCCAGGACTTTTTGAATAAGGATGCTGAATTTCGCACCAACAGCGGCGAGCTGAAAGACCGCGTGCGCGTGGTTTATGAGATCCCCAAACGTGGTTACAGCAGTAAAAGCGTGGAGATCAAATCCGAGGATGAATGGGTCGCCCGCCTTGACTTGGTGGCGGACGAGTATTACCACACCGAACCGGTTAAGCGGGCGATGGTGCGTTATCCGATAAAAGTGATCCGCTGGGAGGGCGATCCTGAGCGTAATCCGTTTGGGCTGGCCATGGACTGCTATGATGGTGTGCCGCAGCGTCTGGAAGCGATGCCTGTCCAGGCACCGGAGAAGAAAGCGGGGGTATTCCAGTGAAATTAAATATCCTGGTAGCCGGTGGGTTACTGATAGCTTCGGCCGGTGCAGCCCATGCCGTGGAGCTGATGAAGTGGGAGCGGATCCCGCTGCAGATACCGCTCAACGTGGGGCAGGAGCGGATCGTGTTCGTGGACAAAAATGTGCGGGTGGGTTTTCCACCTTCCCTTAACGGCAAGCTGCGGGTGCAGAGCAGCGGGGGGGCGGTCTATCTGGACGCCACGGACGCGTTTCCTGTGACGCGCCTGCAACTGCAGAACAAAGAAAACGGCGAAATTATCCTGCTCGACGTCAGCGCGGCGGCGGGAAAAGCAACCCGTGAGCCGGTTCAGGTGGTCTATGACGGGGAGGTGTCGTCAGCCTCTGCCAGCGATAAGACACAGGTCAGCGGTGCCGGCGGCAGCGGACAGCTGGCATCCACTCAGGGGGAGGGGACAACAGAACTACATAAACCCGCGAAGCTGAATGCGCCGCTACCCGTGGTGCTGACCCGCTATGCCGCGCAAAGTCTCTATGGACCGCTGCGGACGGTTGAAGCTGTCCCGGGCATCAGTACGGTCGCGCTGAAATTACCTTCCCGGGTCACGACTCTTTATTCCTCAGCGCCGGTGATGGTCAGTCCGCTGGCCGCCTGGAGCCTCAATGGTTACAGCGTGGTGGCACTGCAGGTACGCAATACGGCGGCGTCAAAAGTCATTCTCGATCCCCGCGAACTGGACGGGCAATTTGTGTCGGCCACCTTCCAGCACCGGTGGCTGGGAAATGCAGGGACGCCGGAGGACACCACCGTGCTCTATCTGGTGGTGGAAGGCCGTCCGGAAGGGGCTTTCTTGTCCGAACCCGCCGTGCCGCCCGCTAACGCCAAAAAGTCGCGGAGTTCCCGTCAATGAAAATTAAATCCAATGGTTTAGTCAAACTCATGGTGCCACTGGCCATTCTTGGCACGGTGTTTATCGGCGTCAAATCCTGCTCATCGGGCAGTGGCGAGAAAAAAGTGCAGACCACGGCCGGAACGGTCGTGCCCGATCTGACGCCCGAGGACATGAAGGCAATGGGCATCGAGGGGGACACGCCGCAGGATACCCTGAGAACGCTGGTCGGCAGCCTGAAGACGGTGACCAAACGGCAAAATCAGCTTGATGCGGACAACAAGAACCTGGCGGAGGAAAACAAGAACCTGAAGCAGACCAACCAGAACGTCGATGAGCGCATTAATCAGGCGGTAGTCAATGCGCAGTCCGTTGCTGACAAGGAGCAGGGTCAGTTGAAGATCCAGGTACAGGATCTGACGTCGAAGATAGGCGGCCTCATGCAGCAGCTGCAGGATAAAGGCAACCGAGCCCAGGAGACGATGATAGGAAATGCTTCCACGGTCGGCAGCGATATCCCCGTGGGATTAGGCCTGGACGGTGCCGGCGGTGGGGGCACTCCCGCACCTGCTACGGGCACCGATGGCCTCCAGTGGATTGAGCCGAAAGACGGCGTTGCCGTCGATGCCAGCGGCAAACCGCTCGGTGAGGGAAACCCCAATGCTGCCAGTGGGTTTTCCTTTGCCACCTCTTTTATGGACGATAACGTCATTACCCGTCAAAAAGCGGAACTGGCTAATAAAACCAATACAGGCCAGACGTTGAGCGGCAATAAAGCCGCTGAGGGGCCGGTAGATCCGGTGTACACCCTGCCTGAGAACTCGACCTTAGTCGGCAGCCGGGCGATGACCGCGCTGCTTGGCCGCGTCCCCATTGATGGGAAAGTGACTGACCCTTACCCGTTCAAGGTGTTGATAGGGAAAGACAACCTTACCGCAAACGGCATCGACCTCCCGGATGTGCAAGGGGCTATCGTGTCCGGTACGGCAACGGGAGACTGGACGCTGTCGTGCGTGCGCGGCTCGGTGACCAGCATTACCTTTGTGTTTTCAGACGGTACCGTACGCACCCTGCCCAGGCCTGCCGGTCAGGCTGACCGTCAGGGCGGAAACAACGATAATTCAGGCAGTATCGGCTGGCTCTCTGATGAAAACGGCATACCGTGCCTCTCCGGTGAGCGTAAATCCAATGCCTCGACTTACCTGCCGACGCTCTTTGCGCTCGGGGCCAGCGGTGCAGCGGGTGATGCCCTGGCTCAGAACCAGAACAGCACGCAGACCAACGGATATGGTGGGGTCGCCTCTACGCTCACTGGGGATGCCGGGCAGGCCGTGCTCGGCAAGGCCTTGTCCGGGGGCATGCGGGATACGGCGGACTGGGTGAAAGCCCGCTTTGGCCAAACCTTTGATGCCATTTACGTGCCGCCGGGCATGAAGGTAGCGATCCATATCACCAGACAGCTTGCCATTGATTATGAAGAGAAGGGACGGAAGGTGAATTATGGCTTTAGCCTGAGCCAGACTGGCACCGGGTTTGACTGAATGGGCAGTATTGTGAACGTATCTGACTCGGCGCAGACGCTCTTTATCTGCCTCATCACGTATCAGGCCACGCCCTGGCAGTTCGTCTGCCACGCACCGGCTGTGGCGAGTTTAAGTGCGCTGCTGTTTTCTGACATGTTGCAACCGATGGCTTTGTGCGTCATGGATCCGACGGCGGAATGCGGCAGGGCACCTGTGGCTAGCGGATGAATTCTACAAGAAAGGCGGGTAGGCGAATGAAAAAGAAAAGAATACTTCTCATGTATGCAGGGGTACTTATGCTGCTGAGCGGCTGCAGTACCAGCAAAGACACTATGCTGCCCCCGGGCGACAGTACCATGCTGGAACTGTGGAATGACGGCGCATCGACGACGCACGCGACCGGGGAAGGTCGCACCACCCTTCGCCGATCGCTCAACGATCGTGAACGCACCGCGTCAACGCAGTTGGCGGAAAGTTACAGCCGCACGCAGGAAAATGAAATACAGCAGACGTTTCCGCACCTGCCCAATCCCGACATGGTGATGTACGTGTACCCGCACATCGCCGACGGCAATGCGCCGGTGCCGGGATACAGCACGGTGTTTCCGCTCTACAGCCAGATCCAATACGCCCTGCCGGGCGAACGCACGGGAGAGTTGTAATGTTTTCACTGTTTCGTCGTCAACCCGACACCTCAGACGCACAGCTTACCGGTAACGGACCCTTCGCGGTCGAGGGCCATGAGCCGTTCAGCCGTGAGGGGCGTTTCACGCACAGCGATGAGGCCAGAGCCTATGGCCTGCAGCCGTCGATTATAGATTATATGCCCTGGGGAGAGTATCTCCCGGAGGGGCAGTGCCTGCTTCTCGATGACGGCGTGTCCGTCGGCGCCGTGTTTGAAGTGATCCCCGTGGGCACCGAGGGGCGTCCGGCCGAACGCCTGGAAGAAATTCGCGACGTGGTGGAGGATGCGCTGCAGGACAGCCTGCCTGAGCTCGACGGGAACCAGTGGGTGGTGCAGTTTTACTGTCAGGATGAAACTGACGTGACGGCCTACATGGACAAGCTGCGTAGCTACGTGAAACCCTGGGCACAGGGAACGCCGTTTACCCGCGCCTGGCTTGCTGAAACTGAGCGGCACATGCGAAGTATTTCGATGGAAAAGGGGCTATTTGAGGACAAGATTGTCACCGGCGCGGCCTGGCGTGGCCAGACCCGCCGTACGCGTATGGTTATTTATCGTTACGTCGAGAAGAATGCCCGCGATCCGCTGCCACCGGCCGTCCTGCTTAATCAGGTATGTGACCGGCTGACCTCAGCCCTGGCCGGTGCCGGCATTCGCTGTGAGCGACAAAACGGGGAGCAGATCCACAGCTGGCTGCTGCGCTGGTTTAATCCGAGTCCTCAGTGGGTAGCTCCCGAGGTGCTTTACCGTGCCGCACGGCACGACGACGGCGAACCGGACAGCCTGCCTATTCTGAATGATTTTAGCGAAACCCTGTGGTTTACGCGCCCACGCAGCGATGCCGAACGGGGTGTATGGTGGTTTGACAACGTGGCTCATAAGGCCGTGCCGGTTGAGCGTTTACGCCGCGCACCGCAAACGGGACATCTGACCGGTGAAGTGCGGCGGGGGGAGAACATCAATACCCTGATGGATCTGATGCCGGAAGGTACCATGATTGCCATGACGCTGATTGTGCAGCCTCAGGACGTGCTGGAAGAGGAGTTCAGCCGCCTTGGCCGTAACGCCATGGGGGAAAATATTGAATCCACCCGCGCGCGTGAAGATGCCAAAAAAGCCCGGGAATACCTGGGCGAGCAGCATAAGCTATACCGGTCCGCGCTGACGTTTCTCCTGCGCGCCCCCGATCTCAATAGCCTCGATAAGCGTTATCTCGATATCAGTGCCAAGCTGCTCAATGCCGGGCTGCAGCCGGTAAACCCTGAGCACGATGTGGCTCCGCTGAACGGATATCTGCGCGCTATGCCGATGTGTTTTAACCCGTCGGTGGATAAAAACCACTGGTACAGCCGGCTGACGTTTGTGCAGCATTTTGCCTGCCTGTTGCCGGTGTTTGGCCGCGATACCGGCACCGGTAACCCGGGTTTTTCTTTCTTCAATCGCGGCGGGGCTCCACTGACCTTTGACCCGATGAACAAGGATGACCGTACGCAGAACGCACATTTACTGCTGTTCGGGCCAACCGGCTCCGGGAAATCTGCGACGCTTTGCAGCGGATTGTCCCAGCTCATGGCGGTCCATCGTCCCCGGTTATTCTTGCTTGAGGCGGGAAACTCGTTTGGACTGTTTGCAGATTACTGTGAGTCACTGGGGCTGACGGTCAATAAAATCAGTGTGAAGCCGGGGAAAGGCGTCTCGCTGGCCCCCTTCGCGGACGCCCATCTGCTGCTGCAGGTCTCACCTGATGAGCTGGTCATTGATGAATCAGCCTTGCCCGAGCTTGATGCTGGCACGGGCGATGAGGAAGATGATGAAAAACGCGACATCCTGGGGGAAATGGAAATTGCGGCGCGCCTGATGGTAACTGGCGGGGAAGCGGCAGAGGAGGCCCGGATGACACGAGCCGACCGCGGGATGCTGCGTGAAGCCATCCTCGCGGCGGCGCACACTTCCTTTAATGGGGAGCGCCAAATGCTTCCCGAGGATCTGATGCATGCGCTGGAAAATATCGCACGCGATAACTCCAAAGATGTCGATGGTCGCGAACGCAGAACGGCCAGCCGGCGTGCGCGCGCCGAAGAAATGTCAGAAGCGCTGCGCATGTTTACCGAAGGCTTTGAGGGAGAACTGTTTAACCGACCTGGCACGCCGTGGCCGGAGGCGGACGTGACGCTGATCGATTTAGGTACACTGGCCCGAGAAGGTTATGAGGCGCAGATGGCGGTGGCTGTCATCGCTCTGGTCAATACGGTGAACAACATTGCCGAGCGTGACCAGTATAAAGATCGCGAAATCAACATGGTCATCGATGAGGCCCATATCGTGACCACGAACCCGCTGTTATCGCCTTACATGACCAAGGTGGTGAAAATGTGGCGTAAGCTCGGCGCATGGCTGTGGCTGGCCACCCAGAACCTCGCAGACTACCCGGATACGGCGGAAAAAATGCTCAACATGGCCGAATGGTGGCTGTGTCTTACCATGCCGCCAGATGAAGTGGAGCAAATTTCCCGTTTTAAAAAGCTCACGGTTGAGCAAAAAGCCATGTTGCTGTCGGCAACCAAACTCCCGCGGTGCTATACCGAAGGTGTGGTACTGGCCAAAAGGGTGGAGGCGCTGTTCCGGGCGGTACCGCCCAGCCTGTACCTGGCACTTGGGATGACCGAGAAAGAAGAGAAAGCGGAGCGGCGGTCGCTGATGAATGAATACAACTGTACTGAACTGGAAGCGGCCTACCATGTTGCTCGCAAGCTCGACAAGGCCCGGGGAATACTCACTGAAATGAGAGCGGTATGAGAAGACTGGGAATGCTACCACCGATCGTAGTTAGCGATAATAAAGTGAGCCTGGCCGTCATGTTTGATGTGCCGCCGCAGGGAGAGGCTCGTATCGGTCTGACCGATAATGGCCAACTGATGACGCTGTGTGACCATATACGAAAGCGTCTGCTGCAGCCGGCGCTTCTCTCGATGCGGCCGCATCGGGTGGGTTCGCTCAATTGTGTCTCTGTGCACCTGAACAATAACGCAGGGGCCACACTGGATTTACTGATCACCATTACGGGTAACACCGTCTGGCCAGATGACAATGAGTATGCGCGAGGTGCACGATGGTATCTCAATGTGGCGGATGCCACTGACATGATGTGGCTGCTGAAATCGCTGGATACGGTGACGGTCCAGGAAGGATAAAAGACGGAAATAGGAAACGGGCGACGGCTGCTCAAATTTTTTGGGCAGACGACGCCAGTTGAACAAGCCGAAGGCGCGTTAGCTCGTGTTACAGCTTACCTTTATTATTTTCCACCATCTCGATCGCAATTCGGAGTGAGTTCTCTAGCTGCTTGTTTTCCGATATTCGGGCAAACGCCAGTCGATCGTTCAGGTACTCCATCATCGTGTCGTGGTTGATTTCCACGCCGGTCATAAAAATGTGCGTTGCCCCTGTTGCAATGATCTCCTGGACATCGATGATGAATGCGAGGTTAGTCATAGCTCCCCCCCTTTGTGTGATTTTTAACCTATCAGATCCTGTGCTGACAATAAACTTATTTCCCGCACATTGAGTTATCTCTTTTGTTGCCGTAGCCAGTCCTGACAAACAGGACGGACTTCAACCGCGGAGATTTTCTGATGCAACTTCCCTTCGAACTCGACCCGCAAATATTATATACAGCCAGGCAGGTTCTATCGGTTAGGCCTATTTCCAGGTGACACGCGCTGGAGTATTGAGCGGAATGGTGCCGCGGCGGGTTTTACGGTGTGTTTTGGCTCAGAATTGAAATATCTAAAGTGGCGTGCAGAGCAGGAGGCTAACGAGTAGGCAGGATAAATTTTCGCAGTCAGATGTTGAGTTGTTTACTGACGCGAATAGCGTATCGACGCACCGTAGGCGGGTTATCTGCCTAAGGAGTATTCTCTATGAAAAAGCTCATCAGCTGTTTGTCGGCACTGTGCCTGTCTGCCACTGCCTGTGCTGGCACTGTCATTTATACTGACAGTTCGAACCCCGTTAATTCCCCCTCTCCGGATGTCCCTGTCGTGTATCTCGATGCGCCTGAGCGTGTACAAACGGACATCTTTGGTGCCCTGCCGGCAAACCCCGTCCTGGCTGAAAAACAGACCCGTGATGTGCTTAACTCACCCGAGTTCACGTCTCAACAACACATTATTGCCAGCGCCTATCAGGGGCTGACGAAAGCCTGGTCGCTCGGTCTGACCAGGTATCCCGCGGTCGTGTTTGATGATAAATGGGTGGTCTACGGTACCACGGACGTCAGTGTGGCCATGCAACATCTGGATGACTGGCGGGGGGCGAACCAATGATTTTTTCCTCGCCCCGTTCGCGACGGCTCTTGCTTGCCACCTTGTTGACTAGCAGCGGGATCTGTGTGGCCAGCGTGGACACCGCCAGCCTGATTTCCAGCGCAGCCAGCGTCTCCTGTATCGGCTGGAAAGTGAAGGGGGTCTGCTACTGGCTGTTGTGCACGCCCATTGGCTGCTCAGTCAAAACCTCGGTGAAGGTTGAACATTTCATCCCGGAGGCCGTGGTGTCGGCGTACTCCGGTCCCGGCGATAACCCCTGGACGGAAATGTCAGCGGTCAGCGGTGCTGTCAGCAGTGGAGAAAGCAGCATCATCGGTTCTCTGAGCGGCGTCAGCGCCAGCGGGGGACAACAGGAAATGAAAGCGCCGGGAATGCGTAAACAAAACCTGCATTTTCGCTATGCCGACGCCTATGGCCATCCGGCCACCACGCTTATCGGGGGACAGATCCCAGGGTACTCCTGCAAGTCTGCCGCCACGCCTTTTGTTCCCTACTTCGTCAGTTCGCTCGATGCGCTGGTTTGGCGAAGCGGCCTGCCTGAAGGCCTGTATCCGGAGGCCTTTGTCCCCGGTCAGCGCGAGCTGGGCAGTCAGGGCGGTGGCAGCATGTGGGGAAACATCTATCCGCGCAGCGGATTTGTTACGCAGGAGGACGGGTATAAGTCCGCTGCCGTCGTCGCCCAGCGCGTGGCCGACGTCATCACCCGCACTGGCCAGTTGCACGTCTATCAACCACTGGTGGGGCAGCGCGCTCCAGGCTACTGGCCGCCTGCACCGGTGAAAGAGAATACCGGCACGCAGAACCATAAATGGCAACGTCTTTCTCCGACGCTCTCCACCACCTGTGCTGTCTTCCCCGATACCGGCGCGACGGTCGCTGAGGACGGTAACTATGCCTGGGCACTCTGGCAACCCTACAACTGCTGCAAACGACGCGGGCAGACCTTCCTTTCCAGCACTGATTTTTCATGAGGCTCACGCTATGAAAATACCAACAAAAAGCAATTGTGCTCTTCCTTTGACGCTTCTGATGATCCTGACCGGCGTCACGCCGTTTGCTGATGCCGCGGTCACCGCCTCTTCCAGCGGCGCTTCTGCCAACGGAGCCATCAGCGACGGCCTGTTTTACTCTATTGGCGGCGGCTCGGTCATCTCACCGCCCGCGTCACGCAACAGCATGACTCGTCTGGGCATGAATGTCGGCATGAGCAGCGACCTGATGTGCGGTAATTTTGACCTGAAAACGACGGTCGGCAACCAGCTCAACGGTATGACCAGCGGCTTTAAGGATCTGATGGGTACCGTTATGCAGGGTGCTACCGGCGCCGTCTCCAGCATGCCGGCGATGGTTATCCAGCGCGCCAATCCTGGGTTGTACGAAATGCTGACCAACGGCGTGCTGCAGGCCGGACTGAGCTTTGATAAAGCCAGGCTTAACTGTCAGAACATGGCCAATAAAATGGCTGACTACACGATGGGAAGCAAGTGGACGCAGGCGGCCGTTACCGAGGAGTACAAGGGTATTGTTGCCTCAAGCGACGGCGATGCCGTCAGCAGCGACCAGAAGCTGGAGAAGGCGACGGGTGAGGAAGGTGCGACGTGGATCGGTGGCCAGAAGCGCGGCGGCAAAGGTCAGCCGGCAATCAAACCGACGCATGACCTGGCCAGAGCCGGTTACAACATGATGAACAATCTGCCGGTGAACAGCAATGGCAGCGTAGGCGCATCCAGCTGTAACGGTTCCGTGTGCCAGCGTTATCCGAACTCCGAGGCCGCCGCGACCGCGGTGGTGAAAGTGCTGGGTGACAGGTCGATCCGAACTTGTCGCGATGCCAGCGAGTGCGGCGGCGGGGATGAAAACGCAGCAGGGAGCACGGTAGCCGGAACCGGATTCTCACCGATACTCGAAGATACGACGAAGGAAAACCTTGAGCAGTTGACCAAACTGGTGGGGGGGGCTGAAGCGCCTACCACCGATAACCTGGCCAGGCTTAAAACGGGCAGCCTGGTTGTAACCCGCAGTGTGATCCAGTCACTGAAAGATGACCCGGACAGCGGCGCACTGGTACAGCGCCTCGCGGGCGAACTGGCCATGGCAGACACCGTGGAGCAGGCGTTGACCATGCGACGCATGCTGACCACAGGCCAGTCTGAACCCAATGCCGCCGACCAGCCGGAAGCGCTGGCCGAGGGCGACCGACGCGTTGATGCGCTTGACCGCGAGCTGGCTGCGCTCAGTAACGAAATGGCACTGAGAAAGTCTATCAGTAATAACAGCCTGCTCACGACCCTGGAACGTCAGGGGGTACGTAACCAGGACAGTCGCCTGCAGCAGCACAGCGGAAGTCAGGATCAGGGCTTCAATAACATGAGCCAGAAATCGGGAGCGCAATAATGACGACCGCAGTTTCCCCTCAGCGTCGTTTTGGCCGTAAGCGCCGTTTCGTGCTGACTTTTCTGGTTATCCTCGCGCTGACCGTGGGGTTTTTCTTGATGGCTTCATTGCTGTTCGATGCAGACCCGGACGGGCATAAGGTGCGCGACTGGCTGAGTGCCAGCCGGTACGGCCTGTTTCTCTGGAGGCTGTCAATTTATACCGGGATTTGCTGGGCCTGGTTTTACGTTGTGCGTCCGCAGGTTGTGATGAAATCCCCGGGTCAATCACTTCATCGTCTTGAGTGGATGACGGCGGGTTTTATCATCGTTATCGAATTCGTCGCGTGGCGTTCCGTACTGGCATAAGGGGGCGTCATGACGGCCAACAGTTTTCTTGAGTATTTCCTGGTGTTGTTCGGCTGGATGCTGAACAACGCCCTGTGGAACATCCTTATCAGCACGGGGTTATTCGCGCTGCCTCTGGTTTTCAAAGTCCTGGGGATCTGGCTGAAGGTGCGAGAAGAAGGCGCTGATGAGGGAAATAAAGGCGTTCTGGCACTGCCGCGGGTAGAGCACGCGCTTTACGTGTCGTTCTGCGTGATGCTGTTTTGCTGTATTCCACTGCTGCCGGTTGATATCAGCACCATTAAATTTGACAGCTCCCGGGCGAAACAGTGCGGTGTGAGCGTGCCCACGCCGCAGAACTCCGGTTACAAAGGGTTAGTGAACGACTTTGACGGCAAAACGGCCGAAGTCCCAGTGTGGTGGTACTTTTTGCACATGGTTTCCAAGGGCATCACGCAGGCGATGATTGCCTCGATCCCTTGCGGAGACCAGCTCCGCCAGATGCGCTTTGACGTGCAGAACACCAAAATCCGTGACCCGATTGTCTTACAGGAAGTACAGGACTTTGCTGACCAGTGCTATTCTCGGTCGTACTTTAAGCTGAAGAACAGCAATAGCCAGCTCAGTGATGCAACCATCAACGGCGTCGGGTGGATTGGGAGCCGCTATTTCCTTAATACCGGGGGATATTATGACTATTACACCTCGACCGAGCCGCGCAGTCAGTGGCCCTACGACAACGCCCGGGACAGCGGCTATCCCGACGTCGGGAAAGGGGGCTATCCGACCTGTAAACAGTGGTGGTCTGACGGTACCAACGGTCTGAAAGCCCGGGTGCTGGCCAACATTGATGACTCCACTAAAAGCGAGCTGCAGCGTAAGTTTAGTCAAGGCCAGTGGGAAGAGATGGCGATGCGCTGGCTAGTGAGTCCCCGTAATGTCGGTTTATCAGGAGGAGGCGGGGAAACTTACGCAGTCGGCAGCAATGACACGAGTTCAGGGTTGACCGGTAACGTCACCCGGCTTGTTTCGACCATCGGTGTGGGCCTAAAGCAGGCTGAAGCTATACCCGGTTTTGATGCGTTGAAGCAGGCGTTGCCGATGATCCAGGCGCTTTTGGAAATGATGATCATCATTGTGATCCCGGTGCTGATGATGTTCAGTGCCTACGAACCGAAGACGGTGGTGAC
>DASXXQ010000323.1:0-2850 GCA_036502985.1 Buttiauxella sp.
GGCAAGGCTGTTATGTACCGTGAGCTGACCGTTCGCATCAAGGGTGATATCCCCCTGACGAGCGTTCAGGTCACCGAGGTTTACCCCGACCCCTTTCTCACTGGACACCAGATGAATGCGGTTGGCGTACATCCCGCCTAATGCGCCAGTATCCACCGCCACTATGGGGGCCGCACCGTCCCCCTGTTGCGCCTGCACGCTGCCATCGGCGTGCACCCGGTTGGCTCCGACGATCACCTTCAAATCTTTCGCATGAATGGCGGCGTTCACTTCGGTAGCACGGGAGATTATCGACAGTGCATCGCTGCCGCTTGCATCGATCCCCTGACCTTCAAGGGTGATGCTACCTTTTCTGACATCCAGCGCTTGTAAACTGCCGTCGGCGGCGAATACCGGTTTGCCGGTGGTCAGTGTTGCCTGCGGGGTGTTGATAAATCCGCAGCCGTTACAGGTGATGCCGTACGGGTTGGCGACCATCACATTCGCCGCTTTACCCGCCACTTCGGTATAGCCCTGGAGCTGTGAACGGTTGCCGCCAATCACTTCGTTGATAATGCCTTTCGCTTCCTGCCCGGTTTTCAGATTCGGGTTGTTTTGAATTAGCCCGCCAAGCTGCGTCTGGTTCAGTTGCCCGGTGGCGTTGTTGAGGATGAGTCCCTCTTTGCCGACGTTGTAGTCCTGAAACTGGTTGTGCGAAATCCCGGCTCCGTTCGGGGTGGCGATATTCACCACCGGTACGCCATTTGCCGCCTGGTCCATCTGTGTGCTGCCGGCCGGCGTGATGACCGCCCCGACCGCAGGCAGCAAGGGCTGTGTGGCCAGCAGGGCGCTAATCAGATAGCTGAGCAGTCGCCGGGTCAGGCGAACGGGAGGCTGATTCATCTTCTTTTATCCTTAAAATGCGACGGCAACGCGGGCGTAAATGCTGACGTGATCCGGGCCAAGCCAGTCCGGATAAATAAGAGGGATCCCCACGGACCAGGAAGTGGATATCCAGCGGTTGGTGGTTTTTAACCCGACGGCACTGCCCCACAGCGTGCCGCTGGACCAGGGGTCAAGCTTGTTGGAATGCAGCCAGCCGCCGTCGAGGGCCGCCAGTGCGCTGACCTGGCCGATCGCCGGCAGCGTCATTAGGGTGTAATTCAGTTCGTTGCGCCAGTAGCTTCCGTTGTCCCCGGAAATACTTTGTTCTTTGAAGCCGCGTACCGAGCTTTCGCCGCCGATAGTCATGCGTTCGCTGCCGTACAGACGGTCCGGCGTCCACTGACCATACATGCTTGCCAGCCACCACAGATCCTCCGTTACCGGGCGCTGGAAACTGGCGTTCAGGCTCCATTTTCGGAACTGTGCTTTCGGTAAATCACCCTTCTGATTACCGTCAATCCGGGCATCGAACCATGGCATGCCACGGCTGAAGGTCGGGTTAAGCGTTGCCACCCCACCAAACATTTTTTGCGTATGGTTCAGACCAAACAACAGGCTGGTGAGCTTGCGACTGCTGCTTTCCAGCAGTGCATCGTCCAGATAATTGCGATTAATACGGTGGCTCAGGCCAACAGAAACGCCGGTTTTGATATCCCCATCGCGATATAACGTGTGCGAGAGATTAACGCGGTGGGTTTCGGTATCACCGCTTGAGCGCCAGAGATAACCACGGTTATCAATAGTGTTGAGGTAGTTATTCCAGCTGTAGCTGTAATCGAGCAGGCTGTAGCCATAAGGAATGCTGACCCCGGCGGCAACGTTCTGCGCATCTTTCGAGTTTGAAAATGCGCTGCTGCGCCCACCGCTGACAAACCAGCTGTCGGCCAGGCCTATGAGGTTATTTCCGGTCAGTCCGCCACTAATTTGCCCGACGCCGGTACTTTTCTGCCCGCTGTTATCGAAACCCACGGAGCCTGCAAGCGGAAATTCCGGATTTGCAGTGAGATGCACCACCGACCAGCCCTGTTTATCTGCTGGTAAAATTTCAATCTGAACCGGTGTGGTACGGGTGCGGTTAATTTGCTCCATTCCCTGTTCAATATCGCGCAGGTTAAGAATGTTTCCTTCCAGTCCAGGGAACACCATTTTTAATTCGCGTTCGGGGGCTCCGTCCATGCGGATTTTTTCAAGCCTGCCTTCGAGTACCACCAGATGTAACTCGCCGGAACGCAGATCCTGTTCAGTCAAGAACGCGCGGCTGGTGATATAACCCCGGCTGATGTACCAGTCTGAAACCTGCCGGGTGAGCTGATTAATACGCGCCATGTCGAGGCACTGATTCAGCCAGGGGGAAAGTAGTTTCTGCTGTCTGCGGGCATCAATAAGCGTGGCACCGTCAAGCACAATGCGACTGATGGTGAAACACGGCCCAGTCGCAGGCACGGTTTTTTCAGGCTGCGAGGGGCGGGTTAATGGCACTGCGCGCTCCAGCGAGTCACGCTGTTGCTGGTTCTGGTTGAGTAATTGCTGTTGCTGTTGTTCGATGCTGTCGCGATCTGCGGGTGATAAGAAGGCGGAAAATACAGGTTGGCTAAGCGCCAGTAATAACAGCGCCGGATAGAAAGCCTTCATAACGATCCTTGTTATTTATAGTAGTTATTATCTTACTGTGCTTAATGACATTTATTTACAATTTTGTGCATTTTGAATGCAGTAAGGGTGAAATACAAACAACAACAGCGTGAAAAGGTATTTTTTCGGACATTTCCTGTATATCAAGGTTGGGGCAGAACAAGGCATGGTGACAACGGGCGCGGGATCATACCCACAGGTTTATATCGCGTACTGCATGGGTAAAATCACCATACCCGTCTTTAGGAAGCCATTCATTTTTCAGGCTGCAAAACATCCTTTCCATTAGTCAAT
>DASXXQ010000324.1:0-3051 GCA_036502985.1 Buttiauxella sp.
GGCAAGGCTGTTATGTACCGTGAGCTGACCGTTCGCATCAAGGGTGATATCCCCCTGACGAGCGTTCAGGTCACCGAGGTTTACCCCGACCCCTTTCTCACTGGACACCAGATGAATGCGGTTGGCGTACATCCCGCCTAACGCGCCGGTATCCACCGCCACTATGGGGGCCGCACCGTCCCCCTGTTGCGCCTGCACGCTGCCATCGGCGTTCACCCGGTTGGCTCCGACGATCACCTTCAAATCTTTCGCATGAATGGCGGCGTTCACTTCGGTAGCACGGGAGATTATCGACAGTGCATCGCTGCCGCTGGCATCGATCCCCTGGCCTTCAAGGGTGATGCTACCTTTTCTGACATCCAGCGCCTGTAAACTGCCGTCGGCGGCGAATACTGGTTTGCCGGTGGTCAGGGTTGCCTGCGGGGTGTTGATAAATCCGCAGCCGTTACAGGTGATGCCGTACGGGTTGGCGATCATCACATTCGCCGCTTTACCCGCCACTTCGGTATAGCCCTGGAGCTGTGAACGGTTGCCGCCAATCACTTCGTTGATGATGCCTTTCGCTTCCTGCCCGGTTTTCAGATTCGGGTTGTTCTGAATCAGCCCGCCAAGTTGCGTCTGGTTGAGCTTGTCGGTGGCGTTGTTGAGGATGAGTCCCTCTTTGCCAACGTTGTAGTCCTGAAACTGGTTGTGCGAAATCCCGGCTCCGTTCGGGGTGGCGATATTCACCACCGGTACGCCATTTGCCGCCTGGTCCATCTGAGTGGTTTTGTTCGCCGGAGTTGGTGCAGCAAATGCCGGGAAAATAGGCTGTCCCGCAAGCAAGGCACAAATTAAATAGCTCAACAGGCGCTGAGCAAAACAAACAGGTTTCTGATGATCATCCATAATCTTTTGCCTCACAAAACAATACTAATGCGGTAATAAATGCTCAGGTGATCGGGGGCCAGCCAATCCGGATATTTCACGGGCGTACCAACGGTAAACTGGCTGGAGTAATAGCGATTGCTGCTCGATAACCCCACCGCCGCCCCCCACAATGTTCCCGAGGCCCATGGGTCGTGTTGATCTTTTTGCAACCACCCACCATCCAGCGCCACCACACTGCTAACCTGTCCGATAATCGGCAATGTGAACAACATGTAGTTGAGTTCATTACGCCAGTACCCCCCGTTATCACCGGATAAATACTGCTCTTTAAAACCGCGAACCGAGCTTTCACCGCCGAGGGTCAGGCGTTCACTACCGTAAAGTCTGTCTGGTGACCACTGCCCGTAAATACTGCTCAGCCACCATAAGTCGTTAGCAATCGGAAGCTGGAAACTGCTATTCGCACTCCATTTTTTGAAGCCAGCTTTTGGCATATCGCCATTTTTGCCATGGTCATTCTCCGCGCCAAGCCAGGGTACACCGTGGCTGAATGTCGGGTTAAACGTGGCAACGCCACCCACTATTTTTTGCGTATGATTCAGCCCAAATAACACGCTGGAGAGTTTGCGACTGCTGCTTTCGAGTGGCACATCATTGAGATAGTTACGGCTGATTTGATGCGTAAATCCCATAGATGCACCGGTTTTAATCTCTCCATCGCGAAATAGCACCCGAGACGCGGTAAAACGGTGTGTTTGGCTGTCACCTGTTGATGCCCAGAAAAAACCGTTGTTATTGATGGTATTGAGGTAATTGCTCCAGCTATAGCTGTAATCAAACAGGTTGTATCCGTAGGGAATGCTCAGCCCGGCCTGCACACTTTGGGCATCATGAGAGGAAGAAAAATCACTACTGCGCGCACCGCTAACAAACCATTTATCTGCCAGCCCAAGTAGGTTATTCCCCGTTAACGAGCCATTAAGTTGCCCGGTACCCGTACTTTTTTGACCGCTGTTATCAAACCCCATCGAAACACTGATCGGAAACTCCGGTGTAGCAGTGAGATTGACGATGGAATAGCCTGGTTTTTCGCCAGGCAGAATTTCAATCTGAACCGGATTGCGGCGTAACCGGTTAATCTGCTCCATACCCTGCTCAATGTCGCGCAGGTTCAGGATTTTGCCTTCAAGGCCAGGAAATGCCATATGCAGTTGGCTGGAGGACGCCCCTTCGATAGTTATTTTTTCTAATCGTCCTTCCAGCACCGAAATCGTTAATTCACCCTGTGATAAATCCTGCTCAGTGATAAATGCACGGCTGGTTATATAACCCTTGTAAATATACCAGTCAGAAACATTCCGTACTAATTGGGAAATTTCCGGCATCCCAACACAGCGATCAACATATTGTTTTTCAAAGTCAACGCGGGCGTTATCTGAAAGTAGAGTGGCGTTATTGATGCTAATTTTATGAAGAGTAAAGCAGGGCCCGTTAGTTATAGCAGGTGCAGGTTCCGCAAGGTTCTCAGGTGTGAAACTGCGCTGTAATTCATTTCTTTGCTGTTGATTTTGCAACAATAAATCTTGCTGATTTTGACGAAGCAAATCGCGGTCTGCGGGGCTCAGAGGAGCCGAATATAAAGGATAACTTATTAACGTTATAAGGCAGATAAAAACACGCAGAATAGATAATATTTGAATAGGCACGTATATCTTCCATGAATATATGCGCCAATGATATAAAGTTAATATGGCGAAACATTCTTTAATATAAAATTACAATGTGGCGAATAGACCATATCCTATGTTCCCATTCAAGTGAAAAAGAAGGTTTCCCGTATATTATTAATACCCAGATCACACCTGGATAAAAACTTCATCGACCATCGCACTTCCCAGACGCATGGCCGAACAAATACGTGGCATTCCGAGGGAAACACCCTGGTGGGTCTGAGTGGTTGCAAAACTCACCGGCTGCTGCTCGCTGTCGCAATCATCGCCAAGCCAGGCCAGTGTTTCTTTGCTTTCCAACATGCCTGAAGTCGAAGGAAAAATCAGCCACTCATAGTAGTAATGACGTGTGCGGGCAGAGGCATTCACATCGTGCGCTAAATGGCTTATTGCAAGCGCACGAACCTGCTCAACTAACAGTGTCGTCTGGTGCGGTGTGCCAAAGCGCAAC